>NZ_MDCR01000130.1:19283-19752 GCF_001723055.1 Streptomyces niveus
TGCTTGAGGCGGATTTCGCTGCCCAACGGCCACATCGAGTACCGAGAGTGGATCAGCCACCCGATGAGAAGCGCGTGTTGAGGAGGCCCTGCCGCTCATGGATTTCGCGGGCACCTGAGCCGCAAGTCCAGACGTGGGCGCAGGAGCGTGCGGCCCTGGCCGCCACGTGCACGAGTTCGTCAGGCGTCGGCGAGAAGAGGGTCGTACGGGGTGCTCGTGCGGCGGCCCGACATGAAGGAGAGGAAGTCACGCACGAAGGTGCTCCGACCGTAGGCGCCGTCGGTGGGGCTGAGGTCGCGGTGGAAGGCGGTGCGGAAGAGGGTCCGGTGCTCGCCGGCATCGATGCTCCCGCTGCCGTCCTTGTCGGTGGCGTCAAAGAGCACCTCGGCAACGCGGATGAGCGCGGGTCCGGCGAGGGAGGGGATGGCGGCGGCGTACTCGTCGGCGCTGACGCGGCCGTCGCCGTCCG
>NZ_MDCR01000131.1 GCF_001723055.1 Streptomyces niveus
ACTCTCACGCCTCGCCGACCCCGACACCCTCCACCACACACCCATCGGCGTCCTGCGCAGCGTCCGGCGACCCGTCTACGACACCCTCATGAACGAACAACTCGACACCGCCGTCGAACAGCACGGCAAGGGCGACCTCTCACAACTCCTCGCCGGCAACGACACCTGGACAGTGGAGACTTCATGACGTACGTCATCGCCCAGCCCTGCGTGGATCTCAAGGACAAGGCCTGCGTCGAGGAGTGCCCTGTCGACTGCATCTACGAGGGTCCCCGCAAGATGTACATCAACCCCGACGAATGCGTGGACTGCGGCGCCTGCGAGCCCGTCTGCCCGGTCGAGGCGATCTTCTACGAGGACGCCCTGCCCGACGAGTGGTCCGGCTATCCCGCCGCCGAACGGGAGGTCTTCGCCGCGACCGGAGCGCCCGGTGGTGCGAGCGGGGCGGAACCACTGGCCCGGGACCATCCGATCGTCGAGGGAGAACCGGTCAAAGCGGGCTAAGAGCACAGGGTTCGGGGACGCCGGCAACGTGCTTCAGTGCGGCTTCCCCCGTCCTTCAGTGGAGTCGGGCAACGTGCACACCGTCAGACGCACATCCCCCCGCGAGCGTTTCCGCGGAGCCGCCGGACACCGCAGCAAAGGAATCCCAAACCCATGGACACCTTTACCGCACCCTCCCCCTCCCCCTCCTTCCTCGGCACGCACCATCTGGTCCACAGACCGGCCAGCCCCGAGGCCTTTCTGCTGAAGGCGACCGCCCCGACCCGGCAGAACTTCGCTTTCTCCGCCGAACTCCCCGAAGAACACGGGCTGTTCCGCGACTCCGCATCGAGCTACCACGATCTGCTGTTCCCTGTGGAGTCACTGCGCCAGACCATGCTGTTCGCGGCACGCAGATACTTCAGAGTGCCGTCGAGCTGGCACCCCGTCGTGGCCTCCGGCAGCGCCGAGATCACCGATCTGGACGCTTGGCGCCGCGAGGGGAGACAGGCCGGGATCGCTCTGGAACTCGGGGTGACACCCCTCGACATCGTGGGCGGCGTCCCGCACGGCCTGGAGTGCGAGGCCGCCGTCTCCATCGACGGCCGGCGCTGCGGCGTCGCCTCGGCCCGGCTGGCCTTCCTCGCCCAGGGCGTCTACCGCGGCCACCGCGAACTCGGGCGGCGGCAGAGCGAGGAGTCCCTGGCGGCCGGGCACTGGGATCCGCTGTCCCCGGGCAGGCCGCTGCCCGAACAGGTGGGTCACCGGGACAGCCGTAACGTCCTGGCCGGGCTGCCCGAGCACACCGGAACGGCGGACCATGACGAACTGACGTTCCCCATCGACGCCGGTGCCGCCGCCGAGTTGCGCTTCGAGGCCGACGCACCGGACGACGTGCCGCCGATGCTGTTCCTGGAGGTGTCGCGCCAGGTGGGGCTGCTCGCCGCCGCCGAACTGCGCGGCTTCGTTCCCTCGCACGCCGTGCTGTCCCACTGGCAGGCCTCGTTCCGCGGCTTCGCCGAGCCCGGACTGCCGCTGCACTGCACGGTGCGGGAGCGGGTGATCGGCGCGGACGGGCGGGTGCGCCGGGACGCGGCGGGCCGGCCGGTGGTGGAACTGCGGCTGTCGTTCCTCCAGGGCAGCCGGGTCGTGGCGCGGGTCTCCGCGTCCGTGCTGCAGGACTGCTGAGCCCCGTGATGAGATACCGAGTACTCGGCCCCGTACGTATGACGCCTCAGACGCCGTCCGCGGCCAAGCCGCGCGCGGTCCTCGCCACCCTGTTGGTACAGAGCAACACCGTGGTGTCGACCCATACCCTGATCGACGAACTCTGGGGTGCGGAGCCACCGCGTACGGCCACCACCACCCTCCAGGTGTACGTGTCCCAACTGCGCAAGGCCCTGTTGGCGGACACCGGCGAGGCCGCGGACGTGACGGGCACGGCGCAGCCCCTGCTGACCCGGCCCCCCGGCTATCTGATGCAGCTCGCCCCGGAGGAACTGGACCTGACCGTCTTCGAGTCGCTGCGGGCCGAGGGCCGGGCCGCGTACGGCCGGCGCGAGTACGAGGCGGCCTCGCGGGCGCTGAGCCGCGCGCTCGGGCTGTGGACAGGGCCCGCGCTCTCGGGCCTACCGCACGGACCCTCGCTGGAGACCTCCGCGATCCGGCTGAACGAACTGCGCGCGGAGGTGCTGGAACAGCGGATCTCCGCCGATCTGCGGCTCGGACTGCACCAGGAACTGGTCGGCGAGCTGATGGGCCTGGCACACGAACATCCGCTGCGCGAGACGCTGCACTGCCATCTGATGGTGGCGCTCTACCGGTCCGGCAGGCAGTCCGACGCCCTCCAGGCCTACCAGCGCGCCCGGCGCTCGCTGGCCGACGAACTGGCGGTGGAGCCCGGTCCGGTGCTGACCAGACTCCACGAACGTGTCCTCGCCTCCGACCCCTCGCTGGCGCGGCACGGTGAGCCCCCGCTCCGTCTCGTTCCCGTCGGCGGATCCGGCGACCGCCCGGCCGGCGCGTCGGGCAACGGGTCCGGCAACGGGTCCGCGGGGTACGGCCGGAACACCAGGCCCACGGTGTGGCTGCCGCCCGCCGCGGCGGACTTCACCGGACGCGAGGACCAACTGGCCGTCGGCGAGCGGCTGCTGGCGGGCGAGCTGCCCGGCCGGAACAGGGTCCTCGTGCTGTCGGGCCGGGCGGGAGCCGGAAAGACGGCGCTGGCCGTGCGGCTCGCCCACGACGCCGCCGGCCGGTTCCCCGACGGACGAGTCATGGTGACGCTGCGGGACGCCGACGGGCGTGCCGTCGAACCGCGGACCGCCATGGCGACCCTGCTGCGGCGACTGCGCGGACCGCGGGCGACGGGGTCGGACTCGGGCCCGGAACCGCTGCCGTCGTCCAAGACGGAACTCGCGGAGCTGCTGCACGAACGCACCGAGGGCCGCGAGGTGCTCATCATCCTGGACGATGCCGTCTCGGAGGCGCAGGTGCGGCCGGTGCTGTCGGCCGTGCCCGGAAGCACGGTGATCCTGACGAGCCGTCAGGTCCTCGGCGCACTGGAGAGCGCCCGGCACCTGACCCTCGACGTGCTCTCCACACGTGAGGCCGAGGCGCTGCTCATGGCGTGCGGCGGCCCGCGGATGCGGGACGATCCGGAGGCGGCGGGAGAGATCGCCCAGCTCTGCGGCCGGCTGCCGCTGGCCCTTCGGGTGGCGGCGGCCGGACTCGCGGCCCGTCCGCACTGGACCGTCGCCGGACTCGCCCGCCGGCTGCGCGACGAGCGGACCCGGCTGGCCGCGCTCGCGCTGGGCGATCTCGACGTACGCGGCACGCTGCTGACCGCGTACCGCGACGTGGACGAGAAGGCGAGGCGCGCCTTCCGTATCCTCGCGCTGGCCGCTCTGCCCGACTTCGCCCCCGCCACCGGGACCGCTCTGCTCGCCGTGGACCCGGTGGAGGCCGAGCGGATCACCGAACAGCTGGTGCAGGCTCATCTGCTGGAGGCACGGCGGCAGCCGGGGCGGCTGGCGCCCGTGCGCTACAGCTTCCACTCGCTGCTGCGCCCCCTGGCCCTTGAGGCGCTCGCCGAGGAGTCCCCGCAGGAAGGCCCCGCGGCCGTGGAACGGCTGTGCCGTGCCTTCCTCACCCTGGCCAGGCACGCGGACGCGCTACTGGCGCCCGGCAGAGAACGGCTCACGTACGAGGCAGAGCCGCCGTCGGCGATCTCCCCCGGCGAGGTGGTCGGCAACGCGCCGCTGCGGTGGTTCCAGGAGGAGGCCGCGAGCCTGTCGGAAGCCGTGCGGCAGGCGCACGCGGCCGGGTTGTGGAGTCTGTGCTGCTCCCTGGCGTCGGCCACGGCCGGCTACTACGAGGCGAGCGCGCTGTGGGACGAGTGGCAGACGACGCACGATCTCGCGCTGGACGCGGCCCGCCGGTCGGGTGACGCCAAGGCGGAGGCGGTGATCCAGCGCTCCCTCGGCGACCTGGCCTGGCAGCGCCACCAGACCTCACTGGCGAGCGACCGGTACCGCCTCGCCCGGCAGCTGTTCACTCGCCAGGGTGACCGGGTGGCGGCGGGTCGCTGTCTGTCCGCCGAGGCGGACGCGCTCCTGGCCATGGGGCAGATCGCGCGGGCGGGACACGGCTACGCGCGCGCCCTGTCGGTGAGCAGGCTGGTCGACGACGCGCGTGGCTCGGCCGAGTCGCTGCGCGGGCTGGCCCTGGTGGCGCAGCGCGAGGGCCGCCACGAGGAGGCGCTGGCCCGTATGAAGGAGTGCGAGAGCGCCGCGCGCGCCGCCGGCGACCGCCGCTGGACCGAGTACGCGTCGCGCACGGGGTCCGCCCTGCGTATCGCGCTCGCGTCGGGCCGGCCGGCCGGTGCGTCCTCGATCCCGCTCGAAGTCCGCCCCGGTGTCTGGCTCTTCCTCCCGTCACGGCCGGCCCGGCGGGCGGCGTGAGATCTCCCCGGTGCCGGGAGGGGTCCGACCCCGGCACCGGGCGAGCGATTCCGCTCCTACTCGCCCTGTGCCGCCAGCACGGCGTCGACGATGCCGGGGTCCAGTGCCGTGGCCGCCGCCAGGTCGGTCGTGCGTCCGAAGCCGTCGTCGCCGACGGCGACGCCGAGGGTGTAGCGGCCGGCGTACGACAAGGTGTGGAAGCCCCACGCGCCGACCGTTCCGGGGGTGCCGTCGGGGCCCAGCACGTCCGTGGGCGGCCGGTCCGGGGTGAAGCCGAAGTCGGTGAAGCCGAGCAGCATGCCGAGACCGACGGCCTTGCTGTAGGCCTCTTTCAGGGTCCACAGGCGGAGCATGGCCGGGTTGCGCTCCGCGACCGGCATGGCCTCGATGCGCTCCGCCTCGTACGGGGTGCACATGTGCCGGACGAGACCGGTTCCGTACAGGACGCGGTCGCCGCGCTCGGCGTCGACGCCGATGGCGCCGTCGGTGGCCAGGCCGACCACCAGCAGGTCGTCGGTGTGGCTGAGGCTGATGTGCAGACCGTCGTAGCCGCGCAGACAGGGCCGGCCGCCCAGGCCGTAGCCGAGTTCGACCGCTTCGGGCCGTACGCCGAGCGCGGCCGCGGCGGCGGACTTCAGCAGGACGCGGGAGGCGGCGAACCGGGTACGGATCCGGCGGTGCGTCAGCTCCTGGTAGCGCTCCCAGTCGTGGCCCAGGAGCGCGCGCAGCCGCGCGCCCCCCTCTTCCTGTCGCACGTCGTCCTGGCGGGCGCAGAGCACCGCGGCCCCGTGCCGGTCCAGTTCAGTGCGTACTTGGCTCCAGTCCGCCGAGGGGCCGGGGATCACGATCGGCGCCCCGAGGGTCGGGCCCCGGGTCGGGCGCCCAGGTGCCGTCATCGAAGGTCTCCATCGTGTGGTGGAGATCGGACAGCACGTCGGCCGCGGTCGCGCCGTCGATCACCCGGTGGTCGAAGGTGAGGCCGAGCCGCATCATCGGCGCGGGCACCACGACGCCGTCGCGGACCACCGCGCGGTCCACGACGCGGCCCGCGCAGAGCGTCACGGCGGTGCCGCCCGCCGAGTGGAACCCGTCGACCTCGCGGTGGCCGAGCGAGCTGACCGAGACGGTACCGAACACTCCGGCGCGTCTGCGCGGATCGCGCAGCGCCGCGGCGAAGGCGGCTCTGCCGAGCGGGACCGGAAGCCGGCCGAGCATCCGTACGCCCTTGAACTCGGGGAGTTCGGCGGCCTGTTCGCCGTGGTAGCGGTCGACGCGTTCCTGGATCTCACGCAGGTTCGCGCTCTCCAGGCCGGGAACGAGGGCCGAGAGCACGGTGCGCTCGCCCTCGACGGGCCGGTCCAGGGCGAGTTTGGCGGTGACACCGTCGAAGCGGACGATCCTCGGGCGTCGCAGCGGTCCGGGCCAGCCGGGGGCCATGACGGCGTTGGCCTCCGGGTGACGGTCGAGGGCGCGCCCGGCGGCGTACAGCAGATAGCTGACGACCGAGTAGCGCCGGCCGTTGTCGCGGGCGGCGGCGCGGTGCGCCTGGATCCGAGTCATGTCGACGTCGGTGTCCAGGTGCACGGGCCGCTGAGCCGCCGCCCACTCCAGGAAGTACAGGGTGTGGCGGCGGCGGCGCACGACGGTCGTGCTCACCCGGACACCGCCAGCTCGTAGATCTCCTTGAGGCTGCGGGCCACCAGGACCTTGCCGACCGGGACCTTGTGGCCGATGGCGGGTTCCAGGGCTGTCACAAGCTTGAGGAGGTACAGCGAGTCCCATTCGGGGAGTTCGTCGAAGTCGGCGGCCACCTGCTCGGGCGCGAGCGGCATCCCGATCTCGTCGTTGACGAGCCGGACGTAGTCGTCGAGCGTGAAGCCGTCCGGGGCGGGAACGGGCGCGGGGGCGGTGCTGTCGATGCTCACATCTTCTCCAGTGCGAAGCCGGCCTTGATCCATTTGCTGGACTCGACGGCGACCGCGAGGGCCCGCTCGCCGCCCGACATCCGCTCCAGCAACTTCTCGATCTGCAGGAAGGGCAGGGCGTTTCCGTTGTTGCCGGTGTCCGCGACGCACGAGATGTCCGTCGCGGTCGGTACGTCGAGTTCCTCGGTGATGCGGCGGGTCATCCGGCCGGACAGCTGGGGCGGCAGCAGATAGTCGAGCTGGTCGGCCTCCCAGTCGAGTTCCCCGAGCATCTCCCAGAGGATCTCGACCGCCATCACGGGCACGGACTCCTCGATGGCCTTGTAGTCCTCGATGAGGGCCTGCCGGTCGTCGTACCGGTCGGCGAGCCCGAACCACTCGATGACCTGGCCGGGCGCGCGGCCCAGCCCGGTGAAGCGGTTGAGTACGTGGCGCAGCGCGACGCCCTGTCCGCGCGGCTCGTCGGTGAGGACCGCCGCGCCGGCTCCGTCGCCGAACAGGACGTAGTTGACGAGGTCGCCGGGGGCGGCGCCGGACACGTCGCGCTGGAGGTCGAGGTGTTTGCTGCACACGTCGCCGCCGATGACGAGACCGGTGCGGTACTGGCCGGAGGCGATCATCGACTGGGCGACGCCGAAGGCCTGTACGGCGCCGGCGCAACCGGACTGGAGCTGGAAGGTGGGGATCTGGTCCAGTCCGAGCTGGTCGGCGACATGGTTGACGGTGGCGGGCATCAGGGTGTCCGGGGTGGCCGTGCCGAGGACGATGAACTCGATCTCGGACGGGTCGACGCCGGGGGCGGCGAGTGCCCGCTCGGCGGCCTGCGCGCACAGGTCGGCGAGCGACCAGCGCACCACGCCGGTGCCGAGGTCGCGGGCGAAGTACCGCGTCCTGGTGCCGATGAAGACCTCGATCCACTCCTCGTTGATGCCGAGCACCTTGGAGAGGGTGGCGTTGTCCACCGGGTCGCCGGGCAGTGCCGTGCCGACGGAGGCGAGATAGCTCGTCGGCGTCGTCCGTGTCGTCGCAGTGGTCATGCTGTCCTCTCTTCTTCCATGAGCGCCCGGTTCTCCTCGGTGCCGAAGTTCACGGGACCGGTTACCGTCGCGCCGAGTTCACGCAGGAAGGCGACGAGGTCGCCGACGGAGGAGAGCCGGGGCAGCAGGTCTTGGACGGTCAGGGTGCCGATGCCCGCGAGCCGGGCCTCCAGCCGGTTCTTGAGTTCCATGATCATGACGGAGTCGAAGCCGAGATCCTCGTAGAGCCGGTCGTGCGGGCCGATGTCGGTGTAGCCGCCGACCAGCCGGACGGCGCCGAGAACGGCGTCGGCGACCGGGTCCGCCGGGCCGCCGGGCCGGTCCAGGGTGAGGACGGACGCGGGGCCGGTCCCCGGCTCCGGGTGCGCCGCGGGCGCCGGGGCCGTCGCCACGGCGGCCGTGCCCGGTGCTCGTACCGGATTCCTCGCCCAGTAACGGTGTTCCGTCGAGAAGCTGTACGGCGGCAGCGGGTGCGCGACCCTGTCCTCGGGCGCGTACACGGCGTCCCAGTCGGGCTCGACGCCGCCCCGGTACAGCTCGGCGAGGGCTTCGGCGAGGGCCGGGCCGGCGGACTCGGGGCCGTGCACCGGCAGGACATGTGCCGGGCCCGCGCCCGCGGCGGGCTGGTCGAGGCGGCGGACCATCCCGGAGAGCACCGGCCGGGGACCGATCTCCACCAGGTGGGTCGGGCCCTCGGCGAGCAGTGCGGCGGCGGCGTCACCGAACAGCACGGTGGCGCTGATGTGTTCGACCCAGTAGGAGGCGTCCAGCGCCTCGCCGTCGAGGACCCGGCCGCGTACGGTCGAGTACACCGGGATCTCCGGCACTCCCCCGCCGACCTCGGCGGCGATCTTCGCGAAGCGGTCCAGTACGGGCCGCATCAGCGGTGAGTGGAAGGCGTGCGAGACCTGGAGTTCGCGGGTGGTGAGCCCCTCGGCGGCGAGCTTGGCGCCGATCCTTTCCAGGGCCTCCAGGTCACCGGAGAGCACGGTGGAGGCGGGGCCGTTGACCGCTCCCAGGCCGACCAGGGGTTCCTGCTCGGTCCACTGCCGGACATCTTCCCGGGACGCCTTGACGGACAGCATGCCGCCGCCCGGGGGGAGTTCCTGCATCAGGGCGCCGCGGGCGGCGACCAGCCGGGCGGCGCCGTCCAGCGGGAGGGCACGGGCCAGGACGGCGGCGGCGAACTCGCCGACGCTGTGGCCGAGGAGCATGCCGGGGTGCGCGCCGAGTGCCATCAGGGTCCGGCCGAGGGCGTAGCCGACCGCGAACAGTGCGGGCTGCGTCCAGCGGGTGCTGTGGACCGCCGCGTCGTCGGCGAGGACCAGGTCGCGCACGGACCGCCCCGTGTGCGGCAGCAGTGCGGCGTCGGCCTCGTCGAGGAAGTGGCGGTACAGCGGGGACTGTTCGTACAGTCCGGCGGTCATACGCGGGTACTGCGAGCCCTGCCCGGTGAACAGGAACGCGACGCGGGGCCGCCCGGCCGGCCGGCCGGAGAGCCGGTCGAGCAGCTCGGGTGCGGCGGCCGACTCGCGCAGTCTGGCGACGAGTTCACCGGTGTCGGTGGCGGCGGTCGCGAAGCGGTGGCGGTGGCCGGCCTTGACCCGGTTGCTCGAACGGGCCAGCGGGCCCAGCGGTACGCGGCGGGCCGCCGCCGCGTCCGCCTGGGCCAGCAGGTTGCGGCGCAGCGCCTCGGCGTTCGGAGCGGTGAGAGTGAAGACGGCGGCACCGACACCGCCGGGCGCGGCGCCGTTCACGGGTTCGGGGCGGGCGGCGTGGCCCGGCGCGGACTCCAGTACGGCGTGGGCGTTGGTGCCGCCCATGCCGAAGCTGCTGAGCCCGGCGACGGTGGGGCCGGCGGGCAGTCTCAGCGGTGCCTTGAGCAACCGGAGCCCGTGGTCGCGCAGTTTGAGCTGCTTGTTCTCCTTGGCCGCGAAGCGGCTCGCGGGGACCACCCGGTGGTGCAGGGACAGGGCGACCTTGATCAGCCCCGCGATACCGGCGGCGCCCTCGGTGTGACCGAGGTTGCCCTTGACCGAGCCGAGTGCCATGGGCTTGCCGCCGCGGTCGGCGTGGTGGTGGCCGAGCGCCTTGACCTCCATCATGTCGCCGAGACCGGTGCCGGTGCCGTGGGCCTCGGTGAAGACCACGTCGGAGGGCTCGACCCCGGCCCTGCGGTACGCGGCGCCGAGCACGTCCTGCTGGGCCCAGCGGTTGGGAGCGGTCAGCCCGTTGCTGCGGCCGTCCTGGTTGACGGCGATGCCCCGGATGACGGCGTACACGCGCTGGCCGTCGGCGATCGCGTCCCGCAGCCTGCGCAGCACGATCACGCCGACGCCCTCGCCGCGGCCGATGCCGTCGGCCTCCGCGCTGAAGGGCTTGCAGCGCCCGTCTGGGGCGGAGAGCCCGGCCTGGGTGTAGAAGATCGAAAGGGCCGGGGTGAGGGCCACGTTGACGCCGCCGACGATTGCGTGGTCGCACTCCTCGGACAGCAGGGCGTTCACCGCGAGATGCGCGGCGACCAGCGAGGAGGAGCAGGCGGTGTCGACGGCGAGGCTGGGGCCCTTGAGGTCGAGGTGGTACGAGATCCGGTTGGCGGTCATGCAGTAGCCGTTGCCGGAGCCGAGCTGAGCGGTGACGTTCGCGTAGTCGGTGAGGTGCAGTTGGGCCCACTCGTTGCCCATGATGCCGACGAAGACCCCGGTCGAGGTGCCGGCGAGGTTCCGCGGTGCGATCCCCGCGTCCTCGACCGCCCGCCACGCGGACTGCAGCAGCAGCCGCTGCTGGGGGTCCATGGCGGCGGCTTCGCGCGGCGAGATGGTGAAGAACTCGTCGTCGAAGGCGTCGGGGTCGGCGATGAAGCCGCCCTGGGTGGTGTTGGAGTGTCCTTCTTCCCCGGCTTCGGAGTGGAACTCCTTGGCGTCCCAGCGCTGCCGGGGCACCTCCCCCACCCCGTCTGCGCCGCGCATCATCAGGTCCCAGTAGGCGCCGGTGTCGGGGGCGCCCGGGAATCTGCAGTCGATGCCGACGATGGCTACGGGCTCCATCAAGCGCCGCCGCCCTTCGCGGCGGCCGCGGCGAGCTCGTCCATGAGGTGGCCGGCGAGCGCCTGGACCGTCGGGTAGTCCCAGGCGACCGTCGGCTCCACCACGAGGTCGAAGTCGTCCTCGATGTCCCCGCACAGGCTGAGGGCGGCGACGGAGTCGAGGCCGTACTCGGCGAGGGGCACGTCCGGGGCGATCCCGTCGGGCTGCCGCTTGAGGTAGAGGGCGATGCGCTCGGCCAACCACGTGGTCAGAGACTCGGTGGTGTGTCCGGTGGTCGGAACGGGCATGGTGGACTCCTCGGCGGGGATGGGCGGTTCGCTTGCTGTGGTGATGTCGCGCAGTCGGCCGGCCGGCGTGGAGGACGGGCCGGAGTCCGGTGGCGGCCGGGCGGGTTCCCGTCAGCCGGTGAGCGGGGTGTCGTACAGGTCGTAACTGCCGCGCGCGTGGAACCTGCGCAGTACTTCCTCGTGCACCCGGGCGTCGACGGACGCCGGGAGTTCGGCGGGCCGCCGGCCGAGCCGCCGGGCGAGCCGGTGCAGGGCGGCGGCGAGCCAGGCGGGGTCGGCGAGAAACGCGTCGCCGCCGTCGCGGGCCGCCTGCTGCCGGACACCGATCGCCGAGGCCGCCGCGAGCAGGACGGCGTACCGGTCGGCGAGCGCGAAGGTGCCGGGAGCGGCCAGCGCCGTACGGTCCTCGGGTGCGAGCGCGCGGCTCGCCTCCTGGATCCGCCGCAGCTCGTCCACCAGTTGGAGCGCGAGCCCTTGGACGGCCCGCTCCTCGGGTGTCGCGCCGGGCAGCCCGTCCACGGCCGCGACCAGGGTGGCGCTGAGCCCGTCCCGTCCGCTCGCCAGGGTGAGCCGGTCGTAGGGGATGTCCGGCAGGTCCGCGCGGGGCCGGAAGAGTTCCGCGGGGGCCGGTTCGTCGCTGAACCAGGAGCGGCGGGCCAGACGGGACAGCTGGGGAATGATCGTGGCCTGGCAGGCGGCGGAGCCTGCGTGGCCGAGGCTGAGCACCGGCAGGTCGCGGATGTGCTTCTGGAAGATTCCGTACTCGCCGTCACGGACGTAGAAGCGGGCCCCGAGCACGACGGAGAGCTCGCGCATGGCGTCGGTGAGCAGCTTGGGGACGAGGTACTTGGTGGCGGCGGCGAGGACGCTGGTCTGCTCGGGGAGCAGATGCACCGAGCGGGTCGCGGCCAGGGAGAGGCTGTCGCAGGTCAGGAGATCGGTGAAGGCTCCGGAGAGGGTGGCTCTGGCATGCGGGATGTCCATGACGGACTTGCGGTAGAGCCGCCGGCCCAGCGCGAAGCGTACGACGGTCCGCAGCGCGGTGTCGACGGTGCCGACGGCCATGCCGGGGAGCGCGGCCCGGGTGATCTGGAAGGCGCGCAGGGCGGTTTCGACTCCCTTTCCGGCCTCTCCGACGAGGGCCGAGGCGGGCACGGGTGTGTTGTCGAACCGGAGTCCGGACAGATGGCACCCCCGTACGCCGACGGCGTCGTAGCGGGGCAGTACCCGCCAGGTGTCCGTGTCGAGCCCCTCGCGCTCGACGAAGTGCACGGAGTGGCTGCGGCTGCCAGGCGCGGGGCTGGTACGGCTGAACAGCACCCAGGCGTCGGCGCGATCGGCGTTGTTGATGACCTGCTTGGCGCCGTTCAGCAGGTATCCGCCGCCCTCGGCGGGGCGGGCCTCGAACTCGTTGCGGACGAAGTCGTTGCCGTGCGCGAGTTCGTGGTACGCGACCGAGACCTTGCCGCCGCCGGTGAGGATCCGGGCGAGGCGTTCGCGCTGCGCGGCGTCCCCGGCGGCCCAGACGTTCACGGCGGCCATGAAGGAGGTCACGCCGTAGCCGAGGCCGAGGGCGACGTCGCGGCGGAACACCTGCCGCATGACACGTACCAGGGTGTCGAGCCGCTCCAGGCCGCCGCCCTCGGCGCGTGGCACGAAGTCGGCGCCGAGCCCCAGTTCGTCGAGAGCGCGCTCGCCGGCCTCGGGGAGTTCACCGGCCTCGTCCGCCTCGACCAGCCGGCCGTAGGAGAGTTCGTTGCTCTCGTCGGTGGGGTCGCCCAGCCGCCGGTCCAGTTCGGCCACGCGGGCAACGGCCCGCCCCTCCTGGCCCGGTGACCCGTCACCGTCCTGTACGGCCCCGGTCGCCGGGTGCGCGTCCTGGGGCTCTGTGCCGATCAGCATGACGTCCTCTCAGTCTCGCCGGAGGGCGCGGCGGGCGTCGCGGGCCGCCGCTCGGGGACCCGCTGCGGCAGCAACGAGAACAGCCGGCCCGATGAGCGGGCGGCCCGCAGGGCGCCCAGCAGCTCCTCGCCCGTCTCCCGGCCGTTCGCCGCCGGTTCGCCGAGGCGGACCAGCAACCGGTCGAGGGCGGCGCGCAGCCACAGGCCGTCGCGCCACAGCGCCCCCGTGCCGGGGTCGTCGCCGAGGCGGTCGGTGCTCCGTGTCCACAGGCCGACGCAGGCCGCTCCCGCCCAGCACAGGGTGTAGCGGCGCGCGACCTCGAAGGCGGCGGCGGGAACCTCGGCGAGTACGCCTTGGTACGTCTCCATCTCGGCGTGCACCTCGGTGGTGACGGCGAGCAGCCGCCGCGCGGCCTCCGCCACCGGGCCGAGCGCGGGGTTCCGTGCCGCCCTGCGGGTGATCTCCTCGACGGAGGCGGCGAGCCCCGCCACGACTCCGCTGCCGTGCCGGGCGACCAGCGACAGCTTCGAGGGGTCCAGGGGCGGCAGCGGCGTGGCGAGGTCGCAGGCGGCGCCGGCGCCGGCCGTGTCGCCGGTGCCGCGCTTGAAGCCGCGGACCAGTGGGCGGAACTGGTTCACCAGTGAGTTGAGGTTGACCAGGGTGTTGCCGTCGAAGAGCCCGACGATGCGATGGTCGCGCTCGACCTTCTGGAAGCGGCCGTTGGCGTGGACGTCCTTGAGGAAGGCGCGGGCGCCGAGCAGCCCGGTCAGGTCGGCGAGGAGCTGGTCGGTGCCGGTGGGCAGCAGGTACTTGACGACGGCCGAGGTGACGCTGAGTTCCGCGGTCTGGGTCTGTACGGCGCGGGCGGCGACCAGGGCGACCGCCTCGTGCAGCAGTACGTCGGCGGCGGCGCCGGCCAGCACGTGCCTGGCCTGCGGGATGTCGATCAGCCGCCGTCCGTACAGCTCGCGTTCCTCTGCGAAGTCCAGGCCGAGGCGCAGTCCGTGGTCGCCGGCGCCGAGCGACAGTGCCGCGCACATGGTGCGGGTGAGCTGGAGCGCCTTCAGCACGATCTCCAGGCCGGCGCCCTCGGCGCCGACGAGGGCGCTCCGCGGCACCCGGGCGCCGTCGAAGGCGATGCCCGAGATGTCGGCGCCGCGGATGCCGAGGGTGGGAATCTTCGGGAGGTGGCGGTAGGTGCCCTCGTCGAGTTCACGCTTGTCCACGAGGAGGACGCTGAACCCGCGCGGGCCCCCGTCCGGATGCGTGCGGGTCAGCAGCGACAGCACCGACCCCCGGGTGGCGTTGTTGATCAGCCACTTCTCACCGCTGACCAGCCAGTGGTCCGCCACGCCGTCGGGGTTCGCCGCCTTGTTCGCCTCGTTCGCCTTGCTCGCCTTGTCGTCGGTGCGCACGTCATTGGCCAGCAGGTCGCTGCCGTGGGCGCGTTCGGTGAGCCCGAGGGAGACGGGGACGCCGGCCATGATGTCGGCGCCGAGCCGGGCGCCCTGCTCCGCGGAGCCCGCGACCCATACGCAGACCCCGCCGAGGTAGGTCTTGCCGTGTCCGATGGCGCAGGTCAGATCGCGGCGGGCGACGGTGCGGACGAGCTGGAGCACCTGCTCGTAGTCGTGCAGTCTGCCGCCGTGCTCGACCGGTACGTACTCGTCGGGCAGGCCCCACTCCTGGAAGCGGTCGCAGATGTCGGCGGGGAACTCCTCCTTCTCGTCGAGTTCCGCGCAACGCGCGTAGGAGAAGACCTCGCCGGGGTCGTCGGGGTCACCGAGGAAACGGTCGAACTCCTCCGCGAGCCGGTAGGGCGGGTGTTCCACGTCAGACCACCGATTCCAGGGTCTGGGCGGCGTCGGTGGCGGCGGCCTCGGTTTCGGGCTCGGCCTCGGGCTCGGCCTCGGTGGCGGCGATCAGCTCCTGGACCGCGGGCTCCAGGACCTCGTACAGCGCGGTGATCCCGCCCTCCAGGAACAGCTTGCGCATCAGGGTCCGCTGGATCTTGCCGCTGGTGGTCTTGCGGACGGTTCCGGGGCGTACCAGCAGGACGTTGCCCGCGGGGATGCTGAACTCCTTGCCGATGAAGCTCTGGATGTTGGAGGCAACGGTGTGCAGGTCGGTGGCGACGGCGGCGGGGCGGACCTCCTGGATGGCCACCAGGTGCTCGCGGTCGGTCTCGACGGCGAAGACGGCGCCCGCGCCGGCGCCGAGGGCCTTGTCCGTCGACTGGACGGCGCGTTCGACGTCCTGCGGGTAGAGGTTGCGGCCCGAGATGATGACCAGCTCCTTGAGCCGGCCGGTGACGTACAGCTCTCCGTCGTGGAGTGCGCCCAGGTCGCCGGTGCGCAGCCAGCCGGTGTCCTGCTCGCCGGTGTTCTGCTCGTCGGTGTCCTGCCCGCCCGTGCCGCCGGAGATCTCCGCGTCGAATATCTCCTTGTTGGTCGCGGGCCGCTTCCAGTAGCCGGCGGCGACGCTGTCGCCCTTGAGCCAGATCTCGCCGATGTGTCCGCCGGGCTTCTCGACACGGGTCTCCGGGTCGACGACGCGGATCTCGAAGTCCCGCGCGATTCCGCTGCTGACGAGGGAGCGGGTGGCGAAGTCCCCGCGCGGGTCGGCCAGTTCGCCGCGCTCCAGCGCCTCGGCGTCGACGTCGAGCACGCGGGCGGCGGCGCCGCGCGGGATGCCGGTGACCAGGAGGGTCGTCTCGGCCATGCCGTAGCAGGGGAACATGGCTTCGGGGCGGAATCCCGCGGGCGCGAAGCGCTCGGTGAAGGCACGGACCGTCTCGGCCCTGACCGGCTCCGCGCCGTTGCAGGCGGTGGTCCAGGAGGACAGGTCGAGCGTCTCCAGCTGCGCGTCGGTGACCCTGCGCACGCACAGGTCGTACGCGAAGTTGGGGCCGCCGCCGGTGGTCATGCCGTAGTCGCCGATCATCTTCAGCCAGCGGTAGGGCCGCTTGAGGAAGGTGAAGGGTGCCATCAGGACGCCCTGGGCCCCGAGGTACATGGGGTGGAGGATGTGCCCGATCAGACCCATGTCGTGGTAGAAGGGCAGCCATCCGCCGCACACGCTCTCCGCGCTCGTGCCGATCGAGCGCTGGATCGCCGCCTCGTTGGCGAGCAGGTTGCCGTGCGAGACCACGACGCCCTTGGGGTCGCTGGTCGAGCCGGAGGTGTACTGGAGGAAGGCCAGGCTCTCCGGAGTGAGGGAGGGCGCGTGCCAGGCGCCCGCGTCGCCCTGGGCGGGATCGTCGGTGGCCAGGCACGCCACGTCGGTGAAGCCCTCCGCGGCCAGCCAGGCGGAGATCGCGGGAGCGTTGGCCGAGTCGGTGAGCACGGCGCACGCCTCGGCGTCGCGCAGGATGCCGGAGATACGGGCGAAGTGCTGGCCCTGTTCGGCGGGCAGCGGTCCGGGCACGGCCACGGCACCGGCGTACAGACAGGCGGTGAACGCCTTGATGAAGTCCAGGCCGGCCGGGTAGAGCAGGAGTACCTGGCGCTTCGCGGCGCCGCGGTCCTGGAGCCAGGACGCGATCCGGCGTGCCTCCTGGTCGAGCGCGGCGGAGGTGAGGTGCTGCGGCACCGAGCCGCGGGCATCGTCGGGCAGGAAGACGAAGGCATCCGCGTCCTTGCGGGCCTCGCTGCGCTCAAGAACCAGTTCCGTGAAGGTCCGGAAGTTCGTCAACGTCTTTCTCCGACCTCTCCGAGTTCCGCTGGCATGCGCCGGCGCGGGTTGCTCTGACATCACGATCGTCGTCCGGGGCGCTAAGGAGACGCTTGTGCGTTCCCGGCACCCGGTGGCGCGGAGCACGTCATCCGGTGCCACTGCGGATGGTCGCGTCGAGGGTCACATGTCCGGGCACCTCGGGCAGCCGGGTGAGCGGGTGTCTGAACTCGACCGTGCCGTCCACCGTTTCGGTGTCCTGCTCGAAGCCGAGCGACGGATAGAAGGCGCGCATCTTGTGGTTCTTGGCGGTGGGCCGGTAGCTCGCGCGTACCTCGGCGGCGCCCGAGTCCACGGCGTGCTCCAGCAGCGCGGCCATGGCGGCCTGCTCGATACCGCGGGCGAAGACCCGGCAGCTGAGCAGCATGTTGTCGATGCGCAGGGCGTCGTCCTCCCGGTGCGCGAAGAGGGCGCCGACGACCCCGTTGTCGCCGAAGCGGTCGCGGGAGCGTACGGCCAGCACCAAGTGGTCCGCCGAGCCGAGCCGTTCGCGTACGTCGGGCGCCTGGAGCCGGCGGGTGGTGAGGTTGAACTGGTTGGTGCGCAGGGTGATCTGGGAGACCCGGGCCACCTCGTGGTCGCGTACGGGGGCGACCTCGACGGACACGCCGAGGTCGCGCAGGTACTCCTCCATCGAGCCGGTGGACCGCCGCAGGTCCTGCCGTTCCGCCTCCTGGCGGTACTGCGCGACGCGGCCCCGGTCCTCGGTGGTCAGTTCCCGTACGTCGAACCAGCCGTCGGCGAGCAGCCGGTCGATGTGCAGCGCCGGTTCCTCGTCGAGGCCGATCACGGCGATCTCGGGGAGCGAGGAGGCGACGAGACCGCGTTCGAAGGGCGAGTCGTCGGCGAAGACGAAGCTGTCGGTGCCGAGGTTGAGCTGCTCGGCGATGTCCCGGATGTTTCCGTCCTTGGGTTCCCAGTTGGCGGCGATCCGGACGAAATCGGCCTCGCGCAGGGTCATGTCGGGGTGGTCGCGGAGCACGGCCAGCACCGGCTCCCGGTCGTTCTTGCTGCACACGGCGAGCAGTACGCCCTGACCGCCGATCTGCTTGGCCACCCGCTGGAGCCGGCCGAAGACCTCACCGCGGTAGGTGGTGGCGGCGGCGATGCCGTCGGGTCCGTCGTCGCCGAGGATGCCGTCCCAGAGGGTGTTGTCGAGGTCCAGGACGAGGACCTTCTTGGCCCTGCCGCGCAGCGTCCGCAGCAGATGGCCCGTCTGGCGCGCGTACCGGGCGAGCACCTCCTCCCCCAGGTACACCTTGGCGTAGGCGGCGAGCCGCGGGTCGCGGACCGGTCCGCTCTCGGCGATCAGCGGCTCCAGGTCGACGACGTGCAGCCGCGGGTGCGCGGCGGCGAGCCGCAGCAGACCGATGTTGAACTCCCGCCAGATGATGGAGAGTTCGGTGCGGGAGCGGTGATCGACCAGCTGCTGCGTGTGCTGGGGCAGCAGCGGCAGGGTGTTGAGTACGAGCGTCCCGGTGCCGTGTTCGTCGTAGCGGGAGGCGAGCTGGTCGAGGAGTTCGAGTCTGCCGGCGACGCTCCTGGCGACGTCCTCCGTCCCCCAGGGCAGCGGCAGTTCGTCGAAGACGATCTGCGCGTCGAGGAGGCACAGGGCGAGTTCGGTGCCGGGGGCGTACAGGTCACTGGTGGTGTCCTGGAGGTCGCGCAGCCACAGGTCGTGGTCACCGACGCGTACGCGCAGCGGGATGCCGTGGCGGGCGAGTTCCGCGGTGAGCGGCGCGGTCAGCCCGTCGACGGTGCCGTGTCCCGTGACCGCGACGGTCGCGGGTACGACGCCGGGGTGGCGCTCCGCGATGTCCTCGGGAACGAGTTTGGCGAGCAGCCTGCCCGCGCGGGACAACTGGGCGAACCCGTCGTCCTGCTGCGCGAGTTCGGCGAGCAGTCCGGGCACCGCCGGGTACTCGGCGGCGAGCCGTTGCTCGCCGTGCAACGCGCGGAGCCGGACGAGGGGGCTGACGGGGCCTGTGCGGTCCAGGTCGGACGTCGTCACTGCTGTCCTCACGGTCGGTTCGCCTCTCTGCGGGGGCGGGCGCCTGGGAGCTTGGGCCCGGACCCTAAAGACGGGCTTGCGCGTAGGTGCCCGGGCGATCGGGCGGGCGCCCCGGCCGCCGTGCGGGCCCGCCCCGCAAGAGCTGCTTTAGGCGGGCTGCGGACCATCCGTGGATATGACTCCTTCGGAAAGGCAGCAGCGACGATGACAACTGAGCTGACCGCGGACGTGTGTGTGGTCGGAGGAGGCCCGGCGGGACTCACGCTGGCCGTCGAACTCGCCAAGCGTTCGGTCTCGGTCGTGGTACTGGAGCAGAGCGGTCACTTCGACCGGTCGTTCCGGGGCGAGTCGGTCTCTCCCGACTCCGTGTGGCTGCTCGACAAGCTGGGCGTCCTCGGCCGGCTGGACGGCGCCTACCAGCAGATGCACGGAATGGAGATCATCGACTCCGGCAGCACGGTGCTGCGCGCCGACTTCCGCCGCTTCCCCTACCCGCACCCCTACCCCGTGGAGATGCCCCAGCCGGCGCTGCTCTCGGCCCTGGCGGACCTCGGGCAGGAGGAGCACCCGGAGCACTTCACCCTGGTGCGCCGCGCGACCGCCACCCGACTGCTGCGCGCGGAGGGCGAGAACGGTCCGGTCACGGGGGTGGTGGCCCGTACCCCGGAGGGCGAGCTGACGGTGCGCGCGGCGCTCTCGGTGGCGGCGGACGGCCGGTTCAGCAAGGTCCGTGAGATGTCGGGCCTGCCGTACACGAAGCTGCCGCTGGACCGTGACGTGGTGTGGCTGAAGCTGCCGTTCCCGTCCGAGTGGGACGACCGTACGTATCGCATCCGGATCCGCGGCGACCAGCACGGGCTGTTCATCCCGACCCACCCGGACAGCGTGCGCGTCGGTTTCAACATCCCCAAGGGCGGGCTGAAGGAACTGCGGGCCCAGGGCCTGCCCGCGCTGTACGAGCGGCTGGGCGGGCTCGCTCCCGAGCTGGCCGAGTCGGTACGAAGTGAGATCCGCTCCTGGTCCGACACCTCGATGCTGGACATCTTCACCACGATGGTGCCGCGCTGGTCCATGCCGGGCCTGGTCCTGATCGGCGACGCGGCACACACGCTGACGCCGATCCTGGGCCAGGGCGTCAATCACGCCATCATCGACGCGGTGACGCTGGCCCCGCTGGTGCGGGACGCCGTCGACGCGGGTGGGGACGAGGCGGCGCTGGCACGGGCGGGCGCGGAGTTCCAGCGGGCGCGGGAGGGGTCGGTCGCCAAGTCGCGCGCTCTGCAGCTGCGGCAGGAGCGGCTGTTCGCCCTGCACGGCGTCGGCGGTGTCGGCCGCCGCTCGCTGTACCGGGTGGTCGACCGGAGCCAGAAGCTCAAGGAACGGGTGCTGGCGGGCGCGTACTTCCAGCTTCAGAAGCCGGGGCCGCATGTCGTGGAGGCGCAGTCCCCGTCCACCCGGGTGTGACCGTTACCGTCCGCCGGCCGGTAACGGCGGAGGCAGGACAAGGGGCCCGGCCCGCACGTTCTCGTGCGGACCGGGCCCTTGCCCTGCGGGCCGGCCGGTGACGGGGGGATCAGGGCCGGCCCCAGGGCGTGTCCGCAAAGTAGCGTCGTCCGCCCTGAGGGCGGGGCTCACGGCGTCTGGTGCGTGCGATCGCAAGGCGGAGGATCGCCCTCGTACTGGACGTACTTGGGCGACTCCGACAACGCGGCGAGCGTGCGTGCCAGGCGTCGTGAGCCAGACGGGACTTTGCGGACGCGCCCTGGTCCTTCACCAGGTGACAGGCAGCTCCTTCAGGCCGTGCACCATCATCCCGGTCGTCAGCTCCAGGGAACCGACCTCCTCCGCGAGCCGCAGACCCGGGAAGCGGTTCAGCAGCGAGGAGATGACGATCTGGAGCTCCGCCCTGGCCAGCGCGGCGCCCACGCAGAAGTGCGGGCCGTGGCCGAACGCGACGTGGTGGACGGCCTCGGGCCGTTCGGGGTCGAACTCGTTCGCCTGCGCGCCGGGGAAGCGGTCGGGGTCCTGGTTGGCGGAGCAGACCGCCGCCAGGACCGCGCTGCCCTTGGGGATGAGCGTGCCGCCGACCTCGACGTCCTCCAGGGTGATCCGCAGCGGGCCCCCGTCGCCGATCGGGTTGACGCGCATCAGTTCCTCGATGGCGTGGTCGAGCTTCTCGGGGTGCTCGCGCAGCATGGCCATCTGCTCGGGGTGGCGCAGCAGGGTCAGGACGATCTTGCCGATCATGCTGACGGTGGTCTCGTGACCGGCGACGAGGATGGTCGCCGCCATGACGATCAGCTCGTACTCGTTGAGGCTGCCCTCCTCGTCGCTGGCGACGACGAGCGCCCCCATCAGATCGTCCGTCGGCTCCTCCCGCTTGCGCTTGACGAGCTCCCCGAGGTACCCGATCATCTGCTGGCGCTGGGCGGCCATCTCCTCCGGCGTGTGCGCGGTGATGGAGACGAACGCGTCCGACCACTCGCGGAAGCGGTCACGGTCCTCGAAGGGCACACCGAGCAGTTCGCAGATCACCATCACCGGCAGCGGGAAGGCCAGCGCCGTGTTGAGGTCGACCGGCCCGTCGAGCTTCTCCATCTCGTCCAGAAGACCGTCGGTCAGCTCCTGGATCCGGGGACGCATGTTCTGCACACGGCGGGCGGTGAACTCCCGTGAGACGAGCCTGCGCAGCCGGGTGTGCTCGGGCGCGTCCGTGGTGAACAGGCTGCCCGGCACCGGAGGCGTGGGGGTGAGCTGCGGCGCGTCGGGGGAGATGGTGGCGGCACGGCTGAACCTGGCGTCGGCGAGCACGGTGCGCACGTCGTCGTAGCGGGTCACCACGTAGCCCTCGTCGCCGGTGGGCAGCCGGACATGGGCGACGGGGCACTTGCTCCGCAACTCCTCGTAGACGGGAGGCACTTCGACGGCCGAAGGGCGGTGGAACGGGTAGTCCAGTACAGGTCGGTCGGTCTCCGACCCGCCATGCGTCGTGTCCGTCGTGTCCATACGTTTCCTCCGGCAACAGGTGCTCAGCGGTTACTTGTGCGGTGGTTCGGGTGACCGACGCGCGGCAGGAGACGCGGTCGGGGACCTGGACGAGCCTCGCAGCGACGCCTTGTGCGAGGCCAAAGCGCCGCGGTTGTGTCAGCGCTGCCAGCCGTCGGGGGTGCGCAGGCCGTATCCGAGGGCCCGGTCGGCGGCGATGTGCACCAGCCAGGCCAGCCCGAAGTTGAACACGGGGACGGCGACGGACGGGGATTCGGGGATCAGACAGCCGAGCATGACGACCACGGGCACGACGGGCCGGTGCAGAAGGTTGTAGAGGGGTACGGCTCTGCGGGGCAGTTGGCCGTGCCGGTGCGGGCCGCCGGAGATGCCGGCGAGGAACGACAGGTCGGGTGCGACGGCGCCGGCGAGTGCCGCGACGAGCACCCATCCGCCGTACTTCGTCGCCTCGAACACGGCGAAGACCAGGAGGAGGACGAACGCGACCACCCAAGCCGTGCGGACCGGCCGTGAGGCCGAGCTCCTGGTGGCGCCTTCCGTGGCGTCGTGAGTCACGGGACTTACTTCCTTTCGGGATGGATCTGTACGAGCGACCGGCCGCGGTCGCGGTACCGGCCTGCTACACCGTGACCCGCTCCGAGGCGTACCGGCGTGTCAGGGAGGCGAGTTCACGCAGAAAGGCGCCCTCGTCCGATCTGACGAAGAAGTGTCCGCCGGGCATCGTCCGCACGTCGCAGCCGCTCCCCGCGTGCCTGCGCCAGGGAAGCATCTCGTCCACGGTGACGAGGCGGTCCGCGTGTCCGGCGAACAGGTGCAGCGGTACCGGCAGCGGCTCGGTGTGCGGGGCGACGCTGCCCATGCACAGCCGGAGGTCGTCACGGACCACCGGAAGGAGCGCGGAGAGGAATTCGGGATGGTCGAGCAGCGTCTGCGGGATGCCGCCGAGCGCGGCCAGGCCGGCGGCGAGTTGCTCGTCCCCGGCGTCCGGGTCCGCGAGCGCCGGGGACGGCAGGTGCGGGGCACGGTAGGCGCTCAGCACGAGCGCCCGGGGCAGGACCGCCCCGCGCGACTGCCGCCGCCGCGCGAGGGAGTACGCGATGAGCGCCCCCATGCTGTGTCCGTAGAAGACGTGGGGCTCGGCCAGCTCCTCGTCGAGCTGTGCGTCCAAGTCGTCGATGAGGGCGTCCAGTTCGGTGAACCTGGGTTCGTCGTACCGTTCCTCGCGGCCGGGCAGTTGTACGGGCATCACCCGTACTCCGGCGTCAAGGGCGTCGAGGCCGCGCTGCCATCGCCGGTACGCCGAGGCGCCGCCGCCCGCGTACGGAAAGCAGAACAGCCGTGTCGCGGATTCCGGTTCGACGCCCGGACGCTTCCGGGACAGGTATCGCATGGTGTCGCTCCGTCTCGGTTCAGTCCAGGGGGTGAGCGAGCCGTCCGGGTGCGGGTCAACTGGGGGGCGTGGGGCGGGCCCGGCCGACGGGGCCACACTGCCCCGTGATGCTAAAAGGCTGCCAAACTCGGCGCGGCGAGATCGAGTTGAGGGTCCGCGGCCAGGATCGCCCGGTGCAGTTTCTGTACCCGCGGTGAAGGCTCAATGCCCAGCTCCTGGGTGGTCGACGCGCGTAGCTTTCGAAAAATTTCAAGCGCTTGCCAGGATCGTCCACATCGATAGAGCGCCAGCATCAGGAGCCAGTGCAGCTGCTCCTGAAGCGGGAAGCGCTCGGTGAGCGCGAGGAGTTCGCCGATCACCTCGGTGTGTCTGCCGAGCCGCAGATCCGCGGTGATCCGCCCCTCCAGCGCGGAGCGCCGTGCCTCCTCCAGCCGCAGCAGCTCGACGCGGAGCGCGGGTCCGATGCGTACGTCGGCGAGGAGCGGCCCACGCCACATCTCAAGTGCCTGGCCCAACAGCACCGAAGCTGTCTCGTCGTCACCGCCGGCCAGGGCGCGCAATCCGCGACCGGTGAGCTGCTGGAAGAGGTCCGCCTCCATGACGGGCGCGGGCATGTTCAGCCCGTACCCGGCGTAGCTGCGGCTCAGCACCTCTTTCGCCGCGCATTCGTGCTCCGGTCCCAGGGCATCGGCGATGGCCCGGCGCAGCTGCTTGACATACGTCTGCACAACACCCGCGGGCCCGCTGGGGGGACTTGAGTCCCACAGCTCCTCCGTCAGCGTCGTCACATTCACGTCGCGGCCCGCGTTGACCGCCAGCAGCGCGAGCAGCTGCCGCGGCTTGGCCGCGCTCGGCACCACGGAAGTGCCGTCGATGCTCACCACGAGCGGCCCGAGAACTCCGATCTTCATGCCACTGCTCCTTCCGCCTGCTGGAACACTGACACGTTGTCGTCCGTGGCGACACTTACCCGATCATGACTTCGGCGGGAAATTTTCATGGTCACGACCTCCCGCGACGCGCTTTAAGCGACGCTTCAGGCCGAGCGGCCACCATGGGCGCCACCAGAGGCCGTCGCGGGACCGCCTCGGCACCAGCCTGAGAGAACGAGGTGCGCGCATGGGGCTGAGGTCCTGGCTCCGCAGGGCCTGCGACAGCGTGTGGAACATGCTCGTCGAGTACGGCGCCATCGCCGTCGGCCCCCTGCCCGGCGTCAACTACCCCGACCCGGACGCCGACCCCGCCCCCAACCCGCGGCCACCCGCGCACGGCCACGGAAACGGCGACCGCCTCCAGGACCCCCCGGCCGGCCACCCGGAACGACGCTGCTCGACGCCCCCGAGCCGGGTCGAACAGGAGCTGTGGGCAGGACTCGGCGTCGATGTGAAGGAACCGGGAAAATGACGCACGGCCGAGCGGTCCGGTCCGAACCTGTGTGAAGCGGCAGACGAGTCGGGCTGTACGCCGGGGAGAATCGCCGCAGCGCAATGACCTGTACAAACATGCAAGTGACCACTCCCACGGCTACTTTGACGGCTACGTAAACGCGGATGCGCTTCCCCCACCTCATTTAGAGCCGCGCGCCCTGTCGCGAGGATGGGTCAGAACGGAGCAAGGTTCAGGGGTTTCGGAATCAGCCCTCGCAGGCTACGCGGACCACGACGGCTGCTGTCGGCCCCTCTCTGTCAGCCTTGACCTCTCACAGCCCTTGCTGCCAATTCGCCAGCCTTCACCATGCGGTGATGGTGCATGGTGGCGCGAAACCGTTCTTCATCCCGGTCCCGGCCACGCCGTGATTGCCCCTCAGAAGCGGACTCCACTACGCTACGCCTCAGAACGAACACCACTCTGCGACCGGGTCCGCTCGGCGTGGAACCTCCTATGGCCGTCCCCCAAGGATTTGGGGTCGGCCATAGCTGTTTGTGCACCCAGGGGGATGGTCTTGCACCTGTGTTATCTCGATGAGTCCGGGACCGGGCAGGTCCTCAACCCCGGCGTGGCCGACTCCGTTCCGGTCATGGTGATCGGCGGATTCACTGTGCCGGAGAGCCAGATCAAAGGCCTCGCCTGGGACTTCATCGCCCTCAAGAAGCAGTTCCGGCCGGAGCTGCGCAAGGTGCCCGCCTTGAGCCAGGTCGTCCACCATGAGATCAAGGGCGAGACGGTGCGCAAGTCCTTCCGTCGACAGGGGCGCAACCAACGGCGTATGGCGCACGGCTTCCTCGACCATCTCCTGACGATCCTGGAACGTCGCGACTGCAGGGTCATGGCTCGTATCTGGGTGAAGCAGGACGGTGTCATCAACGACGACACGGCCATGTACGCGGCTTCGGTGACCGCTCTGTGCGCAAACTTCGAGCACTATCTCGCTGAGCGCTCCAGCAGCGGCATCGCGGTGCTGGACAGCCGCAATCCCAGCGACAACGTCGGCAACGTGCACTGTGTGACGACCCGAAAGTTCGCCAAGGGTGGCGACCTGATGCCCCACCTTCCCGAGTCTCCGGTCTTCGGCCACAGTGACACCCACCTGGGTCTACAGATCGCTGATCTCCTGGTGAGTGCCGTACTGGCTCCGTCGGCCGCCGTGACCTTCGCCGGTGACCTGACCGGCAATGTCCACTGTCACCCGGGGTTCGTCGAGGTACGAGACCGGCACTGCCCTCGCCTTGGCAAGCTCCAGCACCGCTATCAGGCGTCAACGGGCAAGTGGACAGGCGGGATCGTCGTCTCCGATGCGCGCGGACATCAGTCAGCGGGCAAGCTGTTCGCGCCAACGGCCACGGCTATGACCGCACCCGTCGTGGGCATCCCCGAGCAGGGCTCTCCTCTCGATCTGGCCACCGCTGCCACGGCCCCCGCACCGGCCTCTCCCGCAATGTAGCGTTCGTACGGCGTCGCCGCTGCTCAGCCGACCATGGTGCTGAACTGGACCGGTTCCTTGAGTACTGCAGCGGCCCCTTCCAGATCGGCCAGCCTCGCCGCCAGCGTCGCTTCGGCGAGGCGGCGTGGCAAGGCCGTGCTGAACTTGAGCCCCTTCAGCGCCTGTTCATGGACAGCCGGAAGGCAGAGCTGGGATGCGGCGTCAGCCACCGTCTGCTTCCAGACCGACGGGGTCAGGTCCGTGCTGAGCCGGATCCAGCAGTCATTGATGCGTTGTGCCGGATCCGCGAGGTTTCCGAACGTGGCAGCTAGGGTCGCGTTCGCACGGTGGCCTGCCCATGTCCACCATCGAACGTCGTCGTTCGGCTCGCGCACGATTAGCGTGCCAGCGGGACGCACGTACTCCAGGTGACGGTCACGCGCCTCGGCGAGGCAGCCTCGTGACCGACCGGTCAGCTGTACCTGCGGATCCGTGCCCAGCAGTACGTCTCGTGCGGCGCGGGTCAATTCGTACGACGTCGACCGGATGAAGCCCATGCCGCTCCACTTCGCCTTGCCGCCGCTGTCGACCGGCTCGACGAAGCAGCGGCGTCTGTTCCAGTCGATGTATGTGACCTGCCAGCTACGGCCGGCCAGCAAGAGTCGGCGTGGTCCTTGGATGCTTTCGGTCAGCAGACTCGGATCGGTCCTGCCGATCTCGGTCAGTCCGCTCAGGACGGTGAACTCGGGGGCCGCGGTGAACACTGCGGTGAGGTTCATGAAGTGGCGGTGTCCGAAGCGTCGTTCGGCCTCGGGGCCGATGAAGAGCATCCCGCCGTCCTGGTCGAGGTAGCCCTCGTCCACCAGGTGCCGCACGATCGGCTCGGCGGACTGTCCGAACGGGGCGAGGCCCGCCCACCACTCCTGCCACAACCTGTCCCCGACCTGGTGCTCCTGCAGGCACAGCGCAAGGATTTGCTGGGCGACGATGTGCCGGGGTTCGGGCGGTGCCGCAACCGGCTCGACCCAGCCGCGTGACCACTGGAGCAGCAATGCGGCAGCGGCCAGCAGTCCGCTTTCGTCGAGAGTGAGGAATAGGCAGTTGCGCGGCGAGCCCGCGCGCCGCCCTGTGCGGCCGAGGCGCTGGAGGAAGGACGCCACCGTCGCCGGAGCGTCGATCTGGATGACCCGATCGAGGTCACCGACGTCGATACCCAGCTCGAGGGTGCTGGTGGACACGATGACGCAGTCCCTGGCTTCGGCGAAGGCTTCCTCTGCGCGGCGCCGTTCGTCTACCGAGAGCGAGGCGTGCGAGAGGAAGGTCGTGACGCCCTTGGCCCGTAGTTTCTCCCCCAGTTCTTCCACGAGCCGCCGTGACTCGCAGAAGACCAAACGCTTCTCTCCGCGGTGCAGGGCCGCGATCACCGTGGCCGCGTTGCCCAGCGAGCCGACGTAGTCGAGCTGGATGTCGCCGGGGGGCACGGAGGCTGCTCCCCTCACCGGTAGGGCATCGAGGTGTGGAGCGACCACCCGAGCCGGACGCTTGCCCACCTCTGCCCCCTGCAGCCAGTGCAGCAGTTCGGGCGGGTTTCCCACAGTTGCGGAGAGGCCGATCCGCTGGATGGGGCGGCCGACGATTCGCTGCATGCGTTCGAGTACGGCAAGCAGGTGCCAGCCTCGGTCGTCACCGGCGAAGGCGTGCACCTCATCCACGACGATGGCCTTGAGTCCGGCGAAGAAGGTGCGGTGGTCGACGTTCGCGCTTACCAGCATCGCTTCCAGCGACTCTGGGGTGGTGAGCAGAATGTCCGGGCGTTCGGTGAGGATCCTCTTGCGTGCGGTGGCCTTGATGTCGCCGTGCCACAGCGCCGCCGTACGACCGAGCCAGCCCGTGTACGTCTCGAGGCGGGGCAGCAGGTTGTTGAGCAGCGCTTTGAGGGGACACACGTACAGCACCGAGGTGCCGCCCCAGCGTTCTGCGGTCATCCTAGACAGCAACGGGAAGGACGCTGCCTCGGTTTTGCCGCCCGCTGTGGGAGCCAGAAGAACCGCGTCCTCTCCGGCGAGCAGGGGATCGATCGCCTGCTCCTGGAGCGGTCGAAGGCCCGGCCAGCCAAGGGTGTTGACGATGTGGTGGATCAGAACCGGATCCAGGTCGTCGATGCCGCTCACGTCTGTTCCCGTTGGGAGTCGGTTACGCCTTTCACGGCAGCTCGAGTTCGATGTCGTCGGCATCCCCCGGGGCCGCCGCGGCGTTGCGCTCGACCTCGTTGAGTTCAGCGCTGGAGACGGTCAGCGCGTAGTGCAGACGGGGGTCGAAGTCATCGAACTCGTCGACCCGGTCCAGGACATCGGCGACCAGTTTGCGCAGGAACAGGCGTGGCGCCACCCCCACCTTCCCACCGAGTCCGCCGGTGACCGCGGTGGCCAGTTCGCCGAGGTACGCGTCATCCACGCGTTTCGCGATCCGTTCGGGATGCCGCGCCCCGGCCGCAAACAGGTCGCGCACATTGCGTCCGAGTTCGCCCAGTCGCTCCAAGTCGAAGCCTGCCAGCCGCAGTTGCACGGCGCGGGGCGAGTCGAAGCGCGGGTCTGTGGTGAAGTCCGTGGCCAGACGCTGGGCCAGAGGTGGCAGCCGCTGGATGCCCTGCTGACCGTCGTAGAAGGCCGGTGTGCCGGTGATGACGAGAAACAGTCCGGGGAAGCGTCCGGTGTCGATCTCGTCGAGGAGTTGTCGCAGCGCATTGAGTCCCTTTTCCCGTACGTCGCCACGGACCCGCTGGAGTGTTTCGGTCTCGTCGAGTACGAGCAGCAGCCCGGGGTGCCCGCAGTCGCGCAGCACTGTGAGCAGTCCTTGGAGGAACCCGAGTGCGGCGAAATGGTCGAGGTCTCCGCGTACTCCGGCCGCCCGGCGAGCCGACGCGGCCACCGACTTCTGTCCGCCGATCCAGGCGATGAGGGCTTCCGCCGTGGCACTGTCGCCCGCCACAACGGCCTGCCGGTAGCCGCGCAGGGCTGCCGAGAATGCGGGGGTGGTTCGTGCCACGTCGGCGAGGCGTCGCTCCATCAGATCGTCCACGGCCTTCGCCAGTGCCTCGGCGTCGTCCTCTTCCACGTCTCCCGTGTCGAGGGTCTCGTCCTCCAGGGAGTAGAACCAGGAGTCGATGATCGCTCGCAGCGCGCTGGCCTGGTGGGTGGCGGTGGTCAGGCGCTCGGTGAGCCGCCGGTAGACCGTTTCGAGCCGGTGAAGGGGTGTCTCGGTCTCTGAAATCTGTACTTCGGCGGTGGCGAGCCCCGCGCGCTTGGCGCGTTCGGCCAGCCAGCGGGCGAAGAACGTTTTGCCGGAGCCGTATTCGCCGCGAATGGCGTGGAAGGCCGCGCCACCGCCCGTGACCGTCACCAGGTCGTCGTCGAGTGCAGCAGTGAACCGGTCCAGTCCTACGGCGAAGAGGTCGAGCCCCGCCTGTGGCACGGTACCCCGCCTCAACGCATCGACGACTTCTCGGCGACGGGCTGCACTCACGGGGGGCTGTGCGCTGGTCACGTCCGGCTTCCTTCCACGGTCACGTTCCGCATCCTTCCACGGTCACGCCCGTCTCTTCTCCAGCTGAAACTGCGTACGCAGCAGGTGGACGTCGAGCCGGACGGTGTGCCCCGAGTCGATGAGGCCGAGCACCGGATATCCCTCGACGTTCAGCAGCCGCTGCAGGGTGGCGATGAAACCATCCATGTTGCGCCTGATGCGGTCGCTCGCGGAGATGGCTACGGCGAGGGCTGCAGGGGACATGGTCTCACCTGCTTCGGCGAGGGCGTCGATGACGGCGGCGACGACAGGCCTGTCGGGCTTCCTGCGGACGTACTCGGCCTGTGCGGCGTAAACGTCGCTGGCCACGACCACAGCCCCCAGCGTCGCGGGAGCGGGCGAGGGCTGGGACTTGGACAGCTCGCGTTCGACCTCGGCCGGGGCGAAAAGGCCTTCCCCCGCCTGTTCTGCCCGTTTCCGAGTGGCCTTGGGCTTTGCCACAGAAGCAGGTGCGGGCGGTGTGACGGAATCCGGCCAGGGCTCCTCCAGCACCCGGCTCTGAGTCCACCACGAAGGTGTCGCCCCTTCCCGCGGGAGAACTTCCCAGCCCTTCGGCAGGACATCCAGGGCGGGCAGCAGCACCAGCAGAGGCACCGTCACCTCGGCCAGCGACGCACCGCCGTGGTAGCCGGCCTTCCGCGGGGTGTACCGAATGTCCTCCCGCCAGGGAGCGACGATGGTGCCCCCGCCTTCGAGAACGCGCGGTCCCGAGAGGATGATCTCCCCGTCCTCGGCGCTGCTCCCGGTGCGCCAGCGGGACGACTCCGCCCCGCTCACCCTGGCAGGTCCAGGATTCACACCGCGTTCCAGCACATGGCCGTGATCCGCGACCAGCAGGACAGGACGCCCATAGCCCTTGGCCGCGGCCAGCAGCTCGCGCATGAAGGTGATGTCGCTGATCCGCCACTGGGTGCGCTCACCCTGCTGTCCGTGGTCGAGGGCGTCGTCGATGGTGTTGAGGACGACACCGACCACCGCAGTCGAGGCGAGGGCGGAGACCAGCTCCTCGGTCAGCCGGTGTCCGGACGGGCCGCCTATCGCGGCCTTGTGGAAGAGCACGCCGACAGCCCTTCGCTGCTTCCAGAACTCGGCGAATCCGGCTGTCTCCTTCGACTGCCCACCTGTGTCGGCCTTACCTGTGAGCAGTGAGGTTCGGCTGATCCTGGTCACCGAGGGCAGCATGGAAACCGCTGCGCTGCGCTGCGCCGACCGCCCGGCGGGCGGTGCCGGCACGGCTTCGATCCACCCCTCGCGCTCCGACTCTTCCCCGAGTTGCACGGCTGCCGCGCTGCCCATGCCGTCGATCAGCAGAATCAGCGGACTCGTCGACTCCGAGTACAAGCGGGCGGCGCATTCCGTCAGCACGTTCTCGACGAGTAGGCAGCCGCCTGGGTTCTGCTGGTCGGCGGTGCGGGTCCAGCCCGCGAGGCGTTGTGCGAACTGTTCGTCGAGTGCGTCCCTGCGGGCACGCGCGGTGTCGTGAAGCGTCCGGTATGCCTGACCGGCTACCACATCCCCGACCGGGTCACCCGACCACAGGACGTTCAACGCCCGGTCCACCCAGCCCCACTCGGCGAGATGCCCGCGGATCCCTGAGGCGACGGACTCAACGCGGGGCTGCTCAGTGGACAGCCAGCGCGCGACGCGCACAGCCATCTCGGCGACGGCGATACGGTCCGTGTTCAGGGCTGCCAACGCGTGGCCGCGCAGGTCGGCAAGGGCCACTTCGGCCTGCTCGGGCGAGGCGGCCAAGGCCTCTGCGACGGCCCGTAGTTGAGCGGTGAAGCTGGTCAACAGGAAGCGGCTGCCTCGCAACGCCTGGGTCAGCCCGGCTTCATCGGCGAGGCGGTCCGCACGGTCGATGACGGAGAACACCCGCTGCTTGGCGGCCTCGTTGTGCCGTGCCTCACCGATCCAACGGGTGAGGGTGCCCGCCACTGCATCGCTGAAGGCCAGGATGTCTGGTCGGCGCACCCGGCCGAAGAGACCGCCGACTGCGAGCACGGTGTCAGGCTCGGTCGCCGGGTCGGCCATCGCCGCTCCGAGCAGCCCGCGAGCCATGGCGTCCTGTCCTCGCCCGTCCTCGACGAGTGACATCAGGACGGGCACGGCGGTGCCGGCCGTTTCGCCGAGCCACTCCTTGATCTTTTCCCTCTCCTCGCCGTCCAGTTCGAGGAACAGGGTGGGCCCGGCAGACGTGCGGGACCAAGCGAGCATGGCATCGGCATCGATGGCGAGGCCGGCGGTGGTCTCCCGTTCGACGACGCGGTCCAGGCCGAGGCGCGCGACAACCAGCGCTTTGACTGCCGCATCCCTGGTGAGCAGGGACCCGGAACGCGGCCAGCCGTCGTGCGGTTCCGCGTCCAGCAGCGCCTCGAGCAGCCACGGTTCGCCGTACAGCCGGGAGTCGAGTTCGCGCACGCCGAAGCGCTGCTTCACGATCTCTGCCTTCTCGACCGTAAGGGTGCGCCGTCTCACGGCATGTCCGCGCACGTCCCAACCGAGCTGCTCGTCACCGATGCCGGTGGTCACCACGAGTACGTCGGCGTCGCGAGCCCGGTCGGACCGGTGCTGCTGCCAAGCGTCCACGATGCCCAGTACCGATGTCTGGTCGCTGACATGGACCCGACGGGGTTCACCGCCGATCTTGGCGGTGAAGATGTCGGGCGCCGTGTCCGGGTAGCGCCCGTGCACCAGCATCAGCCTCCGATCGCGCAAACCGGCAGCGTAGGTGTCGAGGAGCGCTTCGATGGTGAGCCGGTTGACCTGCGGCGGGGGCGTGGACATCAGCGGGCGGCTTCCTCGCCCGCTGCGCCGTGGCCCTCGGCAGGCACGGGCCGCCAGGCGATCTCGATGCGCACGCCAGGATTTGCGGCGGCGTACGAACGGATCTCGTCCTGCACATCGGCGATCGCGTCGGTCAGCGCGGACTCGAGGCTGGTGAACTGCTTCGTGTCCACGACGTGCGGCGCACTCGGACCGCGTACCGAAGAGGCCACCGAGGGAGCTGTCGGCTTCGGCTCGTCGAAGCCGAGCTGGGGCGGCGGGCCGGACGGCACCACAGGTCGTCCGTGCTGAGTCAGGCTGATGTCCCCCGGGCCCGACACCGGCGGCTGCGCAGCGGGCGGTTGGGCGACGGTCGCGAGCCGGGCCGCCTCCGTGACAAGCGCCACGGACTCGTCCTGCAGCCGGCTCAGCACCGGTACGAGCGATCTGGTCAGCTCGTGGTCGTTCACGGCGTCGTGGAGCGCGGTGATCAGCCGATCGGCCTTGTCGCCGACACTGTCGTTCCGCTCGGCGAAGCCCCGCACACTCCTCAGCAGAGGCCAGTTGGTGTCGTCGAGCGCCGCCAGCACTTCGGGAGCCTGCTTGATCGCGGCGCTCAACTCCCGGTCGGTCACGTCGTACGAGACCGCCGCGAGCTCCTTGACCAGAGAAGTCCCGTCGCTGGTACGGGAAAGCCGGGCGATCAGGTCGGCAGCGGCCCGCATCGAACGCGTCCTGTCCGCGTCCGGGCCGGTGATGCCGAGGTCTGTCGCATGCTTGTCGAGAGAGCGCCGCACTCCCCCGACAGCTGCCTCGTGAGCCGCGGCGACGGCCCGCACGTCGGACTCCAACGAGGCGACGTTGCGGGCGAAGAGCACCGGCTGAGCGGAGACTCCGAAGATCGCCCCGGCTCGGGTGCGAGCGGCGGCGAACTGCTCCTCGCTGGGCAGTTCGACGGCCCGCAATCCATATCCCGGTCCGATCCGCTCCAGGTCGGGGGCGGGCACCGGCGTCGTCTGGTGCACCCAGGTCCGGTCGTCGAGCAGCGCGTACGTGGCGATGATCAGGCTGGAGATGTTCTTCTCAAGGCCCTCGAAACCCAGCTCGGCGATCCAGCGCCGGATGTCCTCGACAGCGAGCTCCGGCCCGGCCTTGGCGTCGGCAGCCTTCTGGTTGATCTTCAGGCGCCAGTCGTTCAGAAGGTTCAGCGGACCATCGTGGACTTCGCCGAGCCCGAGCGGATGCACGATCTTCCTGACGACTGCCAGGTGATGCCGATCGACCACGGCCCGTCGCGACCCGTCCTTCATCGCGTTCCCGATCCACTCCAGGGCCGTCTTCAGCTCCCTGGTGGTGACCGGCTTGCGGGTCAGCGCGGGGTCGAAGTCGGGGTGCTTCGGATAGAGGGCGGCGAACATGCCGTCGGCGAGCGCGTACAGGTTCTGCTCGAAGCTGAGCCCGGCCTGCGGCCTGGGCCGGGAATACCTGGGTTCGAGCGACCATACGTGCTGGTTGTCCGGCACCTCGGCGCCGATACTGCCGGGGTCGGGCTTGCTGATCCCGTACAACTGCTGCAGCACCGCGATCAGTTGGGAGGTCAGGTTCTCGCTCTGCGCCTTGAGCTGGTGGCGGATCTGGATCCGCTCGTCCTCGGACTTGGTCGCGGTGTGGTCGTCGAGGCGATCCCGCTCCAGCAGATAGTTGATCTTCAGAAGGCGGCCGAGTTGATTGGACTTCTGCTCGGAGAAGAAGTCGGGCAGCCAGATGACGGTGCGGGCGTACTTGCCTTCCTGCTTCATCTTCTCGATGCGGCGGACGTCGTCGCTCGGGAAGTGCTTGTCGTCGAAGGGGTAGTCGAGGACGAACCGGATGTTCCCCTCCGTCATCGGCCGGAACTGCTCGTCGGGCAGATGCGGATCGCAGACGTTGCCGAAGACGAACTCGGCGGTGCGCTTCGTGCCGCGCCAGACGATCTCACGCTCGCTGACGAAGCCCTGGGCGTCGCCGATCCCCAACTCCGTCCACAGTTTGTCCTTGATCCACTGTCGCCGCTTGCCGGGGTTGTCCTCGCTGCCGACCTCGTCGAGCAGCGGCTCAATGTCGAGGTCGGACAGATGGAGGTGGAAGACCGGGTCGGCGCTGCCCTCACTGCGCAACTCGCCGAATTCCCCCTGGAGTTCCTTGAGCCGTTTGGCGGCCGCGGTTCCGGCCGAGCCGAGCCGCACCTTGATCGACCCGTGGTTGAGCGCGGCGAGCCGTTCTCCGGTGAGCCGGGCCAGAGCAGGGACGTTGGGCGCGAGGGCAGCGAGCAGCAGCGTCTTGATGAGCCGCTCGTCTCCCTTGAACAGGGGGCTGTCGGCCGAGCCGTACTTCTCCAACAGATAGGCCACCACGCGCGCATGGAATCGCTTGGCGGTCTCGGCCTCCTTGCGCAGGCGCGCGGTGAACGCCTCGCCAGTGCCGTCCAGGATTACGTCCCACAGGTCTCCCAGCGGGATGAGTTCACCGAGCTTCAGGTCGTTGCGGCGCCGGGAGAGAGCCTCCTGGACGAGCTTCAGACCGGTGCGCTCGCGCTGGAGCGCACCCGCCAGTTCCACCAGGACATTGAGGAAGGCGGGCGAGAGCGGGTAGACCTCCCGGAAGTCGTCCCACGATGCCTCGGTACGCCCATGAGCGTCGAGCAGAACCTGCCGCACCTCGTCCTTGGAGGACTCGACCGCCGCGAACGCCTCGTCTCGCGCGCGTTCCATGCCGGGCTTCGGGGCGAGCACCCGGTGCTTGATGATCTCGATGAGGTTGCTGTCTTCGAGGTCGACGACGTCGATGCGGCCCGCGAGGTACTCGACCTGCTGTTCCAGGTTCTGCACCTCGACCCCGGCCACGTCGGAGCCGATCAGCTGGGAGAGGTCACGCTGGCGGGAGATGAAGGAGATGATCGGTACGGGCCGGTCGCTGTCCCCGGACTCGATCAGCTTGACCAGCTTCTGCACCTGGTCGCGCACGAAATCCTGCTTCCCCATGTGAGCCTGCAGCCACAGGATCAGCTCGTCCAGGAACAGCACGATGCCGTCGTAACCGAGCATCTGGGCGTGCCGGGACACGACCGCGAGGCCGTTCTCCAGAGGCACGAAGGCCTCCTTGTCGCCACGCGCACCGGTGCCGTACGAGGCCATGGGTCCGGAGAGCAGCGCGGAGACCAGGGCATTGCGATGCGGGTCACCGGCGGGTGCGTCGAAGGCACGGTCGAGGTCGGCGGTGGTCCAGGTGGCGGGCGATGCCACGCTCGCAGCCGCTTCGAGGCCACTGGTGTCGAGGTCGGTCGTGTCGAGGTCGTCCTCGTCATCCGCCCCGGCCACGGCTCCGCTCGGCGCGACGACCACATCGCCCGAGCCGAGCCATTGCGTGAACTTGTTGTCGTCCGCGAGGAACGCGCGCTGCTTGCGGGCATCCGCCAGCGCGGCGTCCGCGCGATAGACGGCGGGCGTCGGCTTGTCGAAGTGCAGCTTGCGTACGGTCGCCACGTACCCGCCGAGCAACGCCGAGTCCAGGTCGGCTGAACCGACCAGGTGGTAGGGCACCATCAGGAACTTCTTCTGCCGCAGCCAGTCGTCGTGCGGGGCGATGACTTCCTGAAGCCGCTCCTTGCGGCGGGCAGCAGGGTGGTTGTTGAGCACCGCATGCAGCACGGTCAGGAAGTGGCTCTTACCGGCGCCGAACGATCCGTGCAGATACGCGGCATGCGAGTTGCCGGTGCGGGCGGCCGCCCCGACGAGACTGAGCGCCTGCTTGAACGCCTCCTGGAGCTGATCCGTGACGACGTACTCCGCCACCCGGGCGTCTGTCTCGGTGAAGCCTCCGGAGAGCTCCACCTTGAAGTCGCCGGCATGGACGTCTTCCTTGATGTCGATGACATCCCGCAGGAAGAGATCGCTCGTGGGCATCAGGGCTCTCGTTCCCTCATTCGGCTGCAGTCGGACCCCGCGTCTGCACACGGGGCAAGGTCCCATCCTGCCAGCCGAGCAGGGGTGCAGACCTGGGCAGGAGCCAATCTCCGCGACGACCTGACTACGGAGCGCACCCACCCGCTTCACCTTCGTCACCTTCCGTGACAATTTGTTGAATATGGCCGAGTCGCGCCCTATCTGCATGTGCCACCCACTGCTGCACTGGAGCTGAGGGTGGCCGGATCGGGGGAGGCGGCGGCATGGGTACGTCCACACGCTGGGAAGGGCCGCGCTGGTCCGGCTTGAACAGCCGCCTCGCACGTTGGGACCCGGACCGGTCCGACCCTGAGGCGGCAGCCACCGCTGCGATAGACGCTCTCCAGGGCTCCTGCCGTGACGACCCGTCGGCGTTCGGTCTGCGGGACTCCGCGTGTGCAGCCGGTGCGCGGCTGGCCGACGCAATGGAGACCTTGGGGGCGGCCGGCCCGAGCGGCCTGCTGAACAAGGATCCAGTTCACGAGGACCTTGCGTCCGAGGAAGAGGGCGACCGACTCGACTGGCAGGACCCGGCTGACGCGTTCGTCGCCGAACTCACCCGTCAGGTCGGCGGCGAGGGCAGCACGATGGTGGACGCGGCCTTACGTCGTGCCATCGCCGCGTCGGCCCAGCGGCTGCTCACCGCGCACCCCGAGACTCGTGAGTCCCTCACCGCTCCGGATGGGTCGAGCCAGGGCAGGGGCCTGGCAGGCGACCTGCTCTGCCTCCTCTACCAGTGGTTCTTCGCCGACCTTGTCACCGAATTCCTGCGTGCGGTCATCGCCGAGAAGATCAAACTCACGGTTCCCGTGCTCGAGGTCATCGACTCGGAGGGCAGGATCGCCGACGGCGTCGCGGAGCGGATCACTGCGCTGATCCCCAATCCCTGCGAGGAGGCCGAGGCACAGGCGGCGGAAGCCGCGAAGGCCGCCTTGTCCGTGAACGACGACTCGGCGGAAGCCGATGTCCCGCTCTCCGATGTAGCCAGGCGACTGGTCCCCGGCGTGGTCGGCAAGATCCTCGGCTTCGCCGTCGACGCCCTCGGCGAGGAGGAGGTCCCCGCATGACACTGGCTCCCGGTCCGCTGCACCTCTGGTGGCGCTCGTACGACACCGAGTCGCCCGAAGGACGCGAGTGGCGCTCGATCGGCGCGAGCGGCATCCAGGAGCGCGAGGAACGCCTCACAGGCCACCACCTTCTGTACGGCCCGGTTCCCGCCTGGGCTGACGATCTGCTACGCATTTCCCGCGCCGTCTTCTTGGCGGACAAGCTCGCCGACAGGAGCCACAGCGAGGACCGCTGGACCCGCCATTTCCACCTCTCGGTGCCCGTGTCGGATCCGGGCCTGTGGGCGCCCGCGGCTTCCGGCCCACTGCCCGCTCTGCTCCAGACGTTGACCGCTGACGTATGGGACGTGTCCCTCCGCCGGATGCGGGCGACCCCGCAGCAGGTGTCCTTCCCGGTCGGTGAGGACTGGCAGGCCCAGGAGGTGGCCCTCTTCTCCGGCGGCCTGGACTCCTTGAGCTGGGCGGCGACTCGTGCCGCTGTGCCTGGTGAGGGGACGTTGCTTCTGGTGACGTACGCCGAGAAGAACGTCGAGGACGTACAGCGTGAGGCATGCGCTGCCGTGAAGGCGCTTGCCGAGCAGTCGGGCCGCCAACTGCGGCAGATCACCGTCGGTCAGACGTCTGGTGGTCGGGACGGCGCGGTGGTGGAACGCACCTCCCGTCCGCGTGGCCTGCTCTACGCGTCCACCGCGGTGCGTGTCGCGGCAGCCGACGGGGTCGCCAAGGTCCAGGTCCCGGAGAACGGCCAGCTCGCTCTCAACCCGCCCTTGAGTGCGGCGCGTTCTGCGGCTCTGTCCACCCGCTCCGTACACCCACGGACTCTCCATCTCCTGAATACGGTGATCGAATCCGTGGGTGGCCGGATCAGGGTCGAGAATCCCCTGGCGCGACTCACAAAGGGCGACGTGTGCCGCGCGGCACTTGCGGCCGGCCTCTCTCGGGAGTCCCTGGAACACACCCTGAGCTGTGGCGCCCCGCCCCAGCGCCGCCGTGGCCGCCCCCATGTCAACTGCGGCACTTGCTATCCGTGCCTGCTGCGCCGGGCGGGCCTGCTCAGCGCCGCGGGCTCGGACGCCACCCCGTACGAGACTGCCCCATGGCTACCCGGCCTCAGCGATGACCGGATCCGGCACTGGCTCGCGCTCCAGGGCTGGTTGGCCCGGGAGTACTCCGCTCTCGACCTGATCGGTGACCTGCCGCTGCCTCCGGGGAGCCGAACGGGAGAGTGGCTGAGCGTCGTGGAGCGGGGGCGGGTTGAGCTGCGCGCGCTGGTCGAGTCGGCGTCAGGGGTGAGGGACGTGGCGTGAGGTGTGTGTTGCGGTCTCGCCCTGGGCGGGCAGGTCGGGGGAACCGGTCAAGTGGGCTGCTGTAAGCGACACTTCGGCCCAGATGGTCTTGCCGATACTCCGCTCGGTGATCCCCCACGCCTGGGACAGTTCCTGCACGAGTAGTAGGCCGCGCCCGGACTCGGACTCGGCTGACGGGGGCTCGGCCTGTCCGGGCGTGGGTGGCTGTCGTTCGGTGCGGGTGTCGGTGACTTCGATGCGGAGGGCGTCGGGGCTGAGCTGGAGACGTAGTTGGAAATCCCGCCCTGGTACGTGACCGTGGGTGACGGCGTTGGCGGCCAGCTCGGCGACGACGTGAGCGACGGTGTCGGATACGTCGCTGCCGTACAGGATTCCCCATGCGTCGAGTTGATGGAGCGCCAGCTGCCGGGCAAGGCGGGCGCCGCGCCGGGTAGCCGAGAGGCGTTTCGTGAAGTCACATACGAGGGTGGAGATTTCGGCGTTCATGTGACAGAGCGTGTCTGATCGACTCTACGCTGAACAGTAGCGATGTCGGTACGCAGCGTGATCTGTCCGGGCGAGGTGACCGCATGTCCGGGTTGCCGGGCGTGACATGAGCGATGCGGACCTCGTTGGGTACGGGCAGGCGGGCGTCGGAGGTGGCGGACATGACGGTCGGGGCGGGTCAGTCGAGCAGCGGAACCGAGGACCAGGACTGGGAGGGAGACGAGAGTGCGGCGGACCTTCTGAAGACGGTTGGCAAGCAGGTCAAGCTGTGGCGCGAGCGGGCGGGCTTGACGCAGGCCGAGCTGGGTACGGCCATCGGGTACAGCGAGGAACAGGTGTCGTCGGTTGAGCGGGGGCGCCGGGTTCCGAAGCCGGAGTTCCTGGACGCGGCGGATGAAGTTCTGGGCGCGGGTGGGATGTTGGCGACGTTCAAGGAGGATGTGGAGCGGGCTCGGTATCCGAAGAAGGTTCGGGATCTCGCCAAGTTGGAGGCTGCGGCCGTCGAGATCGGGGCGTACAGCAACCACAACATCCAGGGGCTGCTTCAGACTGAGGACTACACGCGAGCGCTGTTCCGCATGCGTCGGCCGTTGCTCGACGAGGAGACGATCGAACGCGAGGTCGCTGCGCGCATGGCGCGACAGGAGATCTTCTCTCGCTGGCCTTCCCCGATCCTGAGCTTCGTCCAGGAAGAGGTCACGCTACGGCGCCCGCTCGGCGGCAAAATGGTGTGGCGACGGCAGCTGGAACGCATCCTGGAGGTCGGCCAGTTGCGCAATGTGGAGATCCAGGTGATGCCTACGGATCGTGAGGATCATGCGGGGATGGGTGGGCAGCTGATGCTGCTGACCCCTAAGAACGGCCCCAAAGTTGTACACACCGAGGCAGCGCTCTCCAGCCGCGTAATCACTGATCAGAGGGACGTGCGTACGCTGGAAGCTCGCTATGGAATCATCCGGGCACAGGCTCTCACCCCACGGGAGTCGCTGGCGTTCATCGAGAAAGCCCTGGGAGAGACATGACCATCAAACCCTCTGCCGACAGCGCCGCCGAACTGGAGTGGCTCAAGAGCAGCTACAGCAGCAACGACGGGCCGGAATGCGTCGAGGTCGCAGCCTCTGCGAGCGCTGTCCACGTCCGGGACTCGAAGGACCTGCAGGGCCCGCAACTCGCCTTCGGCCAGGCCGAGTGGTCGGCTTTCATCCCGTACGCAGCCAACGGCGGCTGATGTAGCGGAGGTGGCCCCGGACGAACCACGGCCACCTCTGCATTGAACTCCTACTCGCCGAGTGCGGGCTGCTCGGCAGAGACCGTCTCCTTGGAGGCGGTCTTCTTCTTGGCCCGGGTCGGTCGCCAGCCCCGCAGGTCCGCCTCGCTCACCTGGTGCTTGGCGCACAGCTCCTCGAAGTACGCCTGGTACTCATCGGCGGGTACCCCCTCCCACTCCTCGTCGTACTCACCGTGCCACTGCCGCATCCACGGCAGAACTTCGAGTAGCCCGGCGAGCAGCGGCTTGATGCGGTCGGTGTCCCAACCCGCCTGCTTCGTACGGTCGTCTACGAGGTTGAACAGTGCCTGAGCCTGGTCCTTGTGGTCCCAGCCGGCCCAACCCAGCAGGACGGTCGGATCGGCGTCCGGGCTCGCTCCCAGGTAGGAGATGAAACGCTCCTTGGGCACGTCGAGCTTGCCGCGGTTGGACCAGTACGACTGCTTGAGAAAGTCGGAGCCCTTGTACTTCGGCGGTACGGGGATATCGAGCCGCTGGCCCGTCCGGTCCTCGTCACGCTGCAGTTCCCAGACCTGCTCCCACTGTTCGCGATTGCGGAGCCCGGAGTCCTTGTAGCGGAGCGCGGCAAGGTACGGGACGTGCTCGGCGTCAACGACCTCCGCGAGCACGCCCGCGAGGGGCAGGTCCGGCTTACCCATGTGGTCGGCAGCGTAGAGCTGAGCGACGGAGTTGAAGTCGGCGTCGTCGCGGAGGGCGTCGGCGAGCTGGCTGACGGTCAGAGTGCGTGGCTGCTTGATCCCGTCACGGAGGGCATACCAGAGGCTCGGCTCCTCAATTCGGTCCAGGAGCCAGGTCCGCAAGGCCGCCTTTTCCTTCTTCTCCCACGAGTCACCGGCCCAACGCCGTTTGCACTCGGGCCGCTCAATGAGAGCGATATCCTTACGGGAGTTGATGATGTCGATGCGGGCTTGAACGACGTCGCGGTACCAGTCGGGCCAGCGGTTCGGGATGTCGGTGACGGGGGTCGATCCGTGCCGCTCGAACCAAACAGTTTCGGTCTCGCCCGTTGCAACCTTCCGCGCCAGCACAATCTCGAACGCCCTCTCACCCAGGTGGACTTCGGGGATAGTGGCTAGAACAGGCGAGGGGGCGGTGGCCCGGGACACGTCGGCATCGGACAGCAGCCCGTACAACCCGTACACCTGCCAGTCCAGCTCTTCCTGGAGGGTGATCATCTGTTGGCTTATACGGGTATTTCCGCTGTGGGCAACGTCGAGGAGGGCGCGGGTCGGTACGGCTTCCGCCGAGATAGCGGATGGCTCAGACTTTCCCAGTTCCTGCGCAAGGGATTCGAGCAGGCGGCCCACGACAAGTGGAAGTCGCTCGGGGAGAGGGAACTCCTGGAGCTTAGTCCCGGTGAACTCGTAGAAACGTTCCCACTCATCATGCATAAAGCCACCAGTACCAGACTGGCTTCCCTTGTCATGACTTACCTGCTTCAGCCAGAAACAGGCCGTCGAGGAGTTGAGCAACCCCAACAACTCTAGATATTCTTCTTCTTCGGCCTCTTTGTGCAACTTGACAACAGGCGCGGAGCGCGTAAAGACATCGCCACCGCGCCCCAGTACAAACTGATTGTGAGTTGCCACAAAAGCAAAAGACAGCAAGAAGGGGGACCAGTACCGCCCAGGGGAGAAACTCGAGTACTCAAACCAGGTCAACCCTTGCTCTTCCTGCGTACCCGAGAGCGCCTTTCGCAACTTCAGAAGCAAACGATTTTGCCAGAGAATCCTCTCCGCCGCTTCATCAATCTTGGCAGTGCGATCAGGCTCCGAGTAGGGAAAGATCGAGCTGATCCTCTCCGCAATTCCCCATTCCCGTACCGAAGTCCCAACCAACAGGTCGCGCACATCATGACTCGGCACGCCTCTCCTGCGAATCACACCTCGATTCAGCATGTAAGCGTCATCTTCGCGAGTTACGGCACAGAATCCAATACTGTCAGCACGGTCCTTCAAGCGCTCCCGAGCAGCAGCTTCAAGAAATCCCAGAACACTACCCGCCCCGCCGCCGCTGAGCGACCATGGATAACTGGAAAACCGCCCCGCATCAGAGTCCTCAACGGAGATCCACTCAGATTCACTTCCGGGCCTCAGCGCCTGACTCTTAATCGCCCTCCACACGAGCCCATCTGCCGGGACATCAGGCTGCTCAGGCTCTCCCCGAACTCCAAGCACTGCTCGAATTTTCTGATCATATCTGGGGATCCGGTTCCGCCCCACCAAGATCACAGTGGGCGTGCCGTGTCCTGGGATAAAGGCACCAGACGTGTCGATCACATGGGAAAGTTCAACCTCCCCCCAGAAGAAGACCTCAATCAGCCTCTTTCCAAACTCTCGCTTCATGAACGAGTTGGCTGTAATTTGCCCAACAAAACCACCTCCCCCCGAATTCCCTCCAGCCCCCCTCACAGCAAGGTAAAATAGCCGTTGGGCAAATGGAACCGACAACGCGTACTGCCCCGAGCAGGCATCGTACGCGCTACGATAATTCTTCTTTTCTTCAGTGTCCTTCACCGTAATGTAAGGCGGGTTTCCCACCACTACGTGATATGACGCCCGCCCCAGCAGATCCACCCGCCCCGCGAACTCCCCCACATCCTCCGTCGCGTACTCGAACGCCGCTCCGTCACCGTCCCCTTCCTCGGCGAACAGCGTGTCCAAATCAGTCTGAATACCCGCCGCCCCCCGCCCATGCA
>NZ_MDCR01000132.1 GCF_001723055.1 Streptomyces niveus
CCTGATTCCCAGTCAGCGGGATTGTCTTTCCGGCCCTGCGGCCGTTCCGACGTTTCAAACTCTAGCCCGTTTCCCCGTCGTCTCACAAATCGAGTCCCGGTAATGGATTTCGGCATGCCGAAATTGTTCCCGGTCGAGGGGTCCCGCAGAGTTTGTGTGCCACATTCAAGCGGCCGGAGTGTGCCGTAGAACCGTTACGGCTCCATGACAACTCGAAGAACCTTACGGACCGGTCCCTGCGGTGTCAACTTGGGGCGTTGGCCCTCCGTCAACCCAGTTTCGGGGCGGGTCAGTCCAGGTCGGTCAGGCGTCCGCCGGCGTCCGGTTGGGCGTGTTCCACGCGGCGGAGGAGGCGGATCAGCAGTTCGCCCAGGACTCCGCGCTCGTCGCCCGAGAGGTCCTGGAGCAGGTCTTCCTCGAAGTCGGAGGCCATGCGCATCGCCTCCAGCCACTTCGTGCGGCCCTCGTCCGTCAGCTCGACGATCACCCGGACCCGGTTCTTCTCGTCCCGGTCGCGGGTGACCAGGCCCTCGCCCGCCATGCGGTCGACGCGGTGGGTCATGGCCGCCGGGGTGAGTCCGAGGCGTTTGGCCAGCTCACCGGGGCCGAGGCGGTACGGGGCTCCCGCCAGGACCAGGGTCTTGAGGACCTCCCACTCGGCGTTGCTGATGCCGAGGTCGGAGACCTGTCGTCCGTACGCCACGTTCATCCGGCGGTTGAGCCGGCCGAGTGCCGAGACGACCTGTTCCACCTGGGGGTCGAGGTCGTCGAACTCTCGCTGGTAGGCCGCGATCTGTTCGTCGAGGCTCGGTTCCTCGGGGGTGTCTGACATGCGGCGCAGTATGGCACGCGGATCGTTCGCGTTGAAGTCCTTCGATGTGTATTGTTGAGGTTCTAACTTTAGCTTCGAAGTCTTCAGGTCTCAGTTCTCAAGTTCTTCTTCGATCCTCCAAGGCAGGTGAGTGTGACCAGGGTGATGGGCGCCGCGATGCGCCGGATCCAGGCAGGGAACGCGCTGAGCGCGTTCGGGCTCGGGTTCACCGTCCCGTACCTCTATGTGTATGTGGCCCAGGTGCGGGACCTGGGCGCGAGTACGGCGGGGGCCGTGCTGGCCGTCTTCGCCATGGCCGCGCTCGTCGCCCTGCCCTTCACCGGTCGTGTGATCGACCGGCGCGGTCCGCTGCCCGTCGTCGTCGGTGGTGCGGTGCTGGCCGCCGTGGGGGCCGTGGGCATGGGGGTGGCCGCCACGGTGCCGGCCGCCGTGTTCTCGGCCGCGCTGCTCGGTGCCGGTACCGCCGTCATGCAGCCCGCGCTCGCCACGATGATCGTCTGGTGCTCGGACCCGTCGACCCGTACGCGGGCCTTCGCGACGCAGTTCTTCCTGCAGAATCTCGGGCTCGGCCTCGGTGGTCTGATCGGCGGGCAGCTTGTCGACGTCAACCGGCCGGGGAGCTTCACCCTGCTGTTCGGCATCGAGGCCGCCATGTTCCTGGTGCTGGCCGCCGTCGCGGGGACGGTCAGGCTCCCCCGTACGTCCTCGGCCTCGTCCTCCGTGCTCCCCAAAGAGGCTGCGGGTACCGGGGGCGGTGGGCTGCGCGCGCTGCTCGGGCACCGGGCGATGGTGCAGCTGTGTGTGCTGGGCTTCGTGCTGTTCTTCGCCTGCTACGGGCAGTTCGAGTCCGGGCTGGCCGCGTACGGCACCGAGGCCGCCGGGATCGACCCGTCGACGCTCGGGATCGCGCTGGCCGCCAACACCGCCGTGATCGTCGTCGCGCAGTTCGTCGTGCTGCGGCTGGTCGAGCGGCGCCGGCGCAGCCGGGTCATCGCCTCGGTCGGGCTGATCTGGGCTCTCGCCTGGATCATCGCGGGGTACGCGGGCCTGGGGCACGGGAGCCAGACGATGGCGACCGCCGCCTTCATCTCCACGTACGCGCTGTTCGGGCTGGGTGAGTCGATGCTGTCGCCGACCGTGGCTCCGCTGGTGGCCGACCTGGCGCCGGGCGAGATGGTCGGGCAGTACAACGCCGCTTTCGCTCTGGTCAAGCAGCTCGCGCTGGCTGTCGGGCCCGCCGTGGGCGGGCCGATGGGAGCCGCGCTGCACGGGCCGTACATCGTGACGTTCGTGCTGTTCTCGCTCGGCGTCAGTGTGCTGGCGCTGCGGCTGGGCCGGCGGCTCACCCCCGTACAGGACCAGCCGTCACTCGCGCACCAGAGGTCGCGGGTGGTCGCCGTGCACAAGCCGGAGACCGTCGCCGCCTCCTGATGGCCGCCTCCTAATGAGGGAGCGCGAACTCGCACCAGACCGCTTTTCCGCCGCCCGGTGTGCGGCGCGAGCCCCAGGACGAGGCGATCGTCGCGACGATCGAGATGCCGCGGCCCGCCTCGTCCGCCGGTTCGGCGTGGCGGCGCAGTGGCAGATGGTCGTCCCCGTCGGTGACCTCGATGATCAGCCGGCGGTCGGTGCGGCGGAGTCTCAGGCGCATGGGCGGGGTGCCGTGCTGGAGGGAGTTGGCGACGAGTTCGCTGGTGGCGAGCACGCCGAGGTCTCTCAGTTCGACGGGGAAGCGCCACGAGGAGAGGACTCCCGTGGCGAACGCGCGGGCGCGCGGGGCCGCCTCGATGCCGCCGAGGAGGTCGAGCGCGGCGTTGTGGAACAGCTCGGCGGCCTGCCCGGTGCGGGCGGGGTGCTGGAGGACCAGGACCGCCACGTCGTCGTCGTGCTCGGCCGTGACGCCCATGGCGCGGATCAGCCGGTCGCAGACGACCTGGGGTGATCCCTTGGCCCCGGCCAGGGCACGTTCCAAGGAGGCCACGCCCTCGTCGATGTCCTCGCTGCGGCGCTCGACGAGACCATCCGTATAGAGGACGGCCGTGGAGCCGGGCGCGAGGTCGATGGTGCCGGAGGTGTGGATCCAGCCGCCGGTGCCGAGCGGGGGTCCTGTCGGGTCGGCGGCGCGTGCGACGGTGCCGTCCTCCGCGCGTACGAGGATCGGCAGATGGCCCGCCGACGCGTAGACGAGCCGGCCCTCGTTGGGGTCGTGGACGGCGTAGACGCAGGTGGCGATCTGGCTGGCGTCGATCTCGGCGGCGAGTCCGTCGAGCAGCTGCAGGACTTCGTGCGGGGGCAGGTCGAGGCGGGCGTACGCGCGGACGGCGGTGCGCAGTTGGCCCATGACGGCCGCCGCGCGGACGCCGCGGCCCATGACGTCGCCGATCACCAGGGCCGTGCGGCCGGCGCCGAGGGTGATCACGTCGTACCAGTCGCCGCCGACCGCCGCGTCGGTGCCGCCCGGCTGGTAGGTGGCGGCGACGCGCAGGTCGTCGGGCTGTTCCAACTCCTGTGGGAGGAGTGAGCGCTGGAGGGCGACGGCGGTCTCGCGGAGTCGTCGTTCGCTCGACCGCAGGCGCTCGGCGGCCTCGGCGTGGTCGGTGACGTCGGCGGCGAAGATGAGGACGCCGCCGGATCCGCTGGTGTCGACGGGGGTGCAGGTCACCGTGTACGAGCCGTCGCGGGGGACGGTGCCGGAGCCGTTGGCCAGGGCGTGGGCCGTGCCGAAGGCGGCCGACTGGACCTTGCGGGACTTGACCGTACGGGGCTTTCCGCTGCGCAGTACCTGGTCCATGAGGGGCATCAGGCCCAGCTCGACCAGTTCGGGGCAGCTCTCGGCCGCGGTTGTGCCCGCCTCGCGGGGGCCGAAGGCGTCGGTGTAGGCGTCGTTGACGTACGCGACACGGTGGTCGGGGCCGTACACGAGGGCGACGAGGGCGGGGAGACCGTCGAGGACGTCTCGGACGGCCAGCTCTTCGAGCGCGGGGACGTCTGTCGGGGTGCCGTCCTTTGCGTCCCCTGATCCCGCTCCCGCTCCGTCTCTTCGGCCCTTGCGTTCGCCGTGTCGTTCGAATTCACCGCGGGCGGCGGGCACGGAGCCGGCGGCACCCGGCGAGTGCGCCTCTCCGGCGTCCGTCCGCGCGGCGGTGCGGCGCTGTGTACCGGGGAGCCGGGCGCTCCAACGCGTGAAATTCACGGATTTTCAGGCCTCATGGTGTCGTTGCTGTTCGCCTTGGCGGGCTGCCGGATCGCTCTCTGCGGAATCACTCTGTGCAGATGTGAACCCACCTATGGTCACACGTTCAGGGTGGCCGACCGCACTGACATCGGACGTCAGACGTCTCTGGAACGTTCCCTTCCGGCGGCGAGTTCGAATTCGGCGCGTGGGTGCTCCAGCGAGCCGAGGGAGACGATCTCGCGTTTGAAGAGCCCGGAGAGGGTCCATTCGGCCAGTACTCGCGCTTTGCGGTTGAAGGTCGGGACGCGGCTGAGGTGGTAGACGCGGTGCATCAGCCAGGCCGGATAGCCCTTGAGTTTACGGCCGTACACCTGTGCGACGCCCTTGTGGAGACCGAGCGAGGCGACGGAACCGGCGTAGCGGTAACGGTAGTCGCGCGGTGTCTCGCCTCTGAGGGAGGCGACGATGTTCTCGGCGAGTACGCGGGCCTGGCGGACGGCGTGTTGCGCGTTGGGGGCGCATTCCGCGCCGGGCTCGTCGGCCGCGAGGTCGGGGACGGCCGCGGCGTCGCCGGCCGACCAGGCGTGTTCGGCGCCGTCGACGGCGAGCTTGGCCGTGCAGATGAGCCGGCCGCGCTTGTCGAGGGGCAGGTCGGTGGCGGCGAGGATCGGGTGCGGTTTGACGCCCGCGGTCCAGACGACGGTGCGGGTGGGGAAGCGGGTGCCGTCGCTCAGGACCGCCACCCGGTTCTCGCAGGAGTCGAGGCGGGTTTCGAGCCGTACGTCTATGTTGCGGGCGCGCAGCTCGCGGACCGCGTACTTGCCCATGTCGTGGCCGACCTCGGGGAGGATGTGGTCGGAGGCCTCGACGAGGATCCACTTCAGGTCGTCGGCCTTGACGTTGTGGTAGTAGCGGGTGGCGTAGCGGGCCATGTCGGCCAGTTCGGCGAGTGCTTCGACGCCCGCGTAGCCGCCGCCGACGAAGACATAGGTGAGTGCGGCGTCGCGCAGTTCCGGGTCGCGGGTGGATGAGGCGATGTCCATCTGTTCCAGGACGTGGTTGCGCAGGGCGATGGCTTCCTCGACGGTCTTGAAGCCGATGCCGTGTTCGGCGAGGCCGGGGACCGGGAGGGTGCGGGAGATCGAGCCGGGGGCGAGGACGAGTTCGTCGTACGTCATCTCGAAGGAGCCGGGGGGCTCGTGCGCGTCGGTCGCCGCGTCGCGGGCGTTCTTGGCGAGCGGGGTACGAGGTGTGTCCAGGCCGTTGGCGGTCGTTCTGTTCGCCGCCTCCTCCTCGGACGCGAGGGTGGTGAGCGTCGCGACGCGTCTGGCGTGGTCGATGGATCTGGCCTCGCCGACGATGATCGTGCAGTTGGGCAGGACGCGGCGCAGCGGCACCACCACATGGCGCGGTGAGATCGAGCCCGCGGCGGCCTCGGGCAGGAACGGCTGGTAGGTCATGTACGCGTTGGGCGACACGACCACGACCTCCGCCTCGCCGCGCTTGAGCTTCTGCTGGAGCCGGAGCGCGGTGTACATCCCGACGTATCCGCCCCCGATGACGAGAACGCGTGCGCGGGGCGGTGGTGCGGGGGTCGTCCCCCGGGAGATCTCTGCCTTCACCACCCCATGAGGCAACGGGCTCCTGGGTTTGTCCACAGCCCCGGCAAATTGTGTGACCGGAGCCCTCCAACGGCCCCACGTGCGCAAATCCCCCTACGGCGGGGAAGGTTCGCAGGTCAGGGGGTACAGGCCCGGTGGTGGCAGAGTGCCGAATCAGGCATCTTCCGGTCCTTGCTCCGATCGGGGGGCGCACTGTGCGGAACCACCCCCTTCTGAATTCCCCGGGGCTCAACTATGTTCGTACTTCGACGGGGGCGTCGACCGTGACTTGGTCGGGCGGTCCCGGCTGTCAGGCGGGGAGGTCTCCGGGGGGAGACGTCATTACCGGGGGAACGCTATGCACATTCAGGATTCTCATTGGCAGGCCGTCGTATCCGTGGACGGCAACGGACGCGCGAGCGCGGGCGGGATCGGCCGTGCCGCACCGCTGCGCGTCGACGCGCAGCGCAATCTTGAGCACGTCCTGCGGGCGGCTCGTGAGGTGTTCGGCGAGCTCGGTTACGGGGCGCCGATGGAGGACGTGGCGCGCCGGGCCCGGGTCGGGGTCGGCACGGTCTACCGACGGTTCCCCAGCAAGGACGTGCTGGTCCGCCGGATAGCCGAGGAGGAGACCTCCCGGCTGACGGAGCAGGCGCGTGCCGCTCTGGGGCAGGAGGACGAGCCGTGGTCCGCGCTCGCCCGTTTCCTGCGGACGTCGGTGGCTTCCGGCGCGGGCCGGCTGCTGCCGCCGCAGGTGCTGCGGGTCGGGGTGGACGTCGACGAGTCGACGGTCGTCCCGGATACGGCGGACGAGGCGCGGGTGCCGCAGCAGCGGCAGTCCGGGCAGCCGGATCTGCGGGTGGTCGGTTCCGGTGAGCATGCCGGGCAGCACACCTCGGCGCCCTTGGGGGTGGCGGAGGCCGACGGCTCCGCGGGGTCCCTGGGCGAGGACCTGGTGGACCCGGCCTCGGGCACGGTTGAACTGCTCGATGTCGTGGGGCAGTTGGTCGAGCGCGCGCGGTCGGCCGGCGAGCTTCGGCCCGGGGTGACGGTGGCCGATGTGCTGCTGGTGATAGCCACGGCCGCGCCCGCGCTGCCGGACGCGGCGCAGCAGGCGGCGGCTTCGGCGCGGCTGCTGGACATCCTCCTCGAAGGGCTTCGCTCCCGCGCGGCGTAAGGCGGTGCGCGGCGGTGTCCGAAGTCCTCGCCCAGCACGCCGCGCTCGGTGTTCCGTGCGTCAACTTGAGGCTGTGGGGCGGTCGTCGGACGGTTGTTCGTCCGACGGCTGTGCCGCACCCGCCGGTTACCTGCCCCCGTGGGCACCCGCCCGGGGTGGCTCCGGACCTGTCCGGTGCGGAACATCCTGGTGAACGGCGTTTGGGTCGCACCCGATCGAGTTCTTCGCGTACGGCCGTGGGCCGATGCCCCGTACCGGTGACGAATCACGTACGAGTGGTCGCTGTCAACGGGGGTTTGGCGGTGGCGGGCGCTGTGGCACGCTGACCCGGTGTTTCGGGTCTGCAGGACGCTACGGGGGCTTCCGCGATGAGCGGTGACGAACGGGACGGGTCACGGACCGGCGGTGGTGCCGGCGGTACGGAGACGGGTGGGCCGCCGTCCGGGCAGGTGCCGAGCCAGGGTGGGCCGGGTGGTTCCTCCGGGGCCGCCGCTTCCCGGGGCGAGGCGGACCCGAGTGTGCCGCCGCAGCGCGAGGGCGGTGGTGTTCCGGCCGAGGGTGACGGGCTCGTCGAGGGTCCTGGCGCCGATCTGCCGCCGTCGGACTCCGAGTTGATCCAGCGCATGCGGGCCGGCGACGACGGCGCGTACGAGGAGTTGTACCGGCGGCACTCGGCGGCCGTACTGCGTTACGCGCGCACCTGCTGCCGGGACGGCCACACCGCCGACGACCTGACGGCCGAGGTGTTCGCGCGCACGCTCCAGGCGGTGCGCGGGGGCGCCGGGCCGGAGCAGGCGGTGCGCGCGTATCTGCTCACGACCGTGCGGCGCGTCGCCGCCGCATGGACGAAGACCGCCAAGCGCGAGCACCTGGTCGAGGACTTCGCGGTGTTCGCCGCCGAGTCCGCCCGCGCGGCCAGCGACCGCTCGGCCTCGTGCATGGCCCGCACGTCGGCGCCGAGGTCGAGGGTCTCGTCGTCCGACACCTCGGCCGCGCGGGCGGACTCGGCGGC
>NZ_MDCR01000133.1:0-24367 GCF_001723055.1 Streptomyces niveus
GACGAGGCGGCGGGCCGGCAACTCGACGGAGAGCAGCGCCAGTTCGGACTCCCGTCCGACGAACGAGGTGAGGCGGGCGGGCAGATTGCCCGGGAGGGCGGCCGGGGCGGCGGCCGGATCCCGGTGGCGCCGGGCGTCGTTCTCGTCGTCGGCCAGCAACTCGGCGTGCAGGGACCGCAGTTCCAGCCCCGGCCCGGTGCCGAGCCGGTCGGCCAGCAGGGCACGTACCTCCTCGTACGCCTGAAGGGCCTCGGCCCGGCGCCCCGCCGCGCGCAGTGCCCCGATCCTCGTCGCCTGGAGCGGCTCGTCCAGCGGCGCCCCGGCGGCCAGCGCGGCGAGTCCCGGCAGTGCGCGCTCCGGGCGGCCGAGCCGGACGTCGGCCGTCAGACGGGCGCGGCGCGCCTCGGTGAGCTGGCGCCGCGCCCGTACGCCCAACGGGTCGGTGTCCCCGCCGGGCAGATCCGCGAGTGCCGGCCCGCGCCACAGCGCCAGCGCCTCGTCCAGCAGGACGGCCGCGCGGGCGCCGTCCCCGGCGGCGAGCGCCGACGCCCCCTCGGCTGCGAGCCGTTCGAAGCGGAACACGTCGATGTCGTCGCGCGCCGCCACCAGCCGGTAGCCGCCGGGCACGGACTCGATCGCGGCACCGCCCAGCGCCTTCCGCAGCCGCCCGATGAGGGCCTGGAGCGCGGCGGCCTCGTCGGCGGGCGCCTCCGGTACGTCGTCCCACACCTGCGCGGCCAGCCGGTGGACAGGCACGGGGCGGCCAGCGGCGGCGGCCAGCGCGGTGAGCAGCGCGCGCACCCTCGCCCCGCTGAGCGGAACCTCGGCGCCGTCCGGGCCGAAGGCCCTGGTCGTACCGAGTACGTCGTAGCGGTAGGTCACCGGATCATTGTCCCCCGCCGGGCGCGGCCGGGGACGACGGAGCGGCCGGGATCAGGTGGTCTTGACCTGTCCGCCGTCGATGACGAATTCGGCGCCGGTGATGTTGGCGGCGCGGGCGGAGGCCAGGAAGGCGCAGAGTTCGGCCACCTCCGCCGGTTCGGTGACGCGCCCGGTGGTGATGCCCATCTGCCGGGGCACGACCTCGTCGAGGGTCTCCTCGGCGCTCTTTCCGGTGCCGGCCGCCGTGGCTTCGGCGAAGCCGCCGGGGGCGGTCCAGAACGGGGTACGGACCGGCCCAGGTGCGATGGCGTTGACGCGTACGCCCTGTGCGGCGAACTCCTCCGACAGGGATTTGGTGAGATTGCTCAGCGCCGCCTTGGCCGCCGAGTAGTCGACCACCATGGGGAAGGGCAGACGCGCGTTGACGGAGCTGATGTTGACGATCGCCCCGCCGTCGCCGGTGAGCAGGTGGGGAAGCGCGGCGCGGCTGGTGCGGACGGCGCTGAAGAAGGTCAGCTCGAACACGTGCTGCCAGTCGGCGTCGCCGATGTCCAGGAAGCTGGAGCGGGGGTTCGTGACGCCGAGGTTGTTGACCAGCACGTCTACGCGGCCATGGCGTTCGACGGCGGCGTCGACCAGCCGGCCCGGGCCCTCGGCGTCGCCCAGATCGACGGGGACGAACGTCGCACCGTACTTCTCGCACACGGCGGCGAGTTCAGGGGTCCGGGTCCTGCTGCCGGCGACGACGTGGGCGCCCTCACGGCCGAGGGTCTCGGTGACGGCCAGTCCGATGCCCTTGCTGGCACCGGTGACGACGGCGACCTTGTCGGTGAGTTCCAGGTTCATCTGCTCGCACTTCCTCTCTCGCGAGTCCGTCAGGGGAATCCGCGTCCGCGCGCGCCGGCGGCAGGCCGGTCCGGTGGCGCGAACTCGCACCAGACGGCCTTGCCGTCCCCGCGCGGCTCCACCCCCCAGCGCGCCGACACCGCGTCGACCAGCAGCAGCCCGCGTCCCGATGTCGCCGCCTCGCCCGGCCACCGCCGGCGCGGCCAGGCGCTGGAGCGGTCCTTCACCCAGAGCCGGACGCGCCGTACCGGTCCGGGTACGACCTCCAGGGTCAGGACAGCGCCTCCCTCGGTGTGCAGGAGTACGTTCACCAGCAGCTCTCCGGCGGCCAGTTGGACATCGTCCGCCAGGGCCGCGAGGCCCCAGTCCTCCAGCGCCTGGCGCAGCACGGCGCGCGTCTCGGCCAGGCCCTCCGGGTCGGCCTGGTGGATGTACTGGTGGATACGGGGCGCCTGGCGGGTGCCGGGGTCGGGTGCCCGGTGCAGGACGAGGAGCGCCACGTCGTCGCCGGTGCCCCAGCGGTGCCAGAGCCGGTCGGCGAGATGGTCGGCGAGCGCGCCCGCCCGGCCGGGCCCGGTACGTACGGCGTGGGCGAGTTCCGCCATGCCCTCCTCGATGTCCAGTCCGGACTCCTCCACGAGCCCGTCGGTGCACAGCACGAACGTCTCGCCGGGCACCAGGTCGAGCCGGGTCTCGGGGAAGTCCTCCTGCCCGAACTCGGTGGCCAGGCCCAGTGGGAGGCCGCCGCTCAGATGGGGCCAGCCGGTTCTGCCGTCGGTGTGCCGGACGAGCGGACCCAGGTGCCCGGCGCGTACCGCCCGTACGGCTCCGGTGGCGGGGTCGAGCTCGGCGTAGGTGCAGGTCGCGAAGCGCTCGGTGTCCAGCTCGACCAGGAACCGGGAGGCCCGCGCGAGCACCGTGGCCGGTGGATGGCCCTCGCCGGCGAAGGCGCGCAGCGCTATGCGCAGCTGTCCCATGACGGCGGCGGCGTGTGTGTCGTGTCCCTGGACGTCGCCGACGACGACGCCGACCCTGCCGCGCGGCAGGGCGATCACGTCGTACCAGTCGCCGCCGACGTCTCTCCCGCTCCAGGCGGCGTGGTAGCGCACGGCGATCTCGACGCCGCTGAAGGCGGGGATGTCGCGCGGCAGCATGGACGACTGGAGTCCGGTGGCGAACTCCCGTTCCTGGTCGAAGAGGATCGCGCGCTGGAGCGACTGGGCGACGATGCCGGCCAGGCCGAGACAGACGTTGCGGTCCTCGGGCGTGAAGTGGGTGCGTCCCCGGTAGAAGAGCGCGAGGCCGCCGATGGAGCGGGCCTGGGCCACGAGCGGCAGGAAGGCCGCGGCGTCGAAGCCGTGGCCGTCGACGTGCGGGCGCGGCCTGGTCCGGTCGTCCGCGCGGCCGGGGAGGGAGGTGGCGAAGTGGGCACGCTGGGTGAGGGCCGCGCGGGCGAGCGGCCTCGCGTCGTCCAGCGGGGCGAGGGGCGGCTCCTCCGCCGTCTCCAGGGACTCTCCGGACAGGGCGACCAGTCTGACCGCCCCGCCGTCGACCAGGCCGAGTGCCAGTCCCTCGGCCCCGAATCGTTCCAGGCCGGCGACGTCGCCCAGGACGGCGGTGACGTCGTCGACGGTCAGGGCGCGGGACAGGGCCTCGGTGGTGCCCTGGACGATGCCGGTGAGCCGTCGACGGCCCGCCTCCTCGGCGCTGACCTCGGCAAACTCGGTCAGTTCGGTGGTGGCGTTGCGGACGATGCCGATGACGCGGTGCGGGGATCCCTGTGCGTCGCGCAGGATGCGGGCCCGGACATGGGTCCACTGACGGATGCCGTTACGGCGGGTGACCTGGAAGTACGCTCCGTACGACGTCCGGCCGCTGCGGATCGCGCGGTCCACGGTGGCGTCGAGACGTATGCCCTCCTCGGGCGGTACGCGGCGGCTGAGGGTTTCGGGATTGCCGTCGTACTCCCCCGGGCGCAGGTCGAACACCGCCAGCCCCGCCGCATCGAGATCGAGGGTCCTCTTCAGCAGGTCCCAGTCGAAACTCCCCATACGGTTCAGGGCGAGCCGCTTGTCCGCGCCGATGGCCGGGCGGTTCCGTCCTGCCATGTGCCCGCTCCGGAAGTAGAGATTGTGTAAGAAGCGTAACTTTTCTGCCATCTCAGTGCATAACGCCTCCACTCCGTCCTGTCCGGCACCTGGACACGGTGGGGGCGTCGTGCTGTGATGCGCAGTGGCTCTTTCCAACGTTGTACAACCCTTCGTCGATGTTGTGGACGGGAGACCCGATGACGCTCGACCGGCGACATTTCCTCGGTACCGGCGCCCTCGCGATCGGCGGTGCGGGCCTGCTGGGGCCGCTGGCACCGACGGCCGCCGCCGTACCCCCGGCGCGCGGCGGCTGGTACACGCCGAACGCCGCGCCGCTCGCCCCCACCGCCTTCCAGAAGCTGCCGCTGGGCAGCGTCACCCCGCGCGGCTGGCTCACCGGCCAGCTGCGCCTGCTGCTCGACGGGCTGTTCGGCCGGTACGCGGAGGTCTCGCACTTCCTGCGGTTCGAGGACTCCGGCTGGGCGCACCCGGAGAAGGACGGCTGGGAGGAGGTCACCTACTGGCTGCGCGGTTACGTGAGCCTGGCCGCCCTCACCGGCGACCCGGCCGCCCTCGCCACCGCCCGCCGCTGGATCGACGCGATCATCGCCACCCGGCAGCCCGACGGCTTCTTCGGGCCCACCCGGCTGCGTACGGCGCTGAACGGCGGGCCGGACTTCTGGCCGTATCTGCCGCTCCTTCAGGCGCTGCGCTCGCACGAGGAGTTCACCGGCGACGAGCGCATCGTGCCGTTCACCCTGCCGTTCCTGCGCTACATGAACACGCAGGGGCCCGGCGCCTTCAACTCCAGCTGGGTGTCGAAGCGTTGGGGTGACGGGCTGGACATCGTCTTCTGGCTCTACAACCGCACCGGTGAGTCCTTCCTGCTCGATCTCGCGGACAAGATGCACACCCACGGCGCCAACTGGGTGGACAACTTCCCCGACCTGCACAACGTCAACATCGCGCAGGGCTTCCGCGAGCCCGCCCAGTACGCGCTGCGGTCCGGCTCGGCGGAGCTGACCCGGGCCACGTACCGGAGTTACGCCTCCGTCATGGGTGCCTACGGCCAGTTCCCCGGCGGCGGTTTCGCCGGCGACGAGAACTCCCGCCCCGGCTTCGACGACCCCCGGCAGGGCTTCGAGACCTGCGGCACGGTCGAGTTCATGGCCAGCCACGAACTGCTCACCCGGATCACCGGCGACCCGGTGTGGGCCGACCGGTGCGAGGAGCTGGCCTTCAACCTGCTGCCCGCGGCCACCGACCCGGAAGGCCGGGGCGTCCACTACATCACCAGCGCGAACAGCGTCGAACTCGACAACACCGCCAAGAACCAGGGCCAGTTCCAGAACGGCTTCGCCATGCAGGCGTACAAGCCGGGCATCGTCCCCTACCGCTGCTGTCCGCACAACTACGGCATGGGCTGGCCCTACTTCACCGAGGAGTTGTGGCTGGCCACCCCCGACCGGGGTCTCGCGGCGGCGATGTACGCGCCGAGCCAGGTGCGCGCGAAGGTCGGCGACGGCACGGAGGTCACGGTCACCTCGGACACCGACTACCCGTTCAAGGAGACCGTCACCCTCACCGTCAACACGCCCCGGCGGGTCACCTTCCCGCTCTATCTGCGGATCCCCGGCTGGTGCGCGGACCCCCAACTCACCGTCGCCGGACGGCGGGTGGCCGTACGGGGCGACGGGCCGCGGTTCGTGAAGGTCGAACGCCAGTGGAGCGGCGGCGAGCGGGTGACCCTGAAGCTGCCGCAGCGCACCACCGTACGGACGTGGGAGGACAACCACGGGGCCGTGAGCGTGGACCACGGGCCGCTCACCTACTCCCTCAAGATCGGCGAACGGTACGAACGGTTCGCGGGCACCGAGGACTTCCCCGAACTCTCGGTGCACCCCACCACCCCGTGGAACGTCGGCCTCGCGCCCGATCCGCTGCGCGGGCTGCGGTTCACGGCGGACCGCGGACCGCTCGCGGCGAACCCCTTCACCCATGAGGGGTCGCCCGTGCGGATCACCACCTCGGCGCGCCGCATCGAGGAGTGGGTGGCCGACGACCAGCGGGTCGTCGCTCCCCTCCAGGACAGTCCGGCCCGCAGTACGGCGCCGCCCGAGCCGGTGACGCTCATCCCGATGGGCGCGGCCCGGCTGCGGATCACCGCCTTCCCGACCGCGTCGCCCGGCGGGCGGGCCTGGACGGCGGAGCCGCCGTACCGCCGGATACGGAACAAGCACAGCGGCAAGGTGCTCGCCGTGGACAACATGTCGCTGAACGCGGGTGGGCGGGTCGTGCAGTTCGACAACACCGGAACGGCTGACCACGCCTGGCAGTTGGCCCCGGCGGGCGGCGGCTGGTTCCTGATCCGTAACGGCCACAGCGGGAAGATCATCGGCGCCGAGGGCGGATCGACGGCGAACAGCGCGCGGATCGTGCAGTTCGACGACGACGGGCGCGGCGACCATCTCTGGCAGCTGGTCGACCGGGGCGACGGCTGGTCGCTCATACTCAACCGGCACAGCGGGAAGGTCCTGGGCGTCGACGGGATGTCGACGGGCAACAGCGCGCAGGTGGTCCAGTTCGAGGACAACGGCACGGACGACCACCTCTGGCAGTACGTCTGACCCGGAGTCCGGCCCGGAGGCTGATCCGGAGGCTGATCCGGGGCTCCGCCCCGGCCGGTGACCGCCGACGCCCAACTGGGCGGCGGCGGTCACTTGTTGTCGGCAACACAACCCATGACGGTCCATCTGTTCACAACTCTTGACGTGTACGAAACAGCAGAGCAGCATCAGCCGTGCATCCGGAGAGCGCTCTCTCGTGATTCACGGAGGGCTTTCCGCGCGTTCCCCCCACCGTTCACGACACAGGAGAGATGCCCGTGCACGCTCCCCCCACCGGTTCTGCGGCGTTCCGCGGCGCACCGTCGCCGTCCCGCCGCCGCGGACTGGCGGCGACGCTCGCCGCCACCCTGGCCGCGACCCTGCTGGCCTTCGTCCCGAGCAGTCCCGCGCACGCCGACCCGATCGAGGGCGGCGGCGATCTCGGCCCCAACGTGATCGTGTTCGACCCTTCGACGCCCAACATCCAGGGCAGGCTCGACGAGGTCTTCAAGCAGCAGGAGTCGGCCCAGTTCGGCTCCGGCCGCTACCAGTTCCTGTTCAAGCCCGGTACGTACAACGGGCTCAACGCCCAACTCGGCTTCTACACCTCGGTGTCGGGTCTCGGGCTCTCGCCGGACGACGTCAGCATCAACGGTGACGTGACCGTGGACGCCGGCTGGTTCAATGGCAACGCGACCCAGAACTTCTGGCGTTCGGCTGAGAACCTGTCGCTCAACCCGGTGAACGGGACGAACCGCTGGGCCGTCTCACAGGCCGCGCCGTTCCGCCGTATGCACGTCAAGGGCGGGCTGAACCTCGCTCCCGACGGTTACGGCTGGGCCAGTGGCGGCTACATCGCCGACAGCAAGATCGACGGCTCCGTGGGACCGTACTCGCAGCAGCAGTGGTACACCCGCGACAGCCAGGTCGGCGGCTGGCAGAACGCCGTGTGGAACATGACGTTCTCCGGGGTGGAGGGCGCGCCCGCGCAGTCCTTCCCCGACCCGCCGTACACCACGCTGGAGACCACCCCCACCTCCCGCGAGAAGCCGTTCCTCCATCTCGACGGCGACGCCTACAAGGTGTTCGTGCCGGAGAAGCGGACGAACGCGCGCGGGGTGACGTGGGACAGCGGCGCGCCCGCGGGCTCGTCGATCGATCTGGACCAGTTCTACGTGGTCAAGCCGGGCGCGACGGCGCAGACCATCAACGCCGCGCTCGACCAGGGCCTCAACCTGCTGTTCACGCCCGGCGTCTACCACGTGGACGAGACGATCGAGGTGAACCGGGCGGACACCGTCGTCCTGGGTCTCGGGCTCGCCACGATCATCCCGGACAACGGGGTGACGGCGATGAAGGTCGCCGACGTGGACGGGGTGAAGCTGGCCGGCTTCCTGATCGACGCCGGTCCGGTCAACTCCGAGACGCTGCTGGAGGTCGGCCCCGAGGGCTCGTCCGCCGACCACTCCGCGAACCCGACCACGGTCCAGGACGTCTTCATCCGGATCGGCGGCGCCGGGCCCGGCAAGGCGACCACGAGCATGGTCGTCAACAGCGACGACACGATCATCGACCACACCTGGGTGTGGCGGGCGGATCACGGTGACGGGGTCGGCTGGGAGACCAACCGGGCCGACTTCGGTGTACGGGTGAACGGTGACGACGTCCTGGCCACCGGCCTGTTCGTCGAACACTTCAACAAATACGACGTCGAGTGGTACGGCGAACGCGGCCGGACGATCTTCTTCCAGAACGAGAAGGCGTACGACGCGCCGAACCAGGCCGCCATCCAGAACGGCGACACGAAGGGCTACGCGGCCTACCGGGTCGACGACTCGGTCGAACAGCACGAGGGCTGGGGGATGGGCAGTTACTGCTACTACAACGTCGATCCCACGATCCAGCAGCACAACGGCTTCCAGGCGCCGGTGAAACCGGGCGTGAAGTTCCACCATCTGCTGGTGGTCTCGCTCGGTGGTCAGGGCCAGTACGAGCGGGTGATCAACGACACCGGCGAACCCACCTCCGGGACGTCGACCATCCCCTCGGTCGTGGTCCAGTTCCCCTGACGCGGCGACTGTTCCGAGGCGCCGTACCCGGAACAGGCAGCCGCAGGCAGGGCCCGGCCTCGTGAAGAGGCCGGGCCCCGCCCTGTGCGGGTACCCACGGTGGTCCGTGCCCGGTCAGCGCCTGCCGCCACGCAGCTTGCCGAACAGCCGGCGGGCCTGTTCGCGCTTCCTCGGGTCCGACGAGGCCGCGCGCGCCTGACCGATCACGCGCTGCCCCTGCGGGCTACGGGTGAAGGCCTTGATGCGGTCGATGATTCCGGGCATGCCGTCTCCTGCGCTTCGATGACACCGACGGCCCCGCCGTGGGGCCTCGGACTACGTCTACCCCTCTAACGCCGCGAGACTCCCATTACGTTCCCATGACCCTCCCTTTACCTTTTGGCCGGCGCCGGGGCGGCTTCGGGCGCCGTCGGGACGGACCGGCTGCCCCGCATGCGCTCCCCCGATGGCGGCCCCGCCGGACCCCGCTCAGACTGACGTGATGTCAGGGAAGCGAAGCGCCGGACTCCTCCTGTACCGGGTCACGGCCACGGGCACCGAAGTGCTCATCGGGCACATGGGCGGCCCGTTCTGGGCCGGCCGTACGCGGGCCGCGTGGTCGATCCCCAAGGGGGAGTACGGCCCCGACGAGACGCCCGAGGCGGCGGCCGACCGGGAGTTCGCCGAGGAAGTGGGGCACCCCGCGCCCGAGGGGCGCCGGGAGCCGCTGGGCGAGACCCGTCAGTCGGGCGGCAAGACCGTCACCGTATGGGCGATCGAGGCGAACTTCGATCCCGCCCTCGCCGTACCGGGCACCTTCACCATGGAGTGGCCGCGCGGGTCGGGCGTGGAGCGGGAGTTCCCGGAGCTCGACCGGCTCGACTGGGTCCCCCTGGAGGACGCCGTGGAGCTGCTGGTGACGGGGCAGCGGATCTTCCTCGGCCGGCTGGCCCTCTCCATGGAGAGCCGCGCGGACGATGAAGGCGGCAAGGGCGAGTGGAGCGACGAGGGCTCCGTCGGGAAGTAGCGCCCGTACGCAGAGAAGATCCGGCAGTCCGGAAAGGGAGACGCCTCCGTGCACCATCGATCCCACATCCACGCCGCTCTCGGCGCGGTCCTGCTCACAGCGGCGGCGCTGCCCGCCACCGCGCACCCCGCGTCGGCGCTCGACACGACGCGTCTGCCGCCGCCTCCGGCGCCACGGGACGGGGCGGCGGGACCGCAGGCCGCCGCGGGTTCGTTCCGGCTGGACGGTCCGGTCACGGCCGACGCCCTGCGGGCGAAGGTCCAGGGCTGCGCACGCGTCTCGAAGGGTCTGTACCGCAGCGACCAGGGCCGGTCCGCCGACATCCCCGTGTGCGGGAAGAAGGGCGCCGTGCACTGGAAGGCCGACCTGGACATCGACTGCGACGGCCAGGTCACCGCGCGCTGCAACAAGCGCACCGACCCGTGGTTCCACGGGGACACGGCCTTCCACCAGTCGAACGGCGAACCGCTGAACGCGGAGAAGCTGCCGTACATCGTGGTGCCCGCGCCGAGCAAGGTCTGGGACTACCGGGCGGCCGGCGTCCGGGGCGGCGGTGTCGCGGCCGTCGTGTACAAGGACCGGGTGGAGTACGCGGTGGTGGGCGACACGGGTCCCGCTGCGCTCGTCGGGGAGGCCTCGTACGCCGCGGCGAAGTCGCTCGGGATCGACCCCGATCCGGCACGTGGCGGAGTCGCGTCGGGGGTGACGTACATCCTGTTCAAGAACTCGCGGGTCACGCCGATCGAGAACCGGTCGGCGGCGGTGAAGCTGGGCGGCGAGCTGGCCAGGAAGTTCCTTCAGGACAACTGACCGGCGTCCTTGGTACGGAGGCGATGTCGGCTCCGCCTCCGTACCGAGGACGTGCGGTGGGGCGGGGAGCTACACGATGTTCTCGGAGATCTCCGACTGCTCGCGGGCGCTTCCGTACGACTGCGGGGTGCTGTACGAGCCGCGCGCCGCGTACCACCAGGCGGTGGCCAGGGCCAGCACGACGGCCAGCGCGACCACGGCGTAGTTCATGGTGTCCGTGGTGACCGGGTTCTTCTGCGGCAGCAGGAAGACCACGGTGATGATCACGACCCAGACGACGGCGATCCAGCCGATCGGCTTGCTCCAGCGGCCCAGCGTCCAGGGACCGGGCTGGAAGCGGTCGCCGGCGCGCAGCTTGAGATAGATCGGGATCGCGTACGCGGGGGTGATGCCGATGACGTTGATCGCCGTCACGGCGCCGTACGCGGTCGGCGAGTACAGCGACGGCAGGGCGAGCACGCACGCGAAGCCGACCGACAGCCACACCGCGGGCACCGGGGTCTGCGTACGGCTGCTGACGCGCCGCCACAGGGCCGATCCGGGCAGGGCGTTGTCCCGGCTGAAGGCGAACACCATACGGCTGGCGGCGGCCACTTCGGCGTTGCCGCAGAACAACTGCGCCATGATCACGACAAGCAGAAGAGCGCTGGCGCCGTTGGTGCCCAGGACGTCGATGAAGATCTGCGCGGGTGGCACGGCCGCGCCGCTCGTGGCCGCGTAGTCCTGGATGGCGAAGGTCAGACCGGCGAGGAGGGCGAACCCGGCGATCCAGGAGACCCAGATCGCGCGCACGATGCCGCGTGCGGCGGAGACGGAGGCGTTGGACGTCTCCTCGGAGAGATGGGCCGAGGCGTCGTAGCCGCAGAAGGTGTACTGGGCGAGCAGCAGACCGATCGCGGCGACATAGATCGGGTTCTCCCAGCCGGTCTCGTTGACGAACTGCGTGAAGACGAACTCGGGCGACTGGTGGTTCTTGGGGACGACGGCGAGGATGCCGACGATCAGGGCGACGCCGCCGAGGTGCCACCAGACGCTGATCGAGTTGAGCACGCTGACCAGCCGGACGCCGAACAGGTTCAGCGTCGCGTGCAGCAGCAGGATGCACATGAAGATGACCATGGTCCAGCCGGGCGTGGGCTCGAAGCCCCACTGGAGGTTCAGGAACGCGCCGGTGAACAGGGCCGCGCCGTAGTCGATTCCGGCGATCGCGCCCAGCAGTCCGAGCAGGTTCAGCCAGCCGGTGTACCAGCCCCACTTACGTCCGCCGAGCCGGTCGGCCATGTAGTAGAGGGCGCCCGACGTGGGATAGGCGCTGGTCACCTCGGCGAGCGCCATGCCTATGCAGAGCACGAAGAGACCGACACCGACCCAGCCCCACAGCATCACGGCGGGGCCGCCGGTGATGAGCCCGAAGCCGTACAGGGTCATGCATCCCGAGAGGATCGAGATCACCGAGAAGCTGATGGCGAAGTTGCCGAAACCGCCCATCCGGCGGGCGAGTACCGGCTGATAGCCGAGTTCCCTCAGGCGTTCTTCCTCGTCCTGCTGCGGCGCTGGTTCCGACTTCGACCAGACCGGTGGGGAGACGGACATGGCAGTACCTCCGGGTACGGAGAGATGAAGAGACAAGGGTGCTGTGCGGTGGGGACCTTGCGTTGTCGGGGCGGCGGCCGGGGCGCCGAGGGGGTCTAGGAATCCGGTTTCCGCTCGGCGGCGGCGGCGAAGCAGCGGGCGCGGGCGCGGGCGAACACCTCCTCGACCTGGCCGGTGTCGTTCGGGCTGCGGGCCCGGTAGGCCCACGGCAGCGGGGTGTAGTACGGCCCCAGAGCCTCGAACACCCTTGCCGCCTCGGCCAGTTGGAGCGAGCCCCACAGGGCGTGCGCCAGATAGTTGAGATCCAGCAGGGAGGCTTCGCCCGGCACGGAATGGTCGAACCAGATGTTCAGCGCCCGCAGCGCGTCCCGGGTGGCGTCCTCGGTGACCCAGTGGAGGTCCAGCGCCTTCTCGTTGCCGCCCTCCCTGCGGTACCGCTCGACCCGTACGAACAGCGGAAGGGCCTGGAGCGCCGAGCCCTCGGACGCGGAAGAGGCCGCCCACTGGACGAAGTTGACCGCCTCGGACAGCGAGCCGTCGGACCTGCGGGCGTACACGAACTGGAGCATCCGGTGGTACGCCTCGCGGTTGCCCGGGTCGCGTTTGTCGGCCTCGGCGAGCAGCGCCCACGGGCCGGGGAAGAGCATCGGCCCCGGCGGCGCCAGCCGGTTCTCCTCCATCCGCTGCTTGCCGTCGAGTTGGGCGAGGGCGAGCAGACAGACCCAGGGGACGGGGTCGGCCGGCACCAGCCGCGCGGTGTCGCCGCACGCCTCCCACGCCTGCTGCCAGAGGTCGGTCGTCCGCGCGTGGCCCTCGCGGTGCGCGCGCAGGGCGCGTTCCACCGCGACACGTGTCTGCATGACGACCGCCGCCGTGCTGTCCGGTTCCTCGGCCAGCCAGGTGTGCACGGTGTCCGAGCCCGCGGCGACGGCGGCGAGCACCTGCGTACGCTGGGTCCACAGGGGCCAACCACGTGTGTCGGCGAGCATCTTGCGCATCGACAGCCAGCGGCCGGTGCGCAATTCCTGTACGGCCGCGCGGAGTTCACCGTCGTGGCCTGCTGGGTGATAGAGCGGACGAAAGCGATCGCTCACGGACCCTCTGCCCGATTCTGCCGCAACTCCGCCTCTTTCCGGTGTAGTTCACATCCCAACACCCGAGAATCACGCTACTCAGTGACACTCCGCTGTTACTCGGCGATCAGTGTAGGGGTCAATCCGGCGGCCTTTGAATACTTTGCTGATCTTAGGCAACCCTGAGTGCATGTCGTGACCTTGACGTCGCAGGCAGGCCGCGCCACCCTTTCGCTGAGTGATCGAACGATCACCGGTACTACGAGCGAAACATGTGACATGCCGCCTGTTCAGCACTCCCCCGGCAGCGCCGTGGACCCGTCCTCGCGGCCGGTGCTCGCCGTCGACCAGGGCACCTCGTCCACCAAGGCCCTGGTGATCTGCCCGGAGCGCGGGGTGATCGGCAGCGGCTCCGCCCCGGCACCGCCCCGGTACGGCTCCGGCGGGCTGGTCGAGGCCGACCCCGCCCTGCTGCTCTCCTCGGTCGTCGACGCGGGGCGCCGGGCGCTCGCCGAAGCGGGTGAACCCGTCGCGGCGGTCGGGCTGGCGAACCAGGGCGAGACCGTCCTGGCGTGGGACCCGGACACCGGTGCGCCGCTCACCGACGCGGTCGTGTGGCAGGACCGGCGTGCCGCCTCCGTCTGTACCGAACTCGCCCCGCACGCCGCCATGTTGCGGGAGCTGACCGGGCTGCCGCTGGAGCCGTACTTCGCCGCGCCGAAGATGGCGTGGATCCGCCGGAACCTGACCCGTGAAGGCGTCGTCACCACGTCGGACTCCTGGCTCGTCCACCAGCTGACCGGCGCGTTCGTCACCGACGCGGCGACGGCGGGGCGTACCCAGCTGCTCGACCTCGACACCGCCGCGTGGTCCCCCGCCGCGCTCGACGTCTTCGGGATGGGCGGCGAGCGGCTGCCCGAAGTGGTGGACGCGGCAGGGCAGTTCGGTGTCACGACCGCCTTCGGCGACGCGATTCCCCTGACGGGCCTGCTCGTCGACCAGCAGGCCGCGCTGCTCGCGCAGAGCGTGACCGAGCCAGGGACGGCCAAGTGCACCTACGGCACCGGGGCGTTCCTCCTCGCGCAGACCGGCGCGCGCCCGCTGCGCAGCACGGCCGGTCTGGTCGGCTGTGTTGCCTGGCGCCTCGGCGGCCGTACCAGCTACTGCCTCGACGGACAGGTCTACACGGCGGCCTCGGCCGTGCGGTGGCTGACCGATCTCGGGGTGATCTCCGGCGCCGACGACCTCGACCGGGTGGGCGCGTCCGTCGCCGACAGCGGGGGCGTCACCTTCGTACCGTCGCTCGCCGGACTCGCCGCGCCGTGGTGGCGCGGCGACGCGAAGGGGTCGCTGAGCGGGCTCAGTCTGGAGACCGGCCCCGGACATCTGGTGCGGGCTCTGTGCGAGGGCGTCGCGGCGCAGGTCGTCGGGCTGGCGGACGCGGTGGCCGAGGACACCGGTACGCCCCTGGAGTCACTGCGGGTCGACGGCGGGCTGACCCGGTCGGACCTGCTCATGCAGACACAGGCCGACCTGCTCCAACTGCCCGTCGAGATCTCCCCGTCGCCCGACGCCACCGCGCTGGGGGTGGGCGCCGTCGCCCGGCTCGGGCTGGACCCCGCGATGACGGTCGAGCGGGCCGCGCCCAGGTGGCGGCCCAGGAAGGTCTTCGAGCCGCGGATCGGGGCGGCCGAGGCCGCCGAGCGGCTGGGCGTCTTCCGTACGGAGGTGGCGGCGCTGATCGCCCGTACACCGGCCGGTACGGACAGCGGCGCGGGCGCGGCATGACGGTCACCAGGTCCGGGCCGCTGCCGGACGAGGTGTACGACGTGGTGGTCGTCGGCGCCGGGGTCGTCGGCGCGGCGATCGCGCGCGAGCTGGCCCGGTATCCGCTGCGTACCGCGCTGGTCGAGGCGTCCGCCGATGTCGGCGAGGGGACGTCGAAGGCCAACACGGCCATTCTGCACACCGGTTTCGACGCCGTGCCTGGGTCGCTCGAAGCGCGGCTCGTACACGAGGGCCAGGGCCGGCTCGCCGCGTACGCCGAGGAGTGCGGCATCCCGGTCGAGCCGATCGGTGCCCTGCTCGTCGCCTGGGACGACGAACAGCTCGCCGCGCTGCCGGCGCTCGCCGGGAAGGCCGAGCGCAACGGCTACCGGCGCACCCGGACGGTCCCGGCCGACGAACTGCGCCGACGTGAGCCGCATCTGGGGCCGGGAGCGCTGGGCGCGCTCGAAGTCCCCGACGAGAGCATCATCTGCCCGTGGACGACGACGCTCGCGTACGCGACCCAGGCGGTACGCGGCGGGGTCGACCTGCATCTCGGCTGCCGGGTGAGCGAGGTGACCGAGGGGTCCCCGTCGTCGCGGGACAGGCTGCATCGGCTCGCCACCGGACGCGGGCCCCTGCGCACCCGGTGGCTGGTCAACGCGGCGGGTCTGTACGCCGACGCGTTCGACCGGCTGCTCGGCCACACCGACTTCTCGGTGACTCCCCGGCGCGGTCAGCTCATGGTCTTCGACAAGATCGCGCGCGCGTTGGTCGGTCATATCCTGCTGCCGGTGCCCACGGCGCTCGGCAAGGGGGTGCTGGTGTCGCCGACCGTGTACGGCAATGTGATGCTCGGCCCGACCGCCGAGGATCTGGACGACAAGCGGGCGACCGGTTCGACGGCCGAAGGGCTGGCGTTCCTCCGTGAGAAGGGCCGGCGGATCGTGCCGGACCTCCTCGAAGAGGAGGTGACCGCCGTGTACGCGGGGCTGCGCGCGGCGACGGAGCACGACGACTACGCGATCCGCTCGCACCCCGAGCAGGGTTATGTCACGGTGGGCGGCATCCGGTCGACGGGGCTGACCGCGTCGATGGCGATCGCCGCGCATGTGGTGGAGCTGCTGACGGAGGCCGGTGCCGGGGTGGGTACGGCGGGGGAACTCCCGCCGCTGACGATGCCCTATCTCGGCGAGGCCCGCGCCCGGCCGTACCGACGCGCGGACCTGATCGCGGCCGATCCGGCGTACGGGGCGCTCGTGTGCCACTGCGAGCGCGTCTCGCGGGGCGAGATCCGGGACGCGCTCGCCGCCGACATCCCGCCCTCGTCGCCCGAGGGGCTGCGGAGGCGCACCCGGGCGCTGGGCGGCCGGTGCCAGGGGTTCTACTGCGGGGCCGAGCTGCGCGCCCTGTTCGACGCGCCCGGCACGGAGGCCGCACGATGACCCGCGAACAGCCCGTATCTCCAACAGGGCGGCGGGAGCGCGCCGTCGACGTCCTCGTGGTCGGCGCGGGCCCGGCCGGTCTGGCGCTGGCGTCCCGGCTCGCCGCGGCCGGCGGCGTCGGTGTGGAGGTCGTCGACCGTGAGGACGAGCCGGGGGGTGTCCCCCGGTACTGCCTCCACGCCGGGTTCGGGACGCGTGATCCGCGCCGGCCGATGACGGGCCCGGCGTACGCGCTGCACTGGGCGGACGCGGCGGTGCGCGCCGGGGCGACGCTGCGTACGGGTGTCACGGTGACCGGATGGAGCGACGGCCCCCCGAAGGGCCCGCCGACCGGCCCGCCGACCGACCCGCTCGCCGTCGACGTGACGAGCCCGGCCGGTCTGGAGCGGATCACGGCGCGCGCGGTCGTCCTGGCCACCGGTGCCCGCGAACGTCCCCGCAGCGCCCGTCTCGTACCGGGCACCCGGCCCGCCGGGGTGTTCACCACGGGAGAGCTTCAGCGGACGGTGCGTCTGCGCCACCGGGCCCTCGGGCGGCGCGCGCTCGTCGTGGGCGCCGAGTCCGTCAGCTACTCCGCCGTGCGAATCCTGCGGGAGGCCGGGGTCGAGGTGGTGGCAATGGTCACGGAGCTGCCCCATCACCAGGTCTCCCCCGTCACGGCACTCGACGCCCGGCTCCGGCACGGCGTCCCGCTGCTCGTCGGCACACGGGTGGGTGAACTGCTCGGCCGGGGACGGCTGTCGGGGGTGGTGCTGCGGCGGGCGGACGGCCGGAGCACGACCGTCGCCTGCGACACGGTGGTGTTCACCGGCGACTGGATCCCCGACCACGAGCTGGCCCGCCTGGGCGGGGTCACGCTCGACCGCGCCACCCGGGGCCCGGCCGTCGACGGGTCGTTCCGTACCGACCGGGCGGGGGTCTTCGCGGTCGGCAACCTGCTGCGCGGCATCGAGCCCGCGGGCACGGCCGCACGGGAGGGCCTGCTGGCCGCCGCTCCCGTACTGCGCCATCTGACGGACGGCGCCGCCCCGGCCGCGCGGGTACCGGTCCAGGTCGAGGCACCTCTGCGGTGGATCACACCCAGCCGGCTGGATCCGGCGGACCCGCGTGTCGCGACGGGCGGCTTCATCCTCCGTACGGAGAGCGGACTCGCCCCGTGGTCGTCGCTGGTCGTCAGCCGGGCCGGGACAGAACTCCACCGGCAGCGGCTCGTCCTTGGCGCGACCCCCAACCGGACGCTGCGCCTGTCGGCCGCCTGGACGACGCGGGTACGGGCCGAGGACCGGGACGCCGGGCCCGTAACGGTCTCCGTGGAGCATTAGGGCACTGGGCCGGGCCCGGACAAAAAGGCGGCCCCACCGGCAGGGGGTGGACCGGTGGGGCCGATGGGACTCTGCGGCGGGGAAGCCGCAGGCTCGGGTCGAAGAGGCATGTGCCCCCTCGACCCGCGCGTTACTCCCTGGGATGCCTACGACATCGTTCTCTTCGCTACTTCTTCCCCTTGGGCACGAACATCTTGATGTCGGTCAGGCTGGCGCTGCCCTCGTACACGTTCGTGTACAGGTCTCCGATGACGAAGGAGTCCGGGTAGGCGGATCCGGAGGGCCACTGGTCGGGCCAGGTGGCGCTGCCGTTGTAGTCGTTCTGCACGAGGCTGTTGTTGTAACGCCCGTCGTACTCGCCCGGCTTGACGTTGTAGTGCCAGATCGGCTTGTCGTCGACGATGAACGGCCGGTGGAAGCGCAGCGTCTGCTGCCCGGCGCGCGCGAAGTTGCCGCTGGCCTCCAGCGTGTAGCCGGTGGCGTCACGCTCGATGGCGAACGTGTAGTCCTGGTTGGGCATCAGCTCCGGCTGGAGCTCCGCCGCCGACGACAGCTGCTGCTCGGCGACGCCGTCCGAGCAACTGGTCATGAACCACTGCGAGTTGCCCGCCAGACCGCCCTTGCCCGGGGTCCAGTTCGGCAGTCCGCTGATCCACATGTTGACCGTGTTGAAGCTGCTGTCCTTGTAGTCGTAGTACGTGTCGTCCGCCGAGTTGCAGACCCGGCCGCCGGTGCCCGTGCCGACCCGGTCGGGGTGCTGGGAGAAGGAGTCCATCAGGACCTTGCGGCGGTAGTGCCAGAAGTGGTTGTTACGAGGCGCGGGGTCGGCGAAGTCCACGATCGACAGGAAGTGGAAGCCGTTGTATCCGTACTTGCCGGCCCGGACGTCCTGCCACTCGCAGTACGGCGCCGACGCGTCACCCTCCCAGCCGGGGCTGTTCGAGCCCTCGCCCCACGGGTGCTGGGTCTTGCAGCCGTCCTTGCTGTAGCCGTTGGTGCGGTTGTCGTAGTCGATGGTGCCGTTGCGCTTCCCGCCGAAGTCGAGCGTCTTGAGCTTGTACTCGATGCGGTACTGGTCCGGCAGGGACTCCGTGGGCCGGAAGATCGCGCCGCCGGTGTGGTCGGGCACGTTCAGCTCGGCGACGGTCTGGCCGCCGGCCGTGCTGTTGGTGATGGACGGCTCCTTCTCGATCCGGCCGTCCTTGTTCCAGTCGCGCGCGGAGAGCGAGGCGGTGAGCCAGCCGCCGTCACCGACCGTGAACTCCTTGCGGTAGGTGTCGAAGGAGTTGAACGCGGTGTTCCACGCGGGCCCGTAGTCGTTCGCGTACCACTTGCCGTTGTCTTCCATGATGGTGTCGAACGGCTCGCTGTACGTCTCACGGGTCCAGGACGCCCGCTTGGGGTCGAGCTTCTTCTTGAAGCTCTCCTGGTGGAGCAGCTTCCACTTCGGTGCCTTGGGGGGCTTCGGCGGCTTGGCGGGCTTGCCCGCCGCCGTGGCCGCGCCGGTCCCGTCGTCCGGGGCCGCGTTCGCGGACCCGAGGGAGAGGGGGACGACGAGGGCGCCGCAGAGCAGCGCCGTCAGGGCGTACGCGCGCTTCGTCCGGGGCAGGGACCGGGTGCGGCCGGTCCCGTCTCCCGGTGGTGGATTCGAGGGTGTGCGGCTCATCAGAAGTTGCCCTTCGGGTCGTAGTACTTCTCCGCGTTCTCCTTGGTGACGCGCGGCGAGGGCACGACCGTGTCCTTCTCGGGCTTCTTGCCGTCGAGGATCTCCACGGTCCTGTCCAGGCCGAGACTGCCGATCACATCGGCGTCGTTGAGGCCGGTGACCAGGTAGTTGGTCCCGTCACCGATGGCCTTCAGCGCCTCCGCCTGGCCGTCGACGCCCGCCAGCACGATCTTGTCGGCGCGGTTGGCGTCCTTGACGGCGCGCTGGGCGCCCAGGCACATGGCGTCGTTCTCGCAGAAGACGGCGTCGATGTCGTCGTGGGCGGCGAGCAGGCTCTCCATCACGGTCAGTCCGCCGTCGGAGCTCCAGTTGCCGTAGTCGGGGGCCTCGACGAGTTCGATGCCGGACGCGCTTTCGAGTGCGCCCTTCACTCCGTCCGTACGGGCCTTGCCGATGCTGTTGTCGGCGGGCCCGCCCTTGATGAGGGCGACCTTTCCGCCGTCGGGGAGCTGCTCGACGAGGAACTCGCCGTTCTGCTTGCCGATCGCCTCGTTGTCGGGGCCGACCCAGCTGGCGTACTCGCCGGTCTGGAACTTCCGGTCGACCAGGACGGCCGGTTTGCCCGCCGCCTTGAGGGAGTTGAGGACGGCGGGCGCCGACTCCAGCGGTCCGCCGGAGATGATGACGGCGTCGACGTCCTTGCTCAGCAGGTCCTCCACGTTGGAGGCGAGCTTGGCGGCGTCGCCGCCCGCGTCCGTGCTGAGGATCTCGACGTCCTTCTTCTTGGCCTGGGCCTTGATGGCCTTGTCCATGCCGTTGAAGTAGGGGCCGCCGAGGGTGAAGTTGGCGATGCCGACCGTGTAGGAGCCGTCGCCCTTCTCACCGGTGCTCCCGGAGCCCGATGAGCAGCCGGCGAGAGCCGCGGTGAGAACTCCGGCCACCAGCACACCGGTTGCTCGTTTCGTGATCATGATGGACTTGCCTTTCCGGGATTCGGATCGTTCACGGTCGCGCTGCGGAAGCGGCCGGTGCGCTGGATGAGGATGACGGCGACGATGATCAGGCCCTTGAGCACCTGCTGCCAGAAGCTCTGTACGTCGTAGAGGTTGAGCAGGTTGTTGATCAGCGCGAGGACCAGGACTCCGGCGAAGGTGGCGCGTACGGAGCCCTTGCCGCCGGCCAGGCTGGCTCCGCCGATGACGCAGGCGGCGATGGCGTCGAGTTCGAACGCGGTGCCGACGCTGGGCTGGGCGATGCCGACCCGGCTGGCGAGGATGACGCCCGCGAGACCGGCGCAGGCCCCGGAGATGGTGTAGGCGAGGACGATGTGGCGCCGTACGCCGATGCCCGCGAGGCGTACGGTCTCCGCGCTGCCGCCGATCGCGACGAGGGAGCGGCCCGCCGGGGTGCGGCTGAGGAAGACGCCGCCGACGAGGAAGACGCCCAGCATGATGAGGGTGGAGACGGGCAGCGGTCCGATCACCGCGGAGCCGAGCTCGAAGAAGCCGGGCTTCTCGGGCGCTACGGGGGTCTCCGAGTAGACGAAGGCGAGTCCTCTGATGGTGGTGAGGGCCGCCAGCGTCACGACGAAGGGCGCCAGTTGGAAGCGCGCCACCAGCGCTCCGTTGACGAGTCCGAAGCCGATGCCGGACGCGACGCCGACCGCCATGGCGACGGGTACGGGCAGTCCGGAGGAGAGTCCGGCGGCGACGATGCCGGAGAAGGCGACGACCGAGCCGACGGAGAGGTCGATGCCGCCGGTGAGGATCACGGCGAGCATCCCGTAGGCGAGCAGACCGGTGGTGACCATCTGCTTGAGCAGGTTGGTGATGTTGCCCTCGGTGAGGAAGGCCTCGGTGGTGGAGCCCGCCACCACGACGAAGACCACGAGGAGCGCGACGATGCCGGTCTCGACGGTGATGTCGTGGCCGGCGACGGTGAGCCGGGGCAGCCGCACTCCCCGTGGCGGCGGTGGTCCGCCGTCGCCGGGCCCGGTGGTCCTGGTGAGCTGTTCGGTCATGCTGCGTGTCCGATCGCGTGGGCGAGGACCGTGTCCTCGGTCGTACCTTCCGAAGGGAGTTCCGCGGCGATCCGCCCCTCGTGCATCACCAGCACCCGGTCGGTGGCGCCGAGCACTTCGGTGAGGTCGGAGGAGATCAGCAGGATGGCCATACCGTCGCGGGCGAGTTGGTCGAGCATCCGGTAGATCTCGGCGCGGGTGGCCATGTCGACGCCGCGGGTGGGCTCGTCGAGCAGCAGCACTCGCGGCCCGGTGAGCAGCCATTTGGCGAGGACGGCCTTCTGCTGGTTGCCGCCGCTGAGCGTGCGTACGGGCAGCTTCGCCGAGTGCGCGGGCCTGATGTCGAGCCGGTCGACCATGGAGACGACGTCGCGCCGGCGGCGCGCGGTGTCGAGCAGCGGGCCGCGCGTGGTGGTGCGCAGGGTGGTGAGGCCGATGTTCTCGGCGGTGCTGAGGCCGAGGACGAGTCCGGTGCCCTTGCGGTCCTCGGTGACGAGCGCGAGTCCGGCGGCGATGGCCTCGCGGGGGCTGTGGAACCGTACGGCGTCGCTGCCCGGCGCGCGGACGGCGCCGGTCCTCGCGGGCTCGGCGCCGAAGACGCACCGGGCGAGTTCGCTGCGGCCGGAGCCGACGAGCCCGAACAGGCCGGTGATCTCGCCCGCGCGCAGAACGAAGGAGACGTCGCTGAGCTCGCCGGTGCGGCCGAGGCCCGACACGTCGAGCAGGGTGTCGCCGTCGGCGGGGCGGCGCGCCGGGTAGAGCTGTCCGGCGGGCCGGCCCGCCATCAGCCGGATGAGTTCGTTCTCGTCGGTGCGGTCGGGGGTGGTCTCGGCGACCACCCGGCCGTCCTTGATGACCACGATGGAGGTTGCCAGTTCGGTGACCTCGGCGAGCCGGTGCGAGACGTAGATGATCAGGACGCCGCGTTCCTGGAGGCGGCGGATGAGTACGAACAGCGCTTCGAGGTCGCTGCCGGCGAGGACGGCCGACGGCTCGTCGAGCACGAGCACCTTTGGCTCGCCGCCCTCGCTGACGAGGGCCTTGGCTATCTCGACCATCTGCTGACGGGCGACGGTGAGCCGGCCCGCCTTGACGCGGGGGTCGATGGCGCCGTAGCCGATGCCGTCGAGCAGGTCGCGGGCCCGGCGGTGCGCGGCCTTCCAGTCGATGAGACCGCCGAGGCGCCGCGGGAAGTGGCCCATGAGGAGGTTCTCGGTGACGGACAGCTCGGGCACCAGGGTCAGTTCCTGGTGGACGGTGCGGATGCCGTGGGTGTGGGCGTCGTGCGGTGAGCGCAACGCGACGTCCTCGCCGTCGAGTTGAAGCTCTCCGGCGCTCATCCGCTCGGCGCCGGCGAGGATCTTGATGAGTGTGGACTTGCCCGCGCCGTTGGCGCCGACGACGGCGAGCACCTCGCCGGCCCGGCCGGTGAGGTCCACCCCGTGCAGGACTTCGGTGGGGCCGTACGACTTGTGCACCCCGCGTATCCGCAGGACGGGGCGGCCCGGTGTGGGCCGGACGGGCGTGGACCGGGTCGGCGTACTCACCCGAACGCCTCCATCACGATGATCGTCTTCTGCCGGGTGAACTCCAGGGCCGTGTCGTGCAGGCCCTCGGCCGAGCCGCCGGTGTCCTTCGGTCCGCCGAAGGGCAGGTTCTCGGCGCGCAGCGCGGTCGACCCGTTGATGACGACGCCGCCGACCTCCAGACGTCCGGCGAGTGTGAAGGCGCGCTGGATGTCCCGGGTGAAGACGGCCGCCTGGAGGCCGTACGGGGAGGAGTTGGCCAGTCGTACGGCGTCGAGCGGGTCGGTGAAGCGGGCCACGGGTGCGACGGGGCCGAAGATCTCGTCGGCGAAGGCGGGGCTGTCCTCGGGCACGTCGACGAGGACTGCGGGGTCGTAGAAGGCGCCCCGGCGCCCGCCGCCGGCCGCTTTGCGCGCGCCGTCGGCGACGAGCGCGGCGACCGCCGACTCGACGCGTTCGGCGGCCTCCTCACTGATCAGTGGTCCGACATCGTTGCCATCGGCCAGTTGGTCCCCGACGCTGAGTTTGGCGGCCCCCGCCAGCAGCGCGTCGACGAAGGTGTCGTGCACACCGTCCTGGACGTAGACGCGCTTGACGGCGCAGCAGATCTGACCGTTGCCGCGGGCGAGCCGGCCGAGGACCACGGCGTTCGCCGCCGCCTCGATGTCGGCGTCGTCGCAGACGATCAGGGCGTCGTTGCCGCCGAGTTCGAGGTGGACCTTCTTCAGGGTGTCGGCGGCGCGGCGGGCGATCTCACGGCCGGCGGTGGTGCTGCCCGTGAGGCTGACGGCCGCCACGCCGGGGCGCGAGGCGAGTTCCTGCGAGATGTGCACGCCGCCGGTCAGCATCTGGTGGGCGCCTTCGGGGGCGCCCGCGCGCTCCACGAGTTCGCCGATCCGCAGCACGGCGAGCGGGCAGCGCGCGGGCGGGTGGACGAGGACGGCGTTGCCTGCGGCGAGGGCGGCCGCCGCCTTGTGGGCGTACAGCTCGACCGGGTAGTTGAAGGGCACCAGCGCGGCGACCGGGCCGATGGGCTCGCGGACGGTGACGGCGAGGTGCTTCTCCAGACCGGGGACGGCGTCGAGCGGGATCTGCCGTCCGAAGAGGCGGGTGGCCTCGCCCGCGAAGCCTCGGAAGATCCGTACGGCGGCGCGCACTTCCTCCACCGTCTGGAAGAAAGGCTTGCCGTTTTCGGCGGCGAGCAGCCGCGCCAGGTCGTCGGATTCGGCCTCGATCAGCTCGGCGACGGTCAGCAGCAGGCGGGCGCGCGCGTGGGCGGGCATTGCGGCCATCGCCCGTTGCCCGTGTGCCGCGGCGGCGAGGGCGGCGGTGACGCGTTCCGGGCCGAAATCCTCTATATCGCCCAGCAGTTCGCCGGTTCCTGGATTGCGTACGGGCAGGGGTGCGGTTCGGGTGGGCATGCGGCGCTTACTCCTGGGTGCAGGGCTCGACAGAAGTCCGTTCGGCACTTCGAACACGTGGTGGGGCGATGCTGACGCACGCCCATTAGTTCGTCAACACGTCTTACAAAATCGGAAAGCGCTTTCCCGATGCCGCCCCAGGAGGCCGGGCAGCCGCGCTCCCCACGTCCGCCGGAGCGCGCGGAGCGCCTCGCTTCCCCGTCCGGTGAACGGCGGATGAGCGGA
>NZ_MDCR01000133.1:24423-24621 GCF_001723055.1 Streptomyces niveus
GCATCGGTTGGAGGCCGGCGTCCGTGACCGGCGTCCTTGCTGTCGCGACGTACGCACTCGGGGAGAGCGCACCATGTCCCGCATCCGCTCCGCTGTCACCGCTGTCGACCGCCGATCCTTCCTTGCCGCCGCCGGAGCCGTTGGCCTGTCCGCCGGTATCGGTGTGGCGGTCGGTTCGGGCGGTGGTCCGGGCAGCGC
>NZ_MDCR01000134.1 GCF_001723055.1 Streptomyces niveus
GGGGCGGGGTCTGCACGCGGTTCCGGGGGTGGTGGCTGCTGGTGCGGGACCAGCGTCTCGGCCGGGGTGAACCACGCCACGGTGGGCGCCGGTTCGGGGCGGCGGTGTCCGGCCGCACGGTGACTGCCCTGCGTACTGCTCACGACGCTCGACGCTCCACAAGTCCGGTCCGGCCCCCACGCGACCCGGCGGACACTAGCGGAGCGACGGTCACTCTCCAAAGCAGCACGACTACACAGCGTCCCCACGAGCTGCCGGGACCGGCCGTCTCAGTACCCGAAGGCGCGCGCCGTGTTGGCCGAAATCGCCGTCGCCATCGCGTCCTCGCCGATCCCGCGTACGTCCGCCATGGCACGCACCGTCAGCGGAATCAAATACGGCGCATTGGGCCGTCCCCGGTACGGAACGGGCGTCAGAAAAGGCGCGTCCGTCTCGACCAGAACGAGTTCGAGCGGAGCGACGGCCAACGCCTCACGCAGCGGCTGCGCGTTCTTGAACGTCATATTTCCCGCGAAAGACATGAAGTAGCCCGCAGCGGCGCAGATTTCGGCCATTTCCGCGTCGCCCGAATAGCAGTGGAATACGGTCCGCTCCGGGGCGCCTTCGTCGGCGAGCACACGCAACACGTCGGCGTGCGCCTCACGGTCGTGGATGACGAGTGCTTTTCCGTGGCGTTTGGCGATCTCGATATGCGCGCGGAAGGAGCGTTCCTGCGCGGCCATGCCCTCGGGCCCCGTACGGAAGAAGTCGAGCCCGGTCTCGCCGACGGCCTTCACCTGCTCCAGCGCGGCCAGCCGGTCGATCTCGGCGAGCGCGTCGTCCAGGGCCGCGTCACCGCCGGCCTCGCGCGCGCCCTGGCGCGACCAGCCGTCGAGGTCGCCGTGCACGATGCGCGGCGCCTCGTTGGGATGCAGCGCCACCGCCGCGTGCACGGACGCGTGCGCGGCGGCGGTGTCGGCCGCCCAGCGGGACCCCTTCACGTCGCAGCCCACCTGGACGACGACCGGTACTCCTACGGAGGCGGCCTTGGCGAGGGCGTCCGTGACGGTGCCGCCCTGCATGTCCAGGTGGGTGTGCGAGTCGGCCACCGGCACCCGGAGGGGTTCGGGTGCCGGCGGCGGCTCATCGGTGCGCGTGGCGCTGCTCTTGGCGCTGTTCCTGGGGCTGTTCTCGGCGCTGTTCGCGGCGCTCTTCGGGCTCATGGGCACGATCGTACGAGGACGGCGCCCGGCGCCCGGGGCGGCCTACCTACGGTGAAAAGGGTGCAGGAGGTCGGAGAGGTGCCAGTGGTGGTCCTGCTTCGCCCGCGCGCTGTCGGCGACGGCCCCGATGGCCGCGCCGCCCGCCTCGTCGGTCACGGGTATCGGCTTGCCGTGCTTGGGCGTCTTCGCCTTGTGCGCCTTGGGCGCCTTCGGGGCCCGGGGCGTCCTGGGGGCGGTCATCTGCTGGCTCAGGGCGTGCACCGAGGACACCTGTCCCGAGCGCATGATGCGCACGACGTGGTGTCCGCAGTTGGCGCAGGTCGGGCTCGACAGCGGGGAAGGCACCCGCAGTCCGTCCGCCTTGTAGACGACGAATTGCTGTCCGGAACCGTCCGTGTGGTGCTCTATCTCGTACGCCTGCTCCCAGCCGTGCCCGCATCGCATGCAGCAGAACGCATATGCCTCGTGGGCGACGGCGTTGCCCGTGATCTCACTCATGCCAGCTCCTCTCCACTCGATCCAGTGGACGCCTATTCGGGCGGGAGCGCATCAGCGCTGTCGATTAATGGCAGGCTCTTGGCCTCCGCATGCCTAAAGCGCCCGGCACACGGTCTGCGCTTTGCTTTTCAAGATAGTCCTTTACCGTCCCGGGGGCTGGTACCGGCAGCATTCTTTGCCGCCACCACCGCATCGAAGACTTCCCGCTTGGGAACCCCCGCCTCGATGGCGACGGCGGCGATGGCTTCCTTCCGCCGCTCCCCCGCCTCCTCCCTCACCAGCACCCTGCGCACCAGTTCCCCAGGGTCGGTCACCGGCGCGCGCTCCGGGGCTCCCTCGACGACGACGGTGATCTCACCCCGTACCCCGTCGGCCGCCCACACGGCCAGTTCGCCGAGGCCGCCGCGCTTGACCTCCTCGTAGGTCTTGGTCAACTCGCGGCAGACGGCGGCCCGGCGGTCGGCGCCGAAGACCTCGGCCATCGCCGCGAGGGTGTCGTCGAGCCGGTGCGGCGCCTCGAAGTAGACGAGTGTGCGCCGCTCGTCGGCCACCTCGCGGAGCCTGCCGAGCCGCTCGCCCGCCTTGCGCGGCAGGAACCCCTCGAAGCAGAAACGGTCGACGGGCAGCCCGGAGAGCGCGAGCGCGGTCAGTACGGCGGACGGCCCCGGCACCGCCGTCACCTTGACGTCCCGCTCGACGGCCGCCGCCACCAGCCGGTAGCCGGGGTCGGAGACGGACGGCATCCCGGCGTCGGTCACCAGGAGCACGCGGGCGCCGCCGGCCAGTGCCTCGACGAGTTCGGGCGTACGGGCGCTCTCGTTGCCCTCGAAGTACGACACGACCCGGCCCGTGGTCTGCACGTCCAGCGCCTGGGTGAGCCTGCGCAGCCGCCGGGTGTCCTCGGCGGCGACGACATCCGCGGCCACCAGCTCGGCGGCGAGGCGCGGCGGGGCGTCGGAGGTGTCGCCGATGGGGGTCCCGGCGAGCACGAGAACGCCGGTCGGGGCTGCGGGGTCCGTTCCCCGGGAGGGCACAGTAGTCACGTACGCCATCCTCGCAGGGCGGCGCGGGAGGCCGGTCCGCAGCCGTGCCCGCGGCCGTGCCCGCGGCCGTGTCCGCCGACGCGTGACCACCTCACACAGTCGCGTTCCCTACGATGGCGCGGTGACCAGTACTGCGCCAGAAGCCCTCCAGGGTCGGGACGCCGAGGACAGGCCGCCGTCATGGCCCCAGCGCCTGCGGCGGTTCGGCTATGCGCCGAGACCGGTGATCGGGCTGCGCGAGCGGCTGGTCCCGCCGTACACGGAGCCGTCCCAGCGCCTGTGGATCGTGCTCGGCGTGCCGCCGCTGCTCGCCCACCGGCTGACCCGCTGGTCCGCGTGGCTCGGCCCGGCGCTGGTGGCGCTCGTCGCCGGGCTGCTGCGGTTCTGGCATCTGGGCAGCCCCAAGGCGGTGATATTCGACGAGACGTACTACGCGAAGGACTCGTGGGCGCTCGTCAAGCAGGGGTACGAGGGCAGCTGGCCCAAGGACGTCGACAAGCTGATCCTGGCCGACCCCTCGCAGGTGCCGGTGCCGACCGACCCCGGGTATGTGGTGCACCCGCCGGTGGGCAAGTGGGTCATCGGGCTCGGCGAGCTGATGTTCGGCTTCGACCCGTTCGGCTGGCGCTTCATGGTGGCGGTCCTCGGCACGCTCTCCGTGTTCATGCTGTGCCGCATCGGCCGCCGGCTGTTCCGTTCGACGTTCCTGGGCTGTCTGGCGGGCGGGCTGCTCGCCGTCGACGGGCTGCACTTCGTGATGAGCCGTACGGCGCTGCTCGACCTGGTGCTGATGTTCTTCGTACTGGCCGCGTTCGGCTGTCTGCTGCTGGACAGGGACTGGGCGAGACGACGGTTCGCCGACGCGCTGCCGGTGGACGCGGAGGGGGTGCTGCGCCCGGACCGCGCGGTCGGCGAGGGACTGCGGCTCGGCTGGCGGCCGTGGCGTATCGCCGCCGGTCTGATGCTGGGGCTGGCCTTCGCGACGAAGTGGAACGGCCTCTACATCCTGGCCGCGTTCGGTCTGCTCACGGTCATGTGGGACGTGGGCGCGCGGCGCACCGCGGGCGCCGTGAACGCGTATCTCGCCGTGCTCAAGCGCGACCTGCTGCCGGCGTTCGTCTCGACGGTCCCGGTCGCGATCGGCACGTACATCGCCTCCTGGACCGGCTGGATCGTCGGCGACAAGGGCTACTTCCGCGACTGGGCCGCCACCCAGGGCCAGGGCGGGATGTGGTCCTGGCTGCCGGACTGGCTGCGCAGCCTGTGGCACTACGAGACCGAGGTCTACAGCTTCCACGTCAATCTGACCTCCGGGCACACCTATCAGTCCAACCCCTGGAGCTGGATCGTCCTGGGCCGCCCGGTCTCGTACTTCTACGAGTCCCCGAGAGGCGGCACCGAGGGCTGTACGGCGGCCCCGGCCGACAAGTGCGCCCAGGAGGTCCTGGCGATGGGCACGCCGATGCTCTGGTGGGCGGCGTGCTTCGCGATCCTGTACGTCCTGTGGCGCTGGTTCTTCCGCCGCGACTGGCGTGCGGGCGCCATCGCCTGCGCGATCGCGGCGGGCTGGGTCCCGTGGTTCTTCTACCAGGAACGCACGATCTTCCTCTTCTACGCGGTGGTCTTCGTCCCGTTCCTCTGCCTCGCGGTGTCGATGATGATCGGCGCGATGCTGGGCCCGGCGGGCTCGGACGAGAGACGCAGGACGATCGGCGCGGTGGGGGCGGGTGTGCTGGTGCTGCTGATCGTGTGGAACTTCATCTACTTCTGGCCCATCTACACAGGTCAGACGATCCCGATCAGCGAGTGGCAGGACCGGATGTGGTTCGACACCTGGGTGTGAGCGGGCCGGTGCGCGCGGGTGTCCCCGGGGCGATCGTCGCGGTCCTGTAACGGGCGCCGCCCTGTTCACCCCCGTCCCGTAGAGTGCGAAAACATTGCTCCTTTGAACACGTTCGAACGTGGCCGGGGGCGCTCCTGGGGGGAGGGGACCCATCTCATGCGCAGTGGTGCGAAAGTCGCCGTCATCGGCGGCGTGTTCCTCGTCGTCGCCGGGGGTGTCGGCTACGGGGCGTACAGCCTCGTCGGCGGGGACGGCGGGGGTCTGGGCTCCGAGTCGAAGTCGACCGAGGTCAGGACCGGGCCGCTGAGCACCGAGGAGATCAAGACCACCGCCGAGGAGTTCCTCGCCGCGTGGGCCGACGGCAAGGACCCCGAACGCGCCGCCTCCTTCACCAACAACGCGGCCGAGGCGCAGGAAGCCGTCGCCGGCTACAGCGAGCAGGCGCACATCACCGGAGCCGTGATCACGCCCGGCGAGGCGACGGGCGCGAAGGTGCCCTTCACCGTGAAGGCGACGGTGAAGTTCGGCGAGCTGAGCAAACCCCTGTCGTACGCCTCCGAGTTGACCGTCGTGCGCGGCCTGACCAACGGCAAGCCGCTGGTCGACTGGACGCCGACCGTCATCCATCCCAAGCTGGAGAAGAACACCCACCTGGTCACCGGCAAGTCCGACACGCCGCCGATCAAGGCGGTCGACCGCAACGGGGCCGAGCTGACTGCGGAGAAGTACCCCTCGCTCGCGCCGGTGCTCGACCAACTGCGCGAGAAGTACGGGGAGAAGGCCGGCGGCGAGTCCGGCGTCGAGACATGGATCCAGACCGACGGCGGCGACGTGACCCGCTCGACGGTGCTGACGCTCTCCAAGGGCGAGAGCGGCGAGCTGAAGACGACGCTCGACGCGAAGGTGCAGGCGGCGGCCGAGCAGGCCGTGAAGAAGTACAGCGAGGCGTCCGTCGCGGCGATCAGGCCGAGCACCGGCGAGATAGTCGCCGTCGCCAACAACCGTAAGGACGGCTTCAACGCGGCGATGCTCGGCAAGCAGGCGCCGGGCTCGACGATGAAGATAGTGACGGCGGCGATGCTGCTGGAGAAGGGGCTGGTCGGGGCGGGCAAGCCGGCCGAGTGTCCCAAGACGGTGATGTACCAGGGCACGTCGTTCCACAACTTGGAGAACTTCGACATCAAGGGCGGCACGTTCACCCAGAGCTTCGCCCGGTCCTGCAACACCGCCTTCATCAAGCTGATCGACGACACGAAGGACGACCACGCGCTGCCGAAGTTCGCGGGGGAGGTGTTCGGCCTCGGGCTGGACTGGAAGTCCGGCGTCGCGTCCGCCGACGGCAGCGTGCCGGAGGCGGACGGGGGCGGGGCCGCCGCGCAGTACATCGGCCAGGGCACGGTCCAGATGAACGTGCTGAACATCGCGTCCGTCACCGCCACCACGAAGGACGGCACCTTCCGCCAGCCGGTCATCGTCCCGCGCGACCTGGACGACCGCGAACTGGCCGTCGCGGAGCGGCAGTTGCCGGGGGCCGTGGGGCAGCAGCTGCGCGACATGATGCGGGCGACCGCCTCGTGGGGCACCGGCCAGAAGGCGATGGCGGGGCTCGGCGGGGACAAGGGCGCGAAGACGGGGTCGGCGGAGGTCGACGGGCAGGAAACGTCGAACAGCTGGTTCACCGGCTTCCAGGACGACCTGGCCGCCGCCGCGAGCGTCGAGTCCGGCGGACACGGCGGGGACGCGGCGGGGCCGGTGGTCGCCGCCGTACTGTCGGCGGGGTAGACCCCGGGCCGCCGGCCCGCCCCGCCTTCCCGAGTCCGCTCAGTCCAGGCAGAACTCGTTGCCCTCGGGGTCGGTCATCACGATCAGCCCCCTGCTCAGCGGCGGAGCCGGCTCGTCCCGGCGTACGCGCGTCGCTCCCAGCGCGACCAGGCGCGCGCACTCGCTCTCCAGCGCGGCCATCCGCTCCTCCCCGTCCAGTCCGGGGGCGGCGCGGATGTCGAGGTGAACGCGGTTCTTGGCGACCTTGTCCTCGGGCACCTGCTGGAAGAACAGCCGGGGACCGTCCCCGTCCGGGTCCTCGACGGCCGACTTCGAGTTGCGCTGGTCCTCCGGTACGCCGATCCGCGCCAGGAAGTCGTCCCAGGCGGCCAACGGGTCGGCGCCCTCCGGCAGTTCGACGCCGGGCGGGCCGGGGTGGATGTAACCCAGCGCGTCGCGCCAGAAGGTCGACAGGGCGGCGGGGTCGTGGGCGTCGAAGGTGATCTGGATGTGGCGGCTCATCGGGTCGCTCCGTTCGTGGTGGCGTCGGTGTTGGTGTGCTGGTAGAGGTCGCGCAGCAGGCAGACCTCGGACAGATGGTGGATCAGCTCACGGTTGATGTGCAGGACCAGATCCGCCATGGGTGCGTCCGGGTACGGCTCCTTCTCGCCGATCGGAGCGCGGAGCCCGGCGGCCCCCAGACCGGCCACCCCGGCGAGCCAGATGTCGAGCTGGGCCTGGAGCTGGTCGAGCGCGGTGGCCGCGTCGCCGGCGTACTCCCAGGTCTCGTACGACGCCTCGGGCGCGCCGAAGTGCGCCGCGTTGCGGGCGGCGAGCACGCCGACGACGACGTGGCCGAGCCGCCAGGCGATGGTGGTGAAGGGCGGCGGCGTGGGCGTGGGGAAGGCGTAGTCGATGGTGAAGTCCCCGGCACCCCCCTGTACGGGCGCCGTCGATTCGCCGCGCGGCCGGACGCTCCACGCGTCCGGCACCGGGGACCAGAAGTACTCGTCGTCGGTGAGCCCGTCGAGGCGGGCCCGGAGCTGATGGTTCCAGTGGACCTCCCACTGCTCGCGCAGTGTGCGGTTCCAGTCGAGTTCGTCCGCGTTCATGGCTCCACCGTGACACCCCTGGCGGACAGGATCTGTCCGCCTTCTGTCAGGGTGGCGGAATGGAGAGTGCGAGCGGGGCCGCCGAGCGGGGTACGACGGAGCGGGTACTCACACTGCTCGGGCTGTTGCAGGGGCGGCGCCAGTGGAGCGGGCCCGAGCTGGCCGAACGGCTGGGCGTGACGTCGCGCACCGTACGGCGCGACGTCGAGCGGCTGCGGGCGCTCGGGTATCCGGTGCTGGCCGGTCAGGGGGTCGGTGGCGGCTACCAGCTCGGGCCGGGGCAGGTCCTGCCGCCGCTGCTGCTGGACGACGAGGAGGCGATCGCCACCACCGTCGCGCTGCTCGCGGGCGGCGGTACGAGCGATGCCACCCTGCGCGCGCTGACCAAGCTCGACCAGGTGCTGCCCGCCCGGCTGCGGCACGAGGTGCGCGCGCTCTCCGGCTCGGTGGCGTTCTTCGGCGCCGGCCGGCTCGCGGTCGACCCGGACGTGCTGATGACGCTGGCCAGAGCCTGCCGCGACGAGGTCGAGACCGGCTTCGACTACCCGGCGGGCAGCGGCGTACGACGGCGGCGGACCGAGCCGTACCGCCTGGTCGCCTCCGACCGGCGCTGGTACCTCCTCGCGTACGACCTCGACCGCGACGACTGGCGCACCTTCCGGGTCGACCGGATGACGGAGGTGGCGGCGCGGACCTGGCGCTTCCGCCCGCGCGAGGCGCCCGACGCGGCGGCGTACGTGCAGGAGGGGGTGGCGAGCCGGGTCTACCCGCACCGGCCGCGCTTCCTCGTGCACGCGCCGGCCGAGACGGTGCGCCGGCAGATCCCGGCGTCGGCGGGTGTCGTACAGGCACGTGGGGACGACCGGTGCGAACTGCTCAGCGGGGGCAACAGCCTGGACTTCGTCCTGATGCATGTCGTCCTGCTGGGGCACGACTTCGAGGTGCTCGATCCCCCGGAGCTGGCGGACCGCGCCCACGCGCTGGCCGAGAGGCTGCGTTCGGCCGCCACCGGTCCGCGTCCGTGAAACGAGTCCGTGAAACACGTCCGTGAAACGCGTTCGCTCCCGCAAGCCGCCTGCCGCTAGCGTGCCGCCATGAGCAACCCTGGCGGCACGCCTGACACCCCGGCCCATCCCCGCTTCGTCGAAGCCCTGCGCGAACTGGGACTCGACGACCTCACCGGCCAGGTCCGCACCTTCCCCGACGCCACCCGTACGGCTGCCGAGGCCGCCGCCGCCATCGGCTGCGGGCTCAGCGAGATCGTCAAGTCCCTGATCTTCGAGGCCGACGGCGTCCCGGTGCTGGTGCTGATGGACGGCGCCTCGCGCGTCGATGTGGAGCGCGTTCGGGCGGAGTTGGGCGCCGGTACGGTCAAGCGGGCGCGCGCCGAGCTGGTCCGGGAGACCACCGGGTACGCGATCGGCGGCGTCCCGCCCTTCGGGCACCGCACCCGCACCCGCGTGCTGGCCGACCGGGGGCTGCTCGACCACGACGTGGTGTGGGCGGCGGCCGGGACCCCGCACGCGGTCTTCCCGATGGACCCCAAGAGCGTGGTCCGGCACGCCGGCGGCACCCTGGTGGACGTCCGCGAGCGCACGGCGTGACGCCGGGTGTCGCCGCCGCCGTCCTGCTGGCGGCCGTCACGCACGCCAGTTGGAACGCGATCGCGCACACCATCAAGGACCAGCTGGTCGCCTTCACCCTGATCGCGGGCGGCGGCACCGTGCTCGGCGTCGTCGCCGTGTGCTTCTCGCCGTTCCCGGCCGCCGGCGCGTGGCCGTATCTGATCGCCTCCGCGCTGCTGCACATCGGCTACCAGGCCCTGCTGATGCGGTCGTTCAGCCTCGGCGACTTCGGCCAGATGTATCCGATCGCGCGCGGCACCGCGCCCCTGCTGGTGACCGTCCTGGCCGCCGTCTTCGTGGGCGAGTCGCTGGACCGCTGGCAGGCGACGGGCGTGGCCGTCGCGTCGGCCGGGCTCGTGGGCGTGGCCCTGTGGGGCATGCGGAGCACGGACACGAAACCGCAGTGGCCCGCGCTGCTGGCCGCGCTCGCGACGGGGGTGTCGATCGCCGCGTACACCGTCGTGGACGGAGTGGGCGTACGCGAGTCGGGCACACCGCTGGGCTACATCGGCTGGCTGATGATCCTCCAGGGCTCGCTGATCCCGCTGTACGCGCTGTACGCGCGCCGCTCCGCGCTGATCGCCCAACTGCGCCCGCACGCACGGCTCGGTCTGCTGGGCGCGACGCTGTCCGTCGGCGCGTATGCCCTGGTGCTGTGGGCCCAGACGCGCGCCGCGCTGGCGCCGATCGCCGCGCTGCGGGAGTCGTCGATCATCGTGGGTGCGGCGATAGGCGCGGTGTTCTTCAAGGAACGGTTCGGTACGCCGCGCATCGCGGCCGCCGGTCTGATGGTCGTCGGCATCGGGCTGATGCTGCGCACGAGTTGAGGCCACCCGGTCGCGCACGTGTGCCGCTGCCCGATGACACGTCGTGACGACCCAAGGACACATCAAGGGACGTGGCCAAGGGGGCAGGCACAGCAACCCTGTCTAGCCACACGGCAGAAGACACGACGACGGCCCCGGGGCCATCGGCACCGGGGGCTCGTGATTGCTAAAGAAATCTCCAGCCGGACCACCCCAGTTGCGCCCAGGCGCGAGGGTGGTCCGGTGTTGTATGAGGTGGATCTACGGGTCCGGGATCGGGTGAGAGCCGGGCTGATCTGCCGCTACGGTGGTCCATGAGGGGGCGTGTTCGTGGTAGGCCTCGGTCACGGGCACGTTGTCTTCCGGGTTGTCGTTCTCGTCCGTTGACGGAAGTCGGGATCCTCTGCTCTCGGCGACTCGTAGTGCGTCGCGCAGGGCCTCGCTCAGTCGCGCGCTGAGGAAGCGCAGCTCTCGGGTGCTGACCTTGTCGTCCCGGAGCATCGCCGCCGCGTGGTCGAGCAGGGTGGCACCTGTCTGGAGCTGGACCTCCTCCATCTCGTTGGCCAGCGTGGACAAGTAACTTCGGCCGTCGCCCGTGACGAGGTAGGAGCGTTGGCCGTCTTCGCCCGGCCATGGGAGCAGTCGTGCCTGGGTGCTCACATCGACACCTCCAACGTGTGGACGGCGCACCGCAGTCCCGCTTGGCAGCGGCATTCGTGTCGTTCGAGGCTGCGCTCATGCGCCAAGAGGTACGGCCGGACGAGTCGGGCGTCTTCGCCGCACATCATGGGCCAGACGTACGGATCCCGTACGCGAGGCAATGCCAACGTCGGCGCATCCACCGCACGGTAGTGGCCGCGAGGGGGCCGTAACAGGCTGATCAGCCGCTCGAGAATCCTGCCGATATCGTTCCGCATGTCGACCTGCTTTCATCAGGTAGGCCATGCCCCGGGGTGCCGTCACGCACCGCCGGGGTGTCTTGTCTCGACAGCCAGTCAACGACCCTCTTTGGCCAGGCGGCAGTGTTCACAAGGGGGTTCGTATGCACACCGGGGGTTCGGGAGGACAAGCGGAGGGGGTTCACGATGAACCCCCTCCCGGCGAGAACTGCTGTGACAGGATGAACACCCAAAGTGATATCGGGGGTGACGGCAGCACGTGAGCAAAGACCCGAACCATCAATTGGCCGCTGTCATGGCGGAAGCCGGGGCTTCAAACAAAGGGCTGGCCAGGCGCGTTCGCGAAGTCGCTGAGCGCCATGGCGACCACTTGGGTACCACGCACGTCGCTGTTCAGCGGTGGTTGGACGGTGGCGGTATTCAGCGTCAGACCGCCGGATACGTGGCCGAAGCGCTGAGCGACAAGCTTCGGCGGAGGATCACGCCAAAGGACCTGGGCTTCCCCGGTACGGCGCCGGCCCGGGTGCCCGTAGGCACCACCCCCTATGCCGGTTCGTTGGCCGAGACGCTGAGCACCTTGGAAACCCTCACGCATCAACGCCCGGAGGACAGGTCAGAAACCGAAGCCCCGCTGCCCGACAGTGGTGTGCAATCGGCCGCTCTGTCGTGGCTCGTCTCGCGGCCGGACGGCTTGTCCACGGATGCGCCTGCCACACATCGAGTCGGAATGCGTGACGTCGCCGCGATCCGTGCGGCCGCGGGCTTCTTCATGCAGTTGGACTTCCAGTTCGGCGGTGGCCACGCGCACAAGGCATTCCGCCACTACTTCCGCGAAGACGTACTGCCCTTGCTGAGCGCCAGCTACAGCGCCAAGGTCGGGAAAGCTCTTTTCCAGGCCGCATCCGAGATGGCCCAGCTCCTGGCGTGGAGCGCGTACGACAGCGGCAACCATGCCCTGTCCGACCGCTACATGATGTCGACGCTCCGCCTGACGCAAGTCATCGGCGACCGCGTGATGGGCGCCCGCATCCTCACGAACATGAGCCACCAGGCCAACTACCTTGGCCAGGCGCCCCGCGCCGTCACGCTCGCCCGCGCCTCAGTGGAAGGCGGACGAGCCGCCGCGACACCACGCGCCATGGCCTTGTTCTCCGCTCATGAAGCTCGCGCGCTCTCCACCGCGGGGGATCACAAGGGCGCCGGCCATGCGATGAACGAGGCGGAGCGGTTCTTCGAGCGCGCCGACAGCGCCGAGGACCCCGCGTGGCTGTCATACATGGATGAGGCCGAGCTGATCGGCGAGTTCTGCCACTGCTTCCGCGATCTCGGACAAGGGCCCGACGCCGTCCGGGTCGCGACGCGCGCCGTCGAGCTGACCGATCCCAAGTACGCCCGGACACTGGGCTTCTGCCGCATGGTTCTCGCTCAGAGCCAACTACTCAATGGCGACCTTGAGGCCGCCGTGACGACCGCCGGCCTTGCCGTCGAAGCAGGCGACGCCCTTCAGTCCGCGCGCTTTCAGCGGTACGTCAGTGACTTCCAGCGTCAGGTGTCGGTCCACGCCCACACCCCTGTGGTCCAGCAGTTCAACGGAACCGTGCGCGCAGCAATACAACGCCGGGACGACGAGTAAGCAGGATCAACCCGGATTCCAGTCACGCGGCGCGTCCTCGTCGCGGAGCGACGCGATACGACGCGTGTACTCCGCTGCTGTCTCGTCGCTCTCCGAGACGTTCTGCATCAGCCACGTCGTCATGTTGAACTCCTGCAACGACCGCAAGGTGGGGAACCCCGCCCACGAGCGGAGATCCCGACCGTATGCACCGACGAACGCGCCGTACTCCTGCGGCGTCTGCCAACCCAAGCTGTGATGCTCCGTGGCCGTGACCATCAGGTCCCACTCAGGGTGGTCGTAACCGAACCTCTCCAAGTCGATCAGGATCACCTGATCATTACGGTTCGTCATGAGATTCTGTACGTGGGCGTCCCCGTGTACGGGCCCCTTCCGAGACTCGAAGCGCAACTCCTCAACCTGGCAACGGAGTTCACGCGCGCGCTTACGCAGGAACGCGCGGTCGTCCTCCGGTATCCCGGTCGCCGCGTTGATGCGTCGGTCTGTCCGGTCCAGCACCGGGTATGGAGGGAGACTCAAGGACGCGGGCAAGGTGAGCGAGTGGAGGTCGCGGAGGATCGCTCCTAGTTCGCCGTACGTCGGCTTTCGGTCGCTCTCCTCGATCAAGTGCCAGAACGTCACCGGATGACCATCGATCATCACGGGTTGCTCCAGATCATCCAGAACCCGCGTCGCCGGGAAGCCCTCACGGGCCAGCCAGCGGGACACAGCGACCTCACCCCGGGCAGACTCCAGATACTCGGCCGACCGAGCGATCCGGACCACCACCGAGTGTGCTTCCAGGCGGAACAGAGCGTTCTCACCCAGGCGGATCAGCCGGGCCCCGTCACCGTTGAGCCCCGCTTGCCGACACGCCTCAGCGGCCACCCGTGTAGCCACGGCCGAGGTAAAGCCTTGTCCCGCGTTCAGTTCAGCACCAGACGGCATGCCTACCAACTCCTCAGATCCGCCGACCTGCCATCCGACCACCGGGCGCACTGTCACGACAACATCCATACTGATAGAACAGCCCCGCGGGCCACGACAGGCGAGGAACCAAGGCGTGACGTTCAGCCGTACACGCGGAGACTCGACCGTCCGGAGATCACTTGCGGCACGATCACGCCAGCCTTCTGACCGCCATGCGTACCAAGATCAATCGCAGGTCGGCCGATTAGGGTCGGAGGCATGACGACACCCGTTGCCAGCAGCGCCTTCGACTCGCTCCGCCTCGACGCCGTGCCCGACCAGGAGGCACTGCGCCGGGCCTACGAACTCCCCAGCGACGCGGCCGTGCGCAAGCAGATGACCGAACTTACCGAGCAGACCCGGCGGTTGATCGGCTGCTCACCGCTGGTCCTGGTCGCCAGCGCGGACGCCAACGGTAACTGCGACGTTTCCCCGCGCGGCGGCCCAGCCGGGTTCGTCGCCGTCCTGGACACACGGACGGTGGCGATACCGGACGCGACCGGCAACAAGCGTCTGGACACTCTGCAGAACGTCATCGCCACCGGACGGGCGGGGCTGCTGTTCCTCATCCCGGGGCGCACCACGACGCTCAGGGTGAACGGCCGGGCCTGCGTCTCGACTCGCCCGGACCTGCTGTCGCAGCTGACCGCCGTGGGCAAGCCGCCGGCCAGTGCGCTGGTGGTGGGGATCGAGGAGGTCTACCCGCACTGCCCCAAGTCGCTCCTGCGCAGCGGGGCCTGGAAGCCGGAGCAGTGGCTGCCGACGGACGCCCAGCCAACCTCGGCCGAAGTGACGCTGGCTCAACTGCGGATGCCGGAGCTGACGATCGCTGACATCGAACAGGCGGAGGCGGATTCGCTGAAGTACCGCTACGAATAGCGGGCCGACTGCTGCTGGACCACCGGACCGCCGGCCCCCAGACCAGCACGTCCCAAGATCAATTGCGGTGCAACCCGCAATTACAACTTCAGCAAGAATTGACATCGATCATCGTGGGTGCGGCGATAGGCGCGGTGTTCTTCAAGGAACGGTTCGGCACGCCGCGCATCGCGGCCGCCGGTCTGATGGTCGTCGGCATCGGGCTGATGCTGCACACGAGTTGAGGATGGGGCCAGGCATGAACAACAGGCGGCGGAAGAAGCTGTCGCGGCGGCTCGTGCTGGCCGCGAGGCTGGGGCGGACGGCTGAGGTCGGCGCGCTGCTGCGGGCCGGGGCGCCGGCGCAGACGTACGACTCCGAGGGGTCGACGCCCCTGTACGCGGCGTCCGTGCACGGCGACGCCGGCTCCGTACGCCTGCTCCTCGCGGCGGGCGCGCTGCCCGACACCGAGAGCGGCGACAGGACGGAGGGCACTCCGCTGTGCGGGGCCGCGTGCTGGGGGCATGCCGACGCCGTACGCGAACTGCTCACGTACGGCGCCGATCCGCGGCTGCGCGAGGACGGCGGCAGCGGGCGCTCACCGCTCGAATGGGCGCGGACCGGGCCGTATCCGGAGACCGTGCGGCTGCTGGAGGAGGCGGGGGGCTAGGGCGTGCCGGCCGAGGCCAGCATGTCGAGCGACACCTGCCACAGCCGCTCGGCCGCCACCGGGTCCAGGGCGTGCGCGGCGACGCCGCCGGAGTCGCCCTCCCGGTGCGGACGCGCCTCCTGGCAGTCCTCGAAGTACCGGCCGCCGATGCCTTCGAGCCCCGGCCAGGCCGCCACCAACACCGAGGTGGCCGCGCCCTGTTGGGGCGTCTTGAACGTGTAGCCGGAGGCGATCGCCTTGCTGAGTTCGTCCTGGCTCATATGGCGGGTGAGGTTCGACAGGACCGCGCCGGGGTGGACGGCGTTGGCGGTGATGCCGTCCTTGGCCCAGCGCCGGTTCGCCTCGACCGCGAAGAGCGCGGTGGCCGTCTTGGACTGGCCGTAGGCGAGCCGGGTGTCGAACGGCCCGTCGTGGAAGCCGATGTCGTCGAAGTTCACCGCCTGCCGCAGATGCCCGACCGAGGTGAGCGAGACGATCCGGGCCCGGTCGGCGGCGGCGAGCGCCGGGTGCAGACCGAGGGCGAGCGCGAAGTGGCCGAGGTGGTTCGTGGCGAACTGGAGCTCCCAGCCCTCCGGTGTCCGCAGCTCGGGGGTGTACATCACCCCGGCGTTGTTGACCAGGATGTGCAGCGGCCCGTCCCAGCCGGCGGTGAACTCCGCGACGGACCCCTGATCGGCGAGGTCGAGCCGCGCGACGCGCACTCGCGGGTTGCCGGTGGTGGTGCCGATGTCCCGGGCGGTGCGCTCACCGGCGTCGATGTCGCGTACGGCCAGGGTGACTTCGGCGCCCGCGCCGGCGAGCGCGCGGGCGGTTTCGACACCGATACCGGAGGAGCCGCCGGACACGACGGCGCGCCGGCCGGTGAGGTCGACACCGGCGACGACCTCGGCCGCGGTGGACTCGGCGCCGAACGGGGTGGTGACGCGGCCGGTGGAGTCGGTGGTCATGGGGGCTGCCTCTCACGGGTGACTCGCGGTCTGCTGGCAGCCTCAACCCAACCACCGGACGTGGGTCGTTCAGGGGAGGCGGAGCCAGCCCGTTTCCCTGGGGCCCCGGCCAGGACCACCCCCCGGTTCATGGCCCTGGCCGGGGACGGGGGCCGGTCAGGCCCCCGGTGGTCCGGGCGGTGGCTCGGAGGGTGGCTTCGGGAGGCGCCAGTACTGGCGTTTGCTCTCGTCGCGGATCGCCAGGCCCAGCCGGTTCAGCTCCTCGCGCAGCGCCCGGACGTCCTCCTTCTTGTCCGTCTTGCGCATCGCGTGCGCGCGGGCGCTCAGCAGGGCGTTCGCGCCCACCGGGAGGCCCGGTGTGTCCGGCACCCAGAGGTGGAAGTCGGCCTTGTGCGGGTCCTCGGCGGCCCAGTCGTAGCCGTGGGCGGTGAAGGCGGCGGCCAGGGCGGCGCGGTCGAGGTCGAAGGGTTCGCGGACCAGTTCCTCGGTGCGGTGGCCGAGCAGGACGAGGAACTTGCCGTCCAGGAAGAGCGGCCCGACGTCCGCCCGGGGCAGCTCGCGGGTCTCGTCGCGGATCGTGAGCGTCAGCCGGGTGTCCGACACCCGTACGGTCAGCGATTCGTGCAGCGCGATGAACCCCACCAGCACCCCGAGCACCACGCCCGCCGTCACGCCCAGGATGGTCAGCCAGGGCTCGGGGATGGAGTTCAGCAGCTTGGCCGGGCCCTTCAGCGGGGCCCAGTCCCACTCCACCAGCCAGTTGGCGAGGAGTTTGGCCAGCCAGCCGACGACCGCTCCGACGGCGGCGAACGCCGGGACGATCCAGGCGGGTTGGGCCAGCACGGTGACCTGCTCGGCCGCCTCCGGGGACTTCGCTCGCTTGCTCATGCGCATGCCACAAAGCTAGGAAGCGGCGGCCGGGGCGGGAATCCGCCGAAGGGATCGGCGGGCGTGACCAAAGTATCGACCTCGCCGAACGGTCCGGTCGCCCCGGCGGGCGCCGTACGGGACCGTCGCGCCTTGACCTCGATCGCACTCCAAGTCCTAGAGTGCCGGGCGTACGCCCCAGCAGACGTCTGACGATTGCCTGACCAGCAAGGGAGCACGACATGCGTTACCGCACTCTCGGCGGCACCGGTATCGAGGTGAGCGCCCACTGCCTCGGCACGATGATGTTCGGCTCCGTCGGCAACAGCGACCACGACGATTCCGTACGCGTCATCCACTCCGCGCTCGACCGGGGGATCAACTTCCTCGACACCGCGGACATGTACTCCGCCGGTGAGTCCGAGGTCATCGTCGGCAAGGCGCTCAAGGGCCGCCGCGACGACGTCGTCCTGGCGACGAAGGTGCACTTCCCGATGGGTGAGGGCCGCAACCGCGGCGGCAACTCGCGGCGCTGGATCGTCAAGGAGGTGGAGGAGAGCCTGAAGCGGCTGGGGACGGAGTGGATCGACCTCTACCAGATCCACCGGCCCGACCACACGACGGACATCGAGGAGACCCTTTCCGCGCTGACCGATCTCGTACGCGACGGCAAGATCCGCGCCTTCGGCTGCTCGACGTTCCCCGCCGAGGAGATCGTGGAGTCGCATGTCGTCGCCGAGCGCCGGGCGCTCCAGCGGTTCCGTACGGAGCAGCCGCCGTACTCGATCCTGGCGCGCGGCATCGAGTCGGCGGTGCTGCCGGTGTGCGAGCGGTACGGGATGGGTGTGCTGACCTGGAGTCCGCTCGCCTCGGGCTTCCTCACCGGCAAGTACCGCAAGGGCGGCGCGATCGACCTGACGACGGGGCGCGCGGCGCTGAGCCCGGCCCGCTTCGATCCGACGCTCCCGGTGAACATCGCCAAGCTGGAGATCGTCGAGCAACTGGCCGAGCTGGCGGCCGGTATCGGCTGCTCGCTGCCGGAGCTGTCGGTGGCCTTCACCCTCGCGCACCCCGCGGTGACGTCGGTCATCATCGGCCCGCGCACGATGGAACAGCTGGACGGGCTGCTGAAGGGCGCCTCGCTCACGCTGGACGACGCGACGCTGGACCGGATCGACGAGATCGTGGCGCCGGGGACGAACGTCTATCACCCGGACGGTGTCTGGAAGCCGCCCGCGCTGCGGGACGCCTCGCTGCGGCGGCGCCCGGTCGGAGACCGCGCCGCGGCGTGAGAGCGGGGAGTGCGGCGCGGTCTCCGACGTCTGTGACCCCTTCTCAGATGCCTTCTCGGAGATGGCTTTTCAGACCGTCGACTTGAGCATGGTGGACGGCGCGAACACGACATCCGTCGGGACGCGCGCCGCCACCATCCGCCGGTAGCGGTCGAGTTGGGACGGGCTGTTCACACACAGCGCGCCGGTGACGAGCTGTCCGTCCGAGTACACGGCGACGAACTCACGCTCGGCGAGCGTCCCGGCGACGACGTGCGGGACACCGGTCGCGAGGCCGACGAACTGGATCTCGGTGCCGTACTGCTCCGAGCGGTGGTACGGCAACGAGTCGAAGGGCATCGCGCACTCGCCGTCCGCCAGCAGCGTGTCGGCGGCGGCCGCGGCCTGTTCGGCCGTGTAGCTCCGCGTCTCGGCGTGGCCGTCGCCCTCGACCCGCATCACCTCGCCGAACAGCGGGTTGAACCAGCGGGCCACGCTGCCGGCCGCGACGACGCGCGAGGCACCCACCGCCGCGCACGTCGCGTCCAGGAGCACGCCGTCCTCGATGTCGAGACCGCTGCCCCGCAGCCATCCGGTACGTGGCGCGGGCCCCGCGGCGATGACGACCACGTCGGCCGGTACGAGAGCGCCGTCGGCCGTCACGACGCCCTCGGGGCGCAGGGAGACGGCGCGGGCACCGGTCGTCATGACCGTGCCGTGGTCGCGGTGCAGACCGGCCAGCACGCGGCCCATGTCCGCGCCGAGCACGCGCTCCAAGGGGGCGGCGCGCGACTCGACGACGGTGACGCCGAGCCCGCGGGCGCGGCAGTACGAGGCGACCTCGCAGCCGGTGAATCCGGCGCCGACGACGGCGACGCGTGGGTTGGCGGCGAGCGCGGCACGCAGGGCGAGGGAGTTCTCGGCGTCCTCTCCGAAGTCGCCCTCGGCGTGGTCGTCGAAGGTACGCAGAGCGAAGACGGCCGGATGGCCGCTCCGCAGTCCGGCGGGCCGGCGGGCCGCGGCGCCGGTGGCGATGACGAGCCCGTCGAAGCCGAGGCTCCGGCCGTCCCGCAGACGCAGCGCACGCCCGGCGTCGTGCGTGAGGTCCAGTGATTCGACCGTCGTGTGCGGCAGTGGTTCGACGTCCGGGCCGGGCGGGGTGCCGCGCCCCGCGTCGACCAGGGTGATCGGGTCGTCGAAGCCCCGGCGGCGAAGCGCTGCTGTCGCGCGCAGCCCGGCGTCGGAGGCACCGACGACGGCTATGTGGCGGAGTGTTCCGTCGGTCCCGCGGTTCGTCATTCCAGGTCCGAGTCCTTCTCGCGAGGCGGTCGTTCGCTCGACGGTGCACCTACCCACGACCTGTCAGAATGCCCTAAATATCCCCATCTCTTACGCATTCCTGACGCGAACCGGACGGCATGGGTGCGCGCCATTGACAGCGCCGCGGAGCATCCATGAACATTAATTCACCAGACGAACATCATGGCCCGTCGCTCGCCTCGCCGGACGGACCCCGACGGGAGACGCTGTTGGCGAGGGCCGGGCGCACCCCGTCCGGCGCGTACCGCTTCGACATCCGCGACATCCGACCCCAGGGCGACGAGGAGACGGTTTTCCTTGACTTCCGCCGACCGGACCACCCCATCGCCAGCGCCGATCTCCCCCGACGCGGGGCTGCTCTCGCCCGGCCGGGCGGGCTCCGCCGCCGAGGCGGCCACCGGTGACACCGCCTTCCTCCGGGCGCTGCTCGACGCCGAGGCGGCGCTGGCGCGCGCGCAGGCGGCGGTCGGGCTGGCGCCGGAGGCGGCGGCCGACGCGATCACCGCGGTGGCCGGGGAGGCGGGGCGGTTCGACGTACGGGACGTGGCGCTGCGGGCGCGCGCCGGGGGCAACCCGGTGGTCCCCCTGGTGGCGGATCTGACGGCGGCGGTGGACGAGCAGGACGCGGACGCGGCGCAGTACGTCCACCGGGGCGCGACCAGCCAGGACATCGTGGACACGGCGATGATGCTGGTCGCCACCCGTACGGTGCCGCTGATCCTGGCGGATCTGGACCGTACGGCGGACGCGCTCGCCGCCCTGGCCACGACCCACCGCGGCACGCCGATGGCGGGGCGCACCCTCACCCAGCACGCGGTCCCGACGACGTTCGGGCTGAAGGCGGCGGGCTGGCTGTCGTCGGTACGCGACGCCCGAAGCCGGCTGGCCGCCGTCCGTCTCCCGGTCCAACTGGGCGGCGCGGCGGGCACGTTGGCGGCTTTCGCGCCGACCGACGACGTGGTGGCCGGCCCGCCGGGCAGCACCTCGACCGCCGCGTCCTGTGAGCCCGTCTACGACCTGACGGGTGCCCTGGACACCACGCTCGACAGCCCTCCCGAGCCCCTGCCCGACTACCCGCCCGCCACCGGCGCCGACCCGAGGCTCGACCCCGAGCCCGAACTCGGCGCCGCCCCGGCGCCCGACGAGCCGGTCTACGACCTGACCGGCGCGGCCCCCAACGGCTCGACGGTGGAAGGGGACCGGCAGGAGGACACGGCCGGTACCGACACCGGGGTGCGGCTCCTCGCCGCGTACGCCGCCCAGCTGCGTCTCGCCGAACCGACGCTGCCGTGGCACACCCTGCGTACCCCCGTCGCCGATCTCGGCTCGGCGCTCGCCTTCACCGCGGGCGCGCTCGGCAAGATCGCCGCCGATGTGCTCGTGCTGGCCCGGACCGAGATCGGGGAGGTCGCCGAGGCGCGCGGCGGCGGCTCGTCCGCGATGCCGCACAAGCGCAACCCGGTGCTGGCCACGCTGATCGGCGCCGCCGCGCGGCAGGCGCCCGCGCTCGCCTCCGTACTGCTGGGGTCACTCGTCGCCGAGGACGAACGCCCCGCCGGACCCTGGCACGCCGAGTGGCAGCCGCTGCGCGAACTGCTGCGGCTGACCGGCGGCGCCGCCCACGACACCGCCGAACTCACCGCCGGCCTGCGGGTCTTCCCCGACCGGATGCGGGACAACCTCGGTCTCACCCAGGGGCTGCTCGTCAGCGAACGGCTCGCGGCGGCGCTGACGGCCGCCGTCGGCCAGGCGCGGGCGAAGCAACTGGTAGCCGCCGCGGCCCGCCTGGCGACCGGCGCGGGCATCCCGCTCGCGCAGGCGCTGACCGAGAGCGACCCGGCGGTCGCCGAGCTGATCGGGGAGGAGCGGATGCGGGCGCTCACCGACCCGGCCGGCTACACGGGGTCCGCCGGGGCGCTCGTGGACCGCGCGCTCGCCGAACACGCCGAACGCCCCGGGGCCAGGGGGGACACGCCGGAGGACCCACCGGACAGCCCACCGGAGGCCCCTCGATGACCGAGACGCCGGACAGGACGACCGAAATGCCCGAGACGACGACGGAGCCGGTCCACATCGGCCTCCCCCACCCCCACTTCCGCCTCGACGGCCCTGCCGACGGCGCGCCGCTGATCCTCGGGCCGTCCCTGGGCACGTCCCTGCGCGTGTGGGAGCCCCAGCTGGCGGCCCTCACCCGCGACCACCGCGTCCTGCGCTGGGACCTGCCCGGCCACGGCGGCTCCCTGCCCGCGTCCGCCCCCGGCGTCTCCGTGGCCGCCCTGGCGAACCAGGTGGTGCGGCTGGCCGACGAACAGGGCTGGGACCGGTTCGCGTACGCGGGGATCTCGCTGGGCGGCGCGGTGGGCCTGGAGTTGGCCGTTCGGCACCCCGGCCGCCTCGTGTCCCTCGCGGTGCTGTGCTCGTCCGCGTACTTCGGCGCCCCCGACACCTGGCGGGAGCGGGCGGCGACGGTCCTCGCCGAGGGCACCGAGTCCTTGGTGGCGGGCCGGCCCGGCGTCTGGTTCGCGCCCGGCTTCGAGCGCACCCCGCTGGGCGCGGCGCTCGTGGACGACCTGCGGGCGGCCGACGACAAGTCGTACGCGGCGTGCTGCTCGGCCGTCGCCGACCACGACCTGCGCGCGGAACTGGCGGCGGTACGGGGGGTCCCCACGCTCGTCGTCGCCGGCCGCGACGACCCGGCGACCCCGCCCTCGCCGCACGCCCGCACGATCGCCGACGGCATCGCGGGCACGAGCCTGGCCGAGATCGCGGGAGCGCGTCATCTGGCGAACGTGGAGCGTCCCGCGCCGGTGCTGGCCGCGCTGCTGGGCCATCTGGAGGCGACCGCGCGGGCGGTCGGGGACGCGGCCAGGCACGGCGCCGGGATGGCGGTACGGCGGGCGGTGCTCGGCGATCAGCACGTGGACCGGGCGGTGGCCCGTACGACGGCGTTCACCGCCCCGTTCCAGGACTTCATCACCCGCTACGCGTGGGGCGAGATCTGGACCCGGCCGGGGCTCGACCGCCGTACCCGCAGCTGCGTCACTCTGACGGCGCTGGTCGCCGGCGGGCACCACGACGAGCTGGCGATGCATGTCAGGGCGGCGGTACGGATCGGGCTGAGCCGCGAGGAGATCCGGGAAGTGCTGCTCCAGTCGGCGGTGTACTGCGGGGTGCCCGCGGCCAACAAGGCGTTCGCGATCGCCGACGACGTGCTGTCGGAGCACCCCTGAGGGTGCGCATCCGAGTCGCATGTCCGGTTCGCCCGACTTAAAGTCAGATCCGGTGAACGGTGGCGTTCCCTGTCCGAGGGCGCGCACCAGTCCGTTCCACCACCCTCACCTATGACTGATTCGCAGCCCCCACCGCCGGACACCACGAAGTCCGCCGACGGCCCCTCCGAAGCCCCCGGGGACAGCGGGGGCAACGGCATCGCGCTGGCCATCATCGCGTCCTGCCAGCTGATGGTGGTCCTCGACATCACCATCGTGAACATCGCGCTCCCGCACATCCAGAGCGCGCTCCACTTCTCGACGCAGAACCTGTCGTGGGTGGTCAACGCCTACACCCTCACCTTCGGCGGTCTGCTGCTGCTCGGCGGCCGTCTCGGCGACATCCTGGGGCGGCGCAGGGTCTTCATGTTCGGCATCGCGCTCTTCGCGCTCGCCTCGCTGCTCTGCGGACTGGCGCAGGAGTCGTGGCAGCTGCTGGCCGCCCGTGCCATCCAGGGCGTCGGCGGCGCCATCGCGTCCCCGACGTCGCTGTCGCTGATCACCACCACGTTCCGTGAAGGGCCCGCGCGCAACCGGGCCTTCGGCGTGTTCGCGGCCGTCTCGGCGGGCGGCAGCGCGATCGGGCTGCTGGCTGGCGGCGTCCTGGTGGAGTGGCTGGACTGGCGGTGGATCTTCTTCGTCAACGTGCCCATCGGGCTGGTGCTGATCCTGCTGACGCCCCGCTTCATCAAGGAGTCCGAGCCGCGCCCCGGCCACTTCGACATCGTGGGCGCGCTCACCGCGACGCTGGGCATGGTGTGTCTGGTCTACGGGTTCATCCGGGCCTCCGAGGAGGGCTGGACCAACGCCCTGACGCTCGGGGCCTTCGCGGCGGCCGTGGTGCTCCTGGCCCTCTTCATCGTCATCGAGCGCAATTCGCGGCAGCCGATCACCCCGCTGTGGATGTTCCGGGACCGCAACCGCGCGGGTGTCTACGGGATGATGCTGAGCCTGGCCGCGGCGCTGTTCGGCATGTTCTTCTTCCTGACGCTCTTCGTGCAGGAGGTCCTGAACTTCAGCCCGCTGCGGGCCGGTCTGGCCTTCCTCCCGGTGAGCGTGATCATCGCCGTCGGTTCGGGCCTCGCCTCGCAGCTGCTGCCGCGCTGGGGTCCGAAACCCTTCATGGTGGCCGGCGCGCTCCTGGCCACGGCGGGTCTCTCCTGGCTGACGCTGACCAACGTGAACAGCACCTATCTGGGCAGCCTGCTGGGGCCGGTGCTGGTCTTCGGTCTCGGTATGGGCTTCCAGTTCGTGTCGCTGACCCTGATGGCGCTGTCGGGTGTCGAGCAGGAGGAGGCCGGCGCGGGTTCCGGCGTCTTCAACGCGACGCAGCAGGTGGGCGGTTCGCTGGGGCTGTCCATCCTGGTGACGGTGTTCGGCACGGCCAGCAAGGACGAGGCGAAGAGCCAGGTCCCGGACTTCCTGGCGCACGCGACCCCGGCCCAGAAGGCGACGTTCCAGAAGACGGGTTCGCTGCCGAAACCGTGGAGCGACGAGGTGCTGGCCCACGGCGTCTCGAACGCGTTCATCGTGGCGGCGGTGTTCGCCGCCGTGTCGGCGGTGATCGCGATCTTCGTGATCCAGGTACGGGCCTCGGACCTGGAACGTCTCCAGGGCGGCATGCCGCCGCCCGCCTGACGCTCCGGGGCCGCGCCCCGTCACCCCGCGGAACTCACCGTTCCGCGGACACCGGCGGGGCCGCCAGCGCGTCGCGCAGCCCCACGTTCGCCGTCAGGATCCCGCCGTCCACCGGCAGCGTCACCCCGGTGATCCACCCGGCGTCCGACGACGCCAGGAACGCCACCGCCGACGCGACGTCGTCCGGCAGCCCCACCCGGCCCGCCGGGTAGTGGGGCGCCGCGCGTTCCAGGTTGGCCTCGCGGCCCCGCCAGGTTTCCGTGTGGATGGTGCCGGGGGCCACGAGGTTGACGCGGACCCCGCGCGGGGCCGCGTGGCCCGACAGGGTGCGGGTCAGGCTCGCGAGGCCCGCCTTCGCGGCGCTGTAGGCGTGGTTGCCGAAGTCCTGCTCGCCGTTGACGGAGCCGATGCTCACGATCGCGCCGCGCCCCGACGCCACCAAGTGCGGCAGTGCCGCCCGCGCGCAGCGGAAGGCGCCGGTCAGGGTCAGATCGAGGTCGCGGGCCCAGTGGTCGTCCGGTTCGTCCTCGAAGAGCGGCGCGTCCGGGGAGCAGGAGTACGCGTTGTTGACCAGGACGTCCAGGGAGCCGAAGCGCTCGACGGCGTACGCCACGGCCGCGTCGACCGACGCGCGGTCGCCCACGTCGCACACCAGCGACGCGGCCCCGTCGATCGACTCGGCCGCCCGCGAGGCCCGTTCACCGTCCACGTCCGTGACCAGCACCCGCGCACCCTCGGCGGCCAGCCGCCGGGCGACGGCCTCGCCGATGCCCCGGCCGGCTCCCGTGATCAGTACACCGTGATTCTCGAATCGCCTCATGTACCGATCATGAAGCCGACCTGACGGCTCGCACCAGGGCCTGTGCGCGGGGATCCGCCGTCACGCCCCTGCGCAGCCCGTTGGTGACGTAACCGAAGGCGATGCCCGACTCGGGATCGGCGAAGCCGAGCGAGCCGCCGCTTCCCGGATGCCCGAACGAGCCGGGGCCCAGCAGGGGCGCTCCCGAGCCGTGCAGCATGAAGCCGAGCCCGAAGCGCGTGCTGACGACCAGCACCCGGTCGGGGCCCGCCGACTCCTCGGTACGGGCGGCGGTCAGCGTCGCGGGGGCGAACAGCCGCTCACCGCCCCGGTAGCCGCGCCCGGGACCGTCCACCGGGCCGATCATCGCCGCGTAACAGCGCGCCAGCGCCCGCGCGGTGGAGATACCGCCGCTCGCCGGGAGTTCGGCGGCGTGGTACTCGGCGCTGTTCTCGTCCGGCCGCGGATCGATCACGTCGAACGCCCGCCGGGTGAGCGACTCGGGGTCCTTGTACGCCTGGGCGACCGACCGCTTCGCGCGCAGCCGCAGTCCTCCACCCGCCTCGACCGGCTCCTGGATCCTGCCGGTACGGCCCACCCGGTGCGCCTCGTCGGCGGGCAGCCCGATCCAGAAGTCCAGGCCGAGCGGCCGGGCGATCTCGTCGGCGATCCACCGGCCGACGGACCGCCCGGTGACGCGCTTGACCAGCTCGGCCAGCAGCCAGCCGTAGGTGTGCGGGTGGTAGCCGTGGTCGGTGCCCGGCTCCCACACGGGCCGCTGCGCGGCGAGCGCGCGGGCGCCCGACTCGCCGTCGAGCGCCTCGGCGGGGCTGAGCGGCCGGTCGAGCACGGGCAGGCCCGCGCGGTGCGACAACAGGTGCCGTACGAGCACCCGTTCCTTGCCCGCCGCCTTGAACTCCGGCCAGTACGTGCCGACCGGCGCGTCCAGGTCGATGCGCCCGCGCTGGTGCAGCAGGAGCGGTACGGCGGCGGCGACGCCCTTCGTCGCCGAGTGGACGACCTGCGCGGTGTCCACGGCCCACGGCTCCGCGCCGTCGAAGTCACGCGTACCGGCCCACAGGTCGACGACCTTGTGCCCGTGCCGGTAGACGGCGACGGCCGCGCCCCGCTCACCGCGCTCCTGGAAGTTCCGTACGAAGGCGTCCTTGACGGGTTCGAAGCCCGCGGCCACCGTGCCCTGGACGTCAGCGACGCCTACCATCCCGCTCATCCCTCCATGGTGCACGCATCACGGTGCCGACCGAGCCACCGGGATCAGGGCCGGCCGACGGCATCCTCGTCACGGACCGCGCCACCGTCAGCGGCAGCGGTACGGGCGGCGTCCTCGTCCCGCACCCGCCGGCGTTCCGCCCGCTGCCGCGCCGCCTTCACCGCGCCGCGCAGCGCGAAGGCACTCCAGAGTGCCGCGACCGCCACACAGGCCGCGCCCATCGCCGCGAGCACGGGCAACTCCGGCCGCCAGCCCAGCGAGAGCCGGGTGCCGACGAGGAGCAGCACCGCGGCGATCTGCCCCGGAATGTAGACGAGGACCCTGGCCGCGGTGGCCCGCAGAACGCCCGCCGTCAGCAGGCCGATCACGGCCCAGGCGACCAGATACTCCCCGAACGGTCCCGGTGCGACGGCCGGCAGGCCGAACTCCGACTCGCCGATGGAGGACGACGCCCCGGCCCAGCCCAGGCCCACACCGAAGGCGGTCACACCCACCGTCCACAACGTGTGGCGCCACCACGGGCCCGGCCGCACGTCGTTGTTGTCTTCCACGTCGTCGATGTCGAAGAGATCTTCAAACGTCATCACGCCCCGTAGGACGCGAGCGGCGGCCCCGGCCTCTCCTCGGGGGCGGCTTCGTGACCGAATCGACACATCACCGGCCGCGGGGGACGGGGACCGCCGAGGGGTCGAAACCGAACGGCAGCTCCAGCCGGTGCGCGCCCAACAACTCGGCGTCGCCCAGCAGTTCACGCGTCGGCCCGTCGGCCGCGATGACGCCCTCGCTGAGGATCACGGCGCGCGGGCACAGCTCCATCGCGTAGGGCAGGTCGTGCGTGACCATCAGGACGGTGACGTCCAACGCCCGCAGGATGTCGGCGAGTTCACGGCGCGAGGCCGGATCGAGGTTGGACGAGGGCTCGTCGAGCACGAGGATCTCGGGCTCCATCGCCAGGACCGTCGCGACGGCGACCCGGCGGCGCTGCCCGAACGACAGATGGTGCGGCGGCCGGTCCGCGTACTCGGCCATGCCGACCTGGGTGAGCGCGGCGACGACCCTGGCCTCCAGCTCCGCGCCGCGCAGCCCGGCCGTCGCGGGCCCGAAGGCCACGTCCTCGCGCACCGTGGGCATGAACAGCTGGTCGTCCGGGTCCTGGAAGACGATCCCGACCCGTCGGCGTATCTCCGCCAGGTGCTGCTTCGCGACGGGCAGCCCGGCGACGGTGACGGACCCGGCGCCCGCCGTGTGGATGCCGTTGAGGTGCAGGACGAGGGTGGTCTTGCCCGCGCCGTTGGGCCCGAGCAGCGCGACCCGCTCGCCGCGCGCGACGGTCAGGTCCACACCGAACAGCGCCTGGTGGCCGTCGGGGTACGCGTACGCGAGCCCGCGCACCTCCAGCGAGGGCGGCGGCTGTTTCCGGGGCTGCGTGCTCATAGGGTCCAGCCAAGCAGACAGACGGCGAGCGCCGTCAGGGGGAGTGCGGCGGCGGCCGTCCACTGCGCGCGGGACGCCGTCAGCTGGTCGATGACGGGCATCGTGCCGGTGTAGCCGCGGCTCATCATCGCCAGATGCACCCGCTCCCCGCGTTCGTAGGAGCGGATGAAGAGGGCGCCGGCGGATTTGCCGAGCACCCCCCAGTGCCGTACGCCGCGCGCCTCGAAGCCGCGCGAGCGGCGGGCGATCGACATCCGCCGCAGCTCGTCGGTGATCACGTCGCCGTAGCGGATCATGAAGGACGCGATCTGCACGAGCATCGGCGGGAGTCTGAGCCGCTCAAGTCCCAGCAGCAGCGCGCGCAGTTCGGTGGTGGAGGCCAGGAGTACGGAGGCGGCGACCCCGAGCGTGCCTTTGGCCAGCACGTTCCAGGCGCCCCACAGGCCGGGGACGCTCAGTGAGATACCGAGGAAGTGGACCTGGTCGCCGGGCACCACGAACGGCATGAGGACGGCGAAGGCCACGAACGGCACCTCGATCAGCATCCGGCGCAGCAGGAACCCGGCCGGGACGCGGGCGACCGCGGCGACCCCGGCGAGCAGCGCCGCGTACAGGCCGAACGCCCACACGGCCTCGCGCGGGGTGGCGACCACGACGAGCACGAAGCACAGGACGGCCGCGAGCTTGCAGTGCGGGGGCAGCGCGTGGACGGGTGAGTGGCCGTGCCGGTAGAGCTTGTGGGCGTGGCCCGCGCCCATGTCAGCTCCGTCCGTCGGCGACCGGCGCGTTCGCGGGCGTACGGCGCCGGTGGACCACGTAGAAGATCCCGCTGCCCACGACGACCGTGGCGCCGACGCCGATCATGCCCGCGAGGCCGCCCGAGAGCCGGGTGTTGGAGATGTCCTTGACGCCGTAGTCGGCGAGCGGCGAGCCGGCGGCGGCGTGCTCCTCGACCTTCCTGTCGATGCCCTTGTCCGCGGCGACCTTCTCCAGCCCGTCGGGACTGGCGGAGGCGTAGAAGGAGACGACTCCGGCGAGCAGCAGGGCCGTGCCGAGACCGGCGGCGAGCAGCCCGCGCGGCGAGCGGGAGGTGGCCGCCGCGACCGGGGCCGGGGCGGGGGCGTCGACCAGTTCACCGCCCACCCGCAGCTTGAGGGGCGCGGCGAGCCCGCGCGCCCCGTGGACCAGGTCGGGCCGTACGGCGATGACGGCGCCGACCGTCAGCGCGGTGATCGCGGCCTCGCCGATGCCGATGAGCACATGCACGCCGACCATCGCGGTGAGCACCTTGCCGACCGGGATGTGCGTGGTCCCGCCGATCGCGTAGAGGAGGGTGAAGGCTGCGGCGGCGGCGGGCACGGACACCAGCGCGGCGGCGAACGCGGACACGGTCACCGAGCGGCGCCCCCGGGGCAGGATCCGGAGCAGGCCGCGGAAGATCCCGTACGAGACGATCACCGTCACGACGCCCATGACCGTGATGTTGACGCCGAGCGCGGTGAGCCCGCCGTCGGCGAAGAGGATGCCCTGCATGAGCAGCACGACGGCGATGCACAGGACCCCGGTGCAGGGGCCGACGAGTATCGCCGCGAGCGCCCCGCCGAGCAGATGGCCGCTGGTGCCGGCGGCGACGGGGAAGTTCAGCATCTGTACGGCGAAGACGAAGGCGGCGACGAGGCCCGCGAGGGGCGCGGTGCGCTCGGCTCCGTGGCCTTCGGCGAGGGGCCCGGAGCCCAGTTCGCGGCGGGCGCCGCGCAGGCTGACGGCCACGGCGCCCGCGGCGACGACGCCGGCGGCGGCCGACACCGGCAGGTTGATCATTCCGTCGGGGACATGCATGGGCGGGCTCCGCTTCCGGGCAGGCTGTGGTGATGAACCGCTCGAAGTGAACCGGTTCGAATAGATAGTCCTCTCTTGCGAACGAGTTGCAAGAGCGCCTGCCATGCGAACCGGTGTACGGGCCCCGAACGGCACGGAAAGTTTGAGATTCCCGGGACACTCGGCGTTAATTAACGGACAAAAGGTATGTTGTGATGTAAAGCGCAACAAAGGAGCGAGCGATGGCAGCCGTCGTCGAGCAGCCCGCCAAGGTCCGTCTCATCACGGACGCCCCCCAGCCCGGGTGCCTGTCGGTCACCCTGCGCTACGACAGCGCTGACCCGCTCGCCGTCCGTGTCGCCTTCCCCGCCGAGGTGTCGCGGGACGCCGGCGAGGTGGTGTGGGCCTTCGCCCGCGAGCTGCTCGAAGCTGGCCTGCTCGCGCCGTCCGGTGACGGAGACGTACGGATCTGGCCCTGCGGCCGCGCCCAGACGATGCTTGAGTTCCACTCGGCGGACGGCGTGGCGCTGACCCAGTTCGACACCGCCGTACTGCGCCGCTTCCTGCGGCTGACACACCAGACGGTCCCGGCCGGCGAGGAGCGCTACCCACTGCGCGCCAAACGCGGCCTGGACCGTCTGCTGCACAACACCTAGGGCTCAGCCCCGGGCCGGATCAGGTCGGATCAGGTCAGGTCAGACCCGTACCAGCTCCTTCTCCGAGCCCGGACCGGAGTCCGGCCCCTGCCCGGCCCCGTCCGACTCCTTCTCCAGCATCTTCCGCAGCTGCTCGCCCTCCACGTCGACGTTCGGCAGCAGCCGGTCCAGCCAGCGCGGCAGCCACCACGCCCTGTTGCCGAGCAGCGCGAGGACCGCCGGCACGATGGCCATCCGGACCACGAACGCATCGAAGAAGACCGCGATGGCCAGCGAGAAGCCGATCATCTTGACCATGGACTCGCTGGAGCCGATGAAGCCCGCGAAGACCGCCATCATGATCACCGCGGCGGCGGTGACGACCCGCGTCCCGTGCCGGAAGCCGGTGACGATCGCCTGTCCGGGCCGCTCCCCGTGGACGTACGCCTCACGCATCCGCGTGACCAGGAAGACCTCGTAGTCCATGGCGAGACCGAAGACCACGCCCACCATGAAGATCGGCATCATCGACATGATCGGACCGGTCTGCTCGACGCCGAACAGGCTCCCGAGCCAGCCCCATTGGAACACCGCGACCACCGCGCCGAGCGCGGCGACGACCGACAGCAGGAACCCGAGGGCCGCCTTGAGCGGGACGAGGACCGACCGGAAGACGAGCATCAGCAGCAGGAACGCCAGACCCACGACGAGCGCGAGGTAGGGCAGCAGCGCGTTGTTCATCTTCTCGGAGAAGTCGGTGTTCATCGCGGTGGCGCCGGTGACCAGGACCTTCGCCTCGCTGTCCCCGGCGATCTCGCCGCCCGCGTCACGGATGGCGTGGACCAGGTTCTCGGTCTCCACCGAGGAGGGACGGTCCTTCGGGACGACGGTGATCGTCGCCGTGTCGCCCGCCTTGTTGTACGTGGCGGGGGTGACCGCCGCGACGCCCTTCATGTCCTTCACCGCGTCGGTGACCTGGCGGGCGGTCTGCTTGGCGTTGTCGTCGCCCTTGCCGTCCACGACGACCATCAGCGGGCCGTTGAAACCGGGCCCGAACCCGTCCGAGAGCAGGTCGTACGCCTTGCGCTGCGTGGTGCTCGTCGGCTGCGAACCGTCGTCGGGCAGCCCCATCTCCAGGGAGCTCGCCGGGACGGCGATGACGCCGAGACCGACGACCGCGGTGACGAGTACGGCGACGGGCCGGCGCAGTACGAAGCGCGCCCAGCGCGTGCCCATGTTGGGCTTGCCGTCGGCGATCCTGCCGTCCGCGGACGCGGCCCGCTCGCGGGCGTGCCGCTCGCGCACCTTCTTGCCGTGCACCCGCTTGCCCGCGAAGCCCAGCACGGCCGGGACGAGGGTGAGCGCGACAAGGACGGCGATCACGACCGTACCGGCAGCGGCGGCGCCCATCTTGGTGAGCATCGGGATGTTCACGACGGCCAGCCCGACGAGCGCGATGACGACGGTCAGGCCCGCGAAGACCACGGCGGACCCCGCCGTTCCGGCCGCCCGCCCGGCGGCCTCCTCGGGTTCCCGCCCCTCCGCCAGCTCCGCCCGGTAGCGGGAGACGATGAACAGGGCGTAGTCGATGCCGACGGCGAGGCCGATCATCATCGCGAGGATGCTGGTGGTGGAGCCGAGATCCATCACGCTCGCCAGCGCGGTGATGGTGGAGACGCCGATTCCCACGCCGATGAGGGCCGTGAGCAGCGGCAGTCCCGCCGCGATCAGCGAACCGAAGGTGATGACGAGCACGATCGCGGCCACGGCGATGCCGATGATCTCGGTGGCCCCCGTCTCCGGCGCCGCCTGGAGCGCGTCACCGCCGATCTCGACGGTCAGCCCGGCGCCCCGCGCGTCGTGCCCCGTCTCCTCCAGCGCCGTACGGGTGTCCTCCGTCAGCTCCATCGAACTGACCTTGTAGGTGACCGAGACGTACGCCGTCGAACCGTCCTTCGACACGGCCTTGGCCGTGTACGGGTCGGTGACGCTCGCGACCTGGTCGGAGCCGGCCGGCAGCTCGTCGACGATCTTCTCGACCTCGGCCTTGTGGGCGGCGGAGGTCATCTTCTCGCCCTCGGGCGCCTTGAAGACGACCCGTGCGGTGGCCCCGTCGGCGCTGCCGCCGGGGAAGCGCTCTTCGAGCAGGTCGAAGGCCTTCTGGGCCTCCGTACCGGGAATGGAGAAGGAGCTGGATGTCGCGGTGGACGCGGATGCCGCGCCGACGCCCGCGAGGGCGAGCAGCGCCACCCATACGAAGGCGACGAGATTTCGTCGTCGGAAGGCGAACCGTCCGAGCTTGTAGAGAAACGTGGCCACGAGGCGTACTCCCGGTCTGGGGGTGGGTCGGGGGTGTCTTGTCGATCAGGCCGGATCAGGGAGCGGGGTCTGGAGCGTGCGTACCAGGGACCGCGAACCCGGCCTGATCGGCAAGACACCCCCAAGGGCATGGGGAGCCGACCGACGGCGCGAGAGCGACACGCGTCAGGTGTTGGTGCCGTGAGGGCACCGGGTACTGCCGGTACTGCTGGGGAGCCCCGGAGGTGGGCGAGCGGCCCAGGGAGGCTGGCAGCGAGGCTGCCGGGAGATCAGACGCCGAGAGCGGGGAGAAGCACGGCGTCGATGTAATCGCGGAGGAAGGCCTGGTCCACCGGCCGGTCCTCGACGAGCTGCCGGGCGACGAAGGCGCCGACCAGCATGTGGGTGACGTATTTCAGCGCGGGCTGGTCCGCGCTGATCTCACCCCGTTCCACGGCACGGTGCACGAAGAGGCCGAGTCCGTTGAGCTCGGGCTCGATCAGCAGGTCGCGCAGCGCCTGGAAGAGATCGGGGTTGTCGTGGACGGCATGGAACAGGCCCCGCATCAGCGCGGCGTCCCGCTCCATCTGGCAGTCGTCGGCCATCGAGACCATGGCGAGGAAGTCCCCGCGCAGCGAACCGGTGTCGATCCGGGCGACATCGGCCGGCTTGTTGTGGCGCAGGGCCCGTGCGACCAGCTCCGGCTTGCTCCCCCACTGGCGGTAGAGGGTGGCCTTGCTGGAGTGGGTGCGGGCGGCGACGGCGTCCATGGTGAGGGCGTCGTAGCCGACCTCGCGCAACAGGTCGAGCGTGGTGCCGTACAACTCGCTCTCGCGCTCCGGCGTGAGTCTGGTGCGTGCCACGGTCGACCTCCCGTCGAGGTGTCGATAAGCCAAACGAAACGGTTTCGTACAGTACGAAGATAACCCCACCCTCATCGAAACGGCAACGTTTCGCTTGTGGGCTCCACCACACCCTGACGACCCGCCCCGGGCGCCCTCCGCACACCTGACGAGTACCTGCCGAACACATCCGGCCACCGTGGCCGCTTCCACGAGTTGCCGCGCCTCTCCCGCACGGAAAGCATTGGGGGGTGAGTGACGACGTCGCGTATCTCCGCTATCCGCATCTGCACGACGACTTGCTGTGCTTCGCCGCCGAGGACGACCTCTGGGTCGCCCCCCTCTCGTCGGCCAAGCACCGCCCGGACCGTGCGTGGCGGGTGACCGTCGACCGCACGCGGGTGGGTCATCCGCGGTTCTCGCCCGACGGCTCCCAGATCGCCTACACGAGCTGGCGCAGCCTGGATCCGGAGATCCACCTGGCGCCGGTGGCGGGCGGCCCGGCCCGGCGGCTGAGCTACTGGGGATCGACCGACACCCGCGTCTGCGGCTGGACCCCGCCGGACAAGGACGGCTCGGCGCAGATCCTCGCCGTCTCCTCGCACGGCCAGCCCTTCTCGTACTACTCCTGGGCCTACAGCGTCCCCACCGACGGCTCCCCCGGCGGCAAACTCCCCTGGGGCCCGGTCGCCGACATCGCGATCGCCGACGTCGACGGCGAGCGGCGCAGCCTGCTGCTCACCGGCAAGCCGCCGCACGAACCGGCCGCCTGGAAGCGGTACCGGGGCGGCGCCACGGGGCGGCTGTGGCTGCACGGCGAGCGGCTGCTGGCGGATCTGCCCGGTCATCTCGACTGCCCGATGTTCGTGGCCGGGCGCATCGCGTTCCTCTCCGACCACGAGGGCGTCGGCAATCTCTACTCGACGCTCCCCGACGGCACCGATCTGCGCCGGCACACCGACCACGACGCGTTCTACGCCCGCCACGCGTCGTCCGACGGGCAGCGCGTGGTCTACCAGTGCGCGGGTGATCTGTGGCTGGTGGACTCGCTGGCGCCGGACGCGGTGCCGCGCAAGCTGTCGGTACGGCTCGGTGGCCCGCGCGCCGGCCGGCGCACCTACCAGGTCCCGGCCGCCCACCACGTCGACGCGATCTCGGTGGACACCACGGGCCGGGCGAGCGCCATCTCCGTACGCGGCAGCCTGTACTGGCTCACCCACCGCGACGGCCCGGCCCGCACGATCACCGACACCCCGGGCGTACGGGTCCGGCTCCCGGAGATGCTGGGCAGCGGCGGCAAGGTCGCGTACGTCACGGACGCGGACGGCGAGGACGCGGTCGAGATCGCCTATCTGCCGCGCGCGAGCGGCGACCGGCCGCCGGTGCGGCTCGCCTCCGGGCGGCTTGGGCGCGTCCACGAACTGATCGCGGACCCGGACGGCGAACGGCTGGCGCTGAGCACGCACGACGGAAGGCTGCTGATACTGACGGTTCCTGACGACGCGTCAGAGGCGACGCCGACCGAGGAGACCGCCGAGCCCGTCGCCGCGGAGGTCACCGAGGACCTCACCGAACTGATCCGTTCCGTCAACGGCCCCGTCACCGACCTCGCGTTCTCCCCCGACGGCGACTGGATCGCCTGGTCCCACCCGGGCGTCGGCCGCTCGCTGCGCCAGATCAAGATGGCGCGGATCGCGGACCGTACGATCGTCGACGTCACCAACGGCCGCTTCGAGGACGAGAATCCGGTGTTCACCCGGGACGGCCGATATCTCGCCTTTCTCTCCTGGCGCGGCTTCGACCCGGTGTACGACGTGCACACCGGCGACCTCTCCTTCCCGCTGGGCTGCCGCCCCTACCTCGTACCGCTGTCGTCGGCGACGCCCTCGCCGTTCGCGCTCCTGCCCGACGGCCGCCCGGCCGCGGGCGGTCTCGACCCGCTGCCGGCCGCCCCGTCCGACGGCACGGCCCTGGCCGAGGGGACGGTCACGGTCGAGGTCGAAGGACTCGCCAGCCGCGTCACACCCTTCCCGGTGTCGGCGTCCAAGTACTCGGCCCTGCAACCCGTCAGCGGCGGCGGTCTGGTCTGGCTGCGCTGGCCGATCTCCGGGGCGCTCGGTGAGACGTTCGCCAACCCGGCCGACACCTCGGGCCGTCCCACGCTCGAACACTTCGACATCACCAAGGCGCGCAAGAGCGAACTCGTGGACCACCTCGACTGGTTCGCGCTCAGCCGGGACGGCACCCGGCTCGTGGTCGTGGACGACGACGAGCTGCGCGCCGTCCCCGCCACCGAGTCCGGCGACGGCGACTCGACCGTCCAGCTCGATCTGCGCCGCGTGCTGCACGAGGTCGACCCCGCCGCCGAGTGGCGCCAGGCGTACGCGGAGGCCGGCCGCATCATCCGCTCCTACTTCTGGGAACCGGACATGTGCGGCATCGACTGGGACGCGGTGCTCGACCAGTACCGCCCGCTGGTCGAACGCGTCGCGTCCCCGGACGAGTTCGCCGATCTGCTGCGCGAGGCACTCGGCGAACTCGGCACCTCACACGCGTACGTCACCCCCGCCCGCCGCAACGAGGGGCCGCCGCACTACCAGCGCGCCATGGGCCTGCTCGGCGCCAACCTCGTGTGCCGGGACGGCGAATGGCTGGTGAAGCGGATCCTGCCGGGCGAGTCGTCCGACTCCAAGGCCCGCTCCCCGCTGGCCGGTACGGGCATCCGCGAGGGCGCCGTCCTCACCCATGTCGACGGCCGGCCCGTCGACCCGGTGGCCGGCCCCTACCCGCTGCTGTCCGCCGCCGGCGGTACGACGGTCGAGCTGACCTTCCGTCCCGCCGAGGACCTGTCGCCCGCCAACGGCGGTGTCCGGCACGGCGGTTCACGCCGGGTGGCGGTCGTCCCGCTCATCGACGAACGGCCACTGCGCTACCAGGACTGGGTCGCCAAACGCCGCGAGGTCGTCCGCGAGATGAGCGGCGGCAAGTGCGGCTATCTGCACATCCCCGACATGGGCGGCTCGGGCTGGGCGCAGTTCAACCGCGATCTGCGCCTGGAGGTGTCCAGGCCCGCGCTGATCGTGGACGTACGGGGCAACGCGGGCGGCCACATCAGCGAACTGGTCGTGGAGAAGCTGACCCGGCGCATCCTCGGCTGGGACCTGACGCGCAACGCCCAGGCGGTCAGTTACGCCTCCAACGCGCCGCGCGGCCCGGTCGTCGCGATCGCGGACGAGGCCACCTCGTCCGACGGCGACATGATCACGGCCGCGTTCCGGCTGCTGAAGCTGGGCCCGGTGGTCGGTCAGCGCACCTGGGGCGGCGTGGTCGGCATGACCGGCCGGCACCGGCTGGGTGACGGCAGCGTGATCACGGTGCCGATGAACGCGGCCTGGTTCGACGCCTACGGCTGGTCGGTCGAGAACCACGGCGTGGAGCCGGACATCGAGGCGCTGCGCACCCCGCTCGACTGGGCGGAGGGCCGGCACGCGCAGCTCGACGACGCGGTGTGGGTGGCGCTGGAGCTGCTGGCGAAGCAGCCGGCGGCGACCCCGCCGGGCTACGGCGACGTCCCGGACCGCCGCCGTCCGCCACTGCCGCCGCGGAGCTGAACCGGCGCCGTGCGAAGGGGCGCACCCGGCGCGACAGGCACCGGGTGCGCCCCAGTCGTACGAAACGGCCGCTCAGGCGTCGTAGTCGTCGGAGAAGCGGTCGCGCGCGTCCTGCGCCCGCTGCCGCGCCCGGTCCCCCTCGTCCTGCGACGCCTCACCCCGCTCCTTCTCCTCGTCCGCCCGCCTCTTCGCCTTGTCGGCGAGTTCCCGCGACTTGTCCTTGAACTGGTCGGCGATACCCATGGCAACTCACTCCTGGAGGTCCGGTGAGGCCCGTGGAGAGGTCCCGGACCCAGACCAGACTTACACGACCGGACATCGCACGCATTTCGATCAATTACGCTGCGTACGCCCCTGCTCGTCGGCCGCCCCGCCCGCGCCGACCAGCCCCTTGCGCACGCCTCCGAGCCGGGGACCGAGGCTGCGTACGTGGCGGCTGCCCACCGTCGCGACGAGGCCCGGCAGATATCCGCGTACGGACTGCGTGCCGCGCAGCCACCACTGCGCGTACACATGCGCGGAGCGCCGCTCGATCCCGGTCACGATCCGCTCGACGGCCGGCCCCAGCGGATACGTCTTGTTCGCGGGCCACGGCAGCCGCCGCCGCATCTCCCGCATCACCTCGTCCTCGTCGGCGCCGCGCACCATGTCGGTGTCGGTCCAGGACAGATAGCCGACCCCGACCCGGACACCCCGGTACCCGACCTCGGCGCGCAGGCTGTGCGCGAAGGCCTCCACGCCCGACTTGGAGGCGCAGTAGGCGGTCATCATCGGCGCCGGGGTGATCGCGGCGAGCGAGGCGATCTGGAGGAAGTAGCCGCGGCTCTCCATCAGTACGGGCAGAAACGCCCGCGCCGTCACCGCGCCGCCGATCAGGTTGACCTCGATGACGCGCCGCCAGGCGGCCGGGTCGGAGTCCACGAACGGACCGCCCGCCGCCACACCGGCGTTGGCCACGACGATGTCGACCTTCCCGAAGCGCTGCTTCACCTCGTGCGCGACCCGGGTCATGGCCTCGTGGTCGGTGACATCGGCGCACCAGTGCTCGCACTCGGTGTGCAGCCTGCTCGCCACGTCCTTCAACTCGTCGGGCTCCAGGCCCACGAGCGCCACCCGCGCCCCGCGCGCCGAGAGCTTGCGGGCCAGCAACTCGCCCACGCCTCGCGCCGCGCCGGTGACGACGGCGACCTGCCCCTCAAGACTGACCCTGCTCATACGGCGCTCTCCTCCCCGACGTCGGTCCTGAGATGGTTCTCCACCAGTCCCCGTATCACCGCGGTCACCGCCTCCGGTGCCTCCACGGGGGTCATGTGCCCTATTCCGGTCAGCTCGGTGACTCCGACGCAGTCGGGCAGTTCGCCGGCCAGCCGGCGCGCGAGCACCGAGGGCGTCAGCCGGTCGGCCGTGCCCGTGACGACGGCCGTGGGGACCCGCAACTCCCGTACGCCCGCGTCGAGATCGAGTTCGCCGAGCACATGCGCCCAGGCCACCCGCACCGGGCGCGGACACGCGTGCACGATCCGGGCGCACGCGTCGACCCGGTCCGGCGCCGTGCCCGGCCCCATGGTCCCGTACCGAAGTATCCGCTTCGAGACGGGCGTGACCGGCCCCAGCGGGGCCCGCGCGCCCAGGATCATCCGGGTCAGCCGGGTCCGTGTCCGGCCGGGGCGCATCGGCACCACGCGCCCCTCGGCCACCAGCCGCGAACTGCCCGTGCTGCACAGCAGCGCGGCCGCCGCGTGCTCCCGGAACGCGGGCCGCGCCGAGGCGGCCATCAGTGTCATGCCGCCCATGGAGTGCCCGGCGAGCACCGCCTTCTCCCCCGGCGCGAGCGTCGCGCCCAGCACCGCCTCCAGGTCGTCGGCGAGCGCGTCGGTGGTGTAGCCGCCGGGTCCGACGGCGGGTGAACGGCCGTGCCCGCGCTGGTCGTAGACGATCACGCGGTGGTCCCGCGCGAGGTCGTGTATCTGGGCGGCCCAGAAGAGGGTCGAGCAGGTCCACCCATGGCTGAGGACCACCGCGGGCGCCCCCTCGGGGCCGTACACCTCTGTGTGCAGGCGTGCGCCGTCGGCGGAACGGGCGCTGACGGTGCGCTGGGGCCGGCTCATCGGACACTCTCCTTACGAGGGGTTCGGGTCGTCGCCGTTGGCGCGTGGACGACGTCGTACTCCCCCAGGTCCACGGCCCGTGTCGCCCGCCGGAACTCGGTCGTCGTGCCCGGCCAGAGGGTGGTGTTGCGGCCACGCGCGTCCAGGTACCAACTGCTGCACCCGCCCGTGCTCCACACGGTGCGCTTCATCCGCTCCTGCACCCGGTGGTTCCAGGCGTCGACGGCCGCCGGTTTGGGGGTGAGCGAGGCGCCCGCGCCGAGTGAGCCGAGCGTGCGCAGATAGTCGGCGAGATAGTTGAGCTGGGCCTCGATCATCAGGATCATCGAGGAGTTGCCGAGTCCGGTGTTGGGGCCGACGACGGTCATCCAGTTGGGGAATCCGACGGCGGTCGCGCCGCGCAGCGACTCCATGCCGTCCTTCCACGCCTCGGCGAGCGTGATCCCGTCCGCGCCCACCACCCGCTCGGCGATGGGCAGGTCGGTCACATGGAACCCGGTGCCGAAGACGATCGCGTCGACCTCGGCCTCCGTCCCGCCCCCAGAGCCTCCGGTCTGGGAGGTGCCCCCTGCCGCGACCACCGTCGATCCGCGCACCTCGGCCAGCCCGGACGCGACGACGTCCACGTTGGGCCGCGCGAGCGCCGGGTAGTACGTGCTGGAGAGCAGGATCCGCTTGCAGCCGATCCGGTACGAGGGCGTCAACGCGGCCCGCAGGGCGGGGTCCTTGACCGCCCGCGCGATGTTGGCCTTGGCGAGGCGCTCCACCAGCCCCAGCTCCTGAGGCCATTTGGTGAACGCCTGGACCTGCAACTCCCTGATCCCCCAGAGCAGTCGCCGCCGCGCCGCGCCGGTGACCGGCACCTTGCGGTGCAGCCACCGCTCGGCGGCGGTGATCGCCCGGTCGGTGCGCGGCAGCACCCATGGCGGGGTGCGCTGGAACAGCGTCAGCCTGGCCACGCCGGGTTGCAGGGCCGGCACGATCTGGATCGCGGACGCGCCGGTCCCGACGACCGCGACGCGCTTGCCCCGGGTGTCGTAGTCGTGGTCCCAGCGCGCGGAGTGGAAGACCTTTCCGGGGAACGAGTCGAGACCGGGCACGTCCGGCACCTTCGGGTCGGACAGTGCCCCGGTCGCGGAGACCACGACGTCCGCCGTGACGATCCCGCGCGAGGTCTCGATCTTCCAGTGCGCCTCGTCCGCGATCCAGCGCATCAGCCGCACCTCGTGGTCCAGCCGGATGTGCGGCCGGAGCCCGAAGGTGTCGGTGACGCGCTCCAGGTACGCGCGGATGTGCCGCCGACCCGAGAAGGTGCGCGGCCAGTCGGGGTTGGGCGCGAAGGAGAAGGAGTACAGGTGCGAGGGAACATCGCAGGCGCAGCCCGGATAGCTGTTGTCGCGCCAGGTCCCGCCCACCGAGCCGGCCCGTTCCAGGACGACGAAGTCGGTGATCCCCTCGCGCCGCAGCCGGACGGCGGCCCCCAGGCCACCGAATCCGGACCCGATCACCGCCACCCGTACATGCTCGTGCTTGGCCATGCCGCCGCCTCCCGCCGGAGCGCCTGAACCGAACCGCGCCAGTAATCACTGGCACTATTGGGAGAGTAGGGCAGCCACCTACCCGTGGGTAGGGGGCGAACGGGAAAAGTTACCGCCGGTACGAGGACATAGGCTGACCACCATGTCCGACCAGCAGAAAGCGCGCGAAGAGGTGCGCGAGTACCGGATGAAGGAACTCGCCGAAGCGGCAGGCATCACGGTGCGCACGGTGCGCTTCTACCGCGAACGCGGCCTGATCCCGCCACCGCGCAGGGAGGGCCGGATCGCCTGGTACGACAGCCACCACCTGGCCAGACTCCGCACGATCGCCGCCCTCCTGGAACGCGGCCACACCCTGACCGGCATCGCCGACCTCGCCACCGCCTTCGAGAGCGGCCGAGACCCCGGCCGGCTCGCCGAGGTACTGGGCCTCGGCGAGCCGACCGAGGAGACACCGGTCCGCCTCACCCCCGCGGAACTGGCCGACCACTTCGAGGGCGAGGTCACCGCGGAGAATCTGGCCACCGCACTCGAACTCGGCTACCTCGCCACCGACGGCGACGACCTGGTCCACATCAGCCGCCGCCTCCTGGACGTCTCCGCCGCCCTGGTCCGCGAGGGCGTCCCGCTCTCGGCGGTCTTCGAGGCGGGCCGCCAGATCCGCGCCCACGCGGACGCCCTGGCCGAACTCTTCGCCACCACACTCCAGACCCACGCGACCGGCGCGTCCCCCGAGACCCTGCGCCCCCTCGCCAAGAGCGTGGTGGAGGCGGAACTCTCGATGGCGATGGACCGCCGTCTGCGCAACAAGCCGGCTCAGCCCAGCTCGTAGGCCACACTCACCGGCGCGTGGTCGCTCCACCGCTCCTCGTGCGTCGCGGCCCGCTCCACCCACGCCTTCACCGCGCGCTCCGCCAGCCCCGCCGTCGCCACGTGGTAGTCGATCCGCCAGCCGGTGTCGTTGTCGAAGGCGCGCCCCCGGTACGACCACCAGGTGTACGGCCCGGTCTGGTCCGGGTGCAGGGCGCGGACCACGTCCACGTACGCCGCCTCGTCGAAGACCCGCGTCAGCCAAGCGCGCTCCTCGGGCAGGAAACCGGACTCCTTGCGGTTGGCCTTCCAGTTCTTCAGGTCGGCCTCCTGGTGGGCGATGTTCCAGTCCCCGCAGACCAGCACCTGCCGCCCGTCGGCCGCCGCCCGGTCCCTGAGCCCGCCGAGGTGGACCAGGAACTCGCCCATGAACCGGACCTTCTCGTCCTGGCGCTCCGTCCCCACGTCACCCGACGGCAGATAGAGGCTGGCCACCGTCACGCCGGGCAGGTCGATCTCCACGTACCGCCCGCTCGTGTCGAACTCCGCGCTCCCGAACCCGATCCGTACCCGCTCCGGCTCCCGCCGCGAGTAGAGCGCGACACCCGCACGCCCCTTGGCCGCCGCCGGCGCGAACACCGTGTGCCACCCCTCGGGCTCCCGTACCGCCTCGGTGAGCTGCCCCTCCTCGGCCCGCACCTCCTGAAGGCAGACCACATCGGCCCCGGTCCCGGCCAGCCACTCCACAAAGCCCTTCTTGGCGGCGGCCCGGAGCCCGTTCACATTCACGGAAGTCACAGTGAGCATCCCCGCACCCTACCCAGGCTCTACGATCGATGCCGTGGCCATCCAAATACGTCAGGTCCCCTACGACCACCCCGACGCCGTGAAGCTCGACGCCGAGGTCCAGCTGGAGTACGCGGCGCGCTACAACAGCGAGGGGGACGAGACCGTCCTCCACCCGAGGATGTTCGACCCGCCCGGCGGCATCTACTTCCTCGCCTACGACGCCGACGAGCGCCCGGTCGCCTCCGGCGGCTGGCGCTCACAGGAGACCAACGACGAGGGCTACTCGGACGGCGACGCCGAGATCAAGCGGATGTACGTGACGGTGGAGGCACGCGGCCTCGGGCTGGCCCGGCGGATCCTCGCCCGGCTGGAGGAGAGCGCCCGCGCGGCGGGCCGTACCCGGATGGTGCTGGAGACGGGCACCAAGCAGCCGGAGGCCATCGCCCTCTACCGCTCCAGCGGCTACACGGACTGCCCGAAGTTCGGCCACTACCGGTACGACCCGCTGAGCGTCTGCCTCGCCAAGCCGCTCGCGTAACGCGCCCGGAGTACCCCCGCACACGACGGAGCCCGGCCCGGCAGCCGAGCTGCCGGACCGGGCCCCGAGGGGAACGTCAGTGGTTGCCCACACCGTTCGCCGAGAGGATCGGGATGTCCTCCAGGATGTGCGACAGGGGCTCGTCGCCCTTCGCCTGCGTGGAGTTCTCGGTGCACTGCTGGTTCTGCGGGGAGGAAAGGACGTTGATGTCCTGGACCGCGATCGGCACGACGCCGATGAGCGAGCCGACGTTGGCCTTGACCGGCAGACCGACACAGGGCTTGTTGAGCGTGCCCTGCACGAGGCTGAGCTGCGGGCTCATGTCCCCGTGGGTCTCCGAGTTGCCGAACTCCTGCTCGGCACCGTTGCCACTGAGCGACGTCGTGCCCGTGTCGTTGCCGAGCGCCAGCGCCGGCGACGCGGTGGCGGCGAGGCCGCCGACCATCGTGGCCGCCACAGCAGCGGTTGCCCACAGCTTGTTCATTTTGTTGCCTTTCCAGAAAGTCGGAACCCCACCGGTGGAGTTCCGATTTGTACAACTCATCACATGACGTTTGGTTGCGCCCGTTCCCCCGAACGGCCCATAAGGCATATCGGCACATCGGCGCGCGCGGGAAAACAACCGGGTCACCGTCGAATTCGACGATGACCCGGCAGTGGTGATTCAGTCGCGATATTCAGCCGCGATATCAGCCGTTGCCCGCACCGTTGGCCGACAGGATCGGGATGTCGTTCAGCAGGTGCGACAGCGGCTCGTCGCCCTTCGCCTGCGTCGAGTTCTCGACACACTGCTGGTTCTGCGGGGAGGACAGGACGTTGACGTCCTGGACCGCGATCGGCACGAGGCCGATGAGCGAGCCCGCGTTGACCTTGGCCGGCAGGCCGATGCAGGGCTTGTTGAGCGAGCCCTGGATGAGTGCCATCTGCGGGCTCATGTTCCCGTACGTCGCCGAGTTGCCGTACGACTGAAGGGCACCGTTGCCGCTGAGCGACGTGGTGCCGGTGTCGTCACCGACGGCGAAAGCCGACGGCGCGGCCATAGCCGACATGCCGACGACGGAAGCGGCGACGGCCGCGGTGGCCATAACCTTCTTGATCACGATGAGTCCCCTTCTGAAGGATGCCCCAGTCCCCGGGGCCGTCATGAGCAACTGCATTCCGCAGGTTTAGTTATCGCGCTTCACTCCAACAGCCCATTAGGCACTCAATCAGCCCGCTCGGGCCGTGCAATCCGAACGAGTGAAGAGCCAGAACCAAACCCAGGGCATTCGGTTGGTCAGGCCGCACGACCTGCATTTCTTGAGAAAAGGAACTCACCGTGATCAAGAAGATCCTGACGGCTGCGGCGTTCACCGCCTCCGTGGTCGGCGCCTCCGCCGCCGCCGCGCCGTCCGCTTTCGCCGTCGGCAACGACACCGGCACCACGTCGCTGAGCGGCAACGGCGCCAAGGAGTCGCACGGCAACGCCGCCACCCACGGCAACCTGAGCCCGCAGGCCTCGCTCGTGCAGGGCTCGCTCAACAAGCTCTGCGTCGGCCTGCCCGCCAAGGCCAACGTCGGCTCGCTCGTCGGAATTCTCGTGCCGGTCGCGGTCCAGGACATCAACGTCCTGTCCTCCCCGCAGAACCAGCAGTGCGTCGAGAACTCGACGCAGGCGAAGGGCGACGAGCCGCTGTCGCACCTCATCGGGGACATCCCGGTCCTCTCGGCCAACGGTGCGGGCAACGGCTGACGGTCACCACCGTCACGGCGCCACTCCGGGCCGAACTGAGGCCGGCCGGGGCGCATCCGCCCCGGCCGGCCTCAGTGTCATATGAACGCCCGGCGCGCCCCCTCGGCGCGCAGAAACGTCAATTCCCGTGGCGATCGAGTGAACCAACAAAGGCCATAAATCAGGGCAGTTTCCTCATAAGCGCGTACTCGTTGGAGTTCCAGCAGCGGCGGTGCGGGCTGGGACAGCCGTGTTCGCGCAGCACGAGAGCCGTGCGCGCGTCCCGTTGTGGAAAGGGCTCAATCATGAATGCCAAGAAGGCAGCCACGCTCGTCGCCGGTGTTCTCCTGGCCGTCGGTGCCGCGGCTCCGGCCGTCGCCGACGCGGGCGCGCAGGGTGCGGCCGTCGGTTCGCCGGGCGTCCTGTCCGGCAACGTCGTCCAGATCCCCGTCCACGTGCCCGTCAACGTGTGTGGCAACAGCATCAACATCATCGCCCTGCTGAACCCCACCTTCGGCAACGCCTGCGTCAACGCCTGACACACGGCAGGTGCGCCGAGGCGCACCGCGGCTCCCCGCAGGGGTGCCCCCCTGGGCCGGTCCCGACCGCGTACTCCGGTACGGGGTCGGGACCGGCCTCGGTCGACACCGACACACCGACGCACCGGCGACACACCGGCGACACCAGGAGAACCAGATGCGAGAACTCATCGGCAAAGGACTGCTCACCGCCGCGGCGGCGTCGAGCGTGCTGTCCATGACCGGCGGATACGCCGCGGCCACCGACAGCGGCGCCACCGCCGCCGGTTCACCGGGGCTGCTGTCGGGCAACAGCGTCCAGGCACCCGTCGAGATCCCGGTCAACGTCTGCGGCAACACGGTGAACCCCGTCGGCGTGGGCAACCCCGCCTTCGGCAACAGCTGCGGCAACTCCTCCGGTGCGCACGCCGCGCCGCCCAAGCACCGGCCGGCCCACCACGCGCAGCCCGTCGCCCCGCGCACCGAGCCCGCGGCCCACACGGAGCCCGCCCGGGAGAAGCCGGCCGCGCCCGCGCGGACCACGCACCACGACAGTGACGCCAGTTCGACGCACGGCGCCAAGCCCCGTGAGCACGACGGCGGTTCCGGGCCCGCGAAGGGCGACCACGACGACGACGGCGGCTCCTCCGCCTCCGGCGCCGCGACCAACTCGCCCGGTGTGCTGGGGGGCAACCTCCTCCAGGCCCCGATCGACGTCCCGCTGAACGCCTGCGGCAACAGCGTCGACCTGGTCGGTCTGCTCAACCCGGCCTTCGGCAACGGCTGCGCGAACGAGTCCGACGTCGCTGTCCCGCACGCCCCGTTGCAGCCGCCCACGCCGCACACCCCGAACACGCCGGTCGACCCGCCGGCGCCGCCCTCGGAGGAGCCCGGGAAGCCCCCGGCCGTGCCGGTCGCCCACACCCCGATGCTCCCGGAGCAGTCGCCGGCCGTCGAAGAGGGCGACCTCATCGACCAGTTGGCCGAGACCGGCTCGAACGCCAACCTGCTCGCCACGGCGGCCATGAGCGCCGGTCTGCTGATCAGCGGCGGCATCCTCTACCGCCGCAGCACGGCGGCGCGCCGCTAGCGCCTCGCCCGTACCTCCCCGATCGCCGGACGGCCGGCGATCGGGGTCGGGGTGGGCAGGGCGTCAGAACCGCTCCATCCAGTCCGTCGGCGCCGCGCCGGCCGGCAGCGTCTCGCGGGGTTCGCCGGGGTGTACCTGCCGGGTGCCCGTTCCCAGGCGCCGTCGTACGCCCCGTACCACCCGGCCCGACGTGTACGTGGCGCCCAGCACGAAGCGCATCGACGGACCGAACGACGGCGCGCTCAGCAGACCGGTCACGAACAGACCGGGGTGTGAGGTCTCGAAGACGGCGTCCGTCTCGGGGGCGCCGCTCGGGCCCACCGTGCGCAGGCTCCGGCGCAGCCGCCCGTCGAGCAGTCCGAGCCGGTCCAGACGTGGTGTGAAGCCGGTGGCGGCGATGACATGGTCGGTCGTGACCGTGTCCACGGAGCCGCGGGCGGAGACCAGGTCGAGCCGTACGCGGCCCCCGTCCGGGACGGCGGCGGCGACGCTCTCGCCGAACCGGACGCCCACCGTCCGCTCGAACCGCTCCCGCAGCCACCAGGCGCCGGCCGGGCCGAGCGC
>NZ_MDCR01000135.1 GCF_001723055.1 Streptomyces niveus
GCCGCCGGTGACGACGCGGGCCTCGCCGACGGCGCGTACTACCGCCCCACGCTCGTCGTGGACGCCGCCCAGGACAGCGAGATCGTCCAGTCGGAGATCTTCGGCCCCGTCCTGGTCGTGCTGCCCTTCGACTCCGACGACGAGGGCATCCGCCTCGCCAACGACACCCCGTACGGCCTCGCCGCTTCCGTCTGGAGCCGCGACGTGTACCGCACGGGGCGCGCCACCCGTGAGATGAAGGCCGGCTGTGTGTGGGTCAACGACCACATCCCGATCATCAGCGAGATGCCGCACGGCGGCTACAAGGCCAGTGGTTACGGAAAAGACATGTCGGCGTACTCGTTCGAGGAGTACACACAGGTCAAACATGTGATGTACGACAACACCGCGGTCGCCAGGAAGGACTGGCACCGCACAATCTTCGGGGACCGTCTCTAACTCTCCTCACCCCCTCTCCTCACCCGAAAGGGCACCGCCCATGGAGCTGTACGAGCCCGACCGTCTCTCGGCGGCCCAGATAGCCGCGACGCGTCGCAGCCTCAGTAACGGACGGGGCGCGCTCAGCCGCCGTTCGCTGCTGCGCGCCACCGGCGCCGGGGCGCTCACGATCGGCGGCGTGGCAGGCCTCGGCGCCTGCGGGATTCCGCCCGCGAAGAGGGAGAGCGGCGGTCCCGCGTCCACCGATCACTCGGCGAAGGAGAAGCGCGTCGTCTTCTCCAACTGGACCGAGTACATGGACGTCAGCGAGGACGAGAAGAGCTACCCCACCCTGGAGGCGTTCACGAAGCGCACCGGGATCCAGGTGAAGTACACGGCGGACATCAACGACAACGTCGAGTTCTTCGGCAAGATCCAGCCGCAGCTCGCGGCCGGCCAGGACACGGGGCGCGATCTCATCTGCGTCACCGACTGGCTCGCCGCCCGCATCATCCGGCTCGGCTGGGCGCAGAAGCTCGATCCCGCCAACTTGCCCCACGCGTTCGCGAATCTGTCGCAGCAGTTCCGCTCGCCGGACTGGGATCCGGGGCGCGCGTACACGTATCCGTGGACCGGTATCCCCTCCGTCATCGCCTACAACACGAAGGCGACGAAGGGCCGCAAGATCGAGTCCGTCTCGCAGTTGCTCGACGATCCGGACCTCAAGGGACGGGTGTCGTTCCTCTCCGAGATGCGCGACTCCATCGGACTGACGCTGCTCGACATGGGCAAGGACCCGGCGTCGTTCTCCGACGACGACTTCGACGGTGCCGTCGCCCGTATACAGAAGGCCGTCGACAAGAAGCAGATCCGCCGCTTCACCGGCAACGACTACACGGCGGACCTCAGCAAGGGCGACATCGCGGCGTGCATCGCCTGGGCCGGTGACATCGTGCAGCTCCAGGCCGACAACCCGGACATCCAGTTCGCCATCCCCGAGTCCGGCTACATGATCTCCAGCGACAACCTCCTGGTCCCGGCGAAGGCCCGGCACAAGACCAACGCCGAGAAGCTCATCGACCACTACTACGAGCTTCCGATGGCCGCACAGCTCGCGGCGTACATCAACTACGTCTGCCCCGTCGAGGGTGTCGGTGCCGAGCTCGCGAAGATCGACAAGTCGATGGCGTCCAACCCACTGATCCTCCCGGACGCGGAGATGGCCTCGAAGTCCCACGCCTTCCGCTCGCTGAGCGGCGAGGAGGAGACGGCGTACGAGGAGAAGTTCGCCAAGCTCATCGGCGCCTAGGCCGTCGGCGCCGCCGCGCCAGGCCGTCGGCCGCAGGGGTCCACGGGCCCCCTCCGCTCCGTTCCTCCCCCCTCCCAAGCCTCCGGGATCGTGACCCATGACTGAGACCTCACCCACCGACCGGGGCGGCGACGACGTCCGCCTCACCGGGATAAGCAAGTCGTACGGCTCCTTCCACGCCGTCAAGCCCCTCGACCTCACCGTTCCCGAAGGCTCCTTCTTCGCCCTCCTGGGCGCCTCGGGCTGCGGCAAGACCACCACGCTGCGGATGATCGCCGGCCTGGAGGACCCGACCACCGGATCGGTCTTCCTCGGTGAGAAGGACGTCACCGGACTGCCGCCGCACAAGCGCCCCGTCAACACCGTCTTCCAGAGTTACGCGCTCTTCCCGCACCTCGACATCTACGAAAACGTCGCCTTCGGCCTGCGCCGTCGCGGCATCAAGTCGGTGAAGAAGCAGGTCGGCGACATGCTCGACCTCGTCCAGCTCGGCGACTTCGCGAAGCGCAAGCCGCACCAGCTCTCCGGCGGCCAGCAGCAGCGCGTCGCCGTGGCCCGCGCGCTCATCAACCATCCGAAGGTGCTGCTGCTCGACGAGCCCCTCGGCGCACTCGACCTCAAGCTGCGCCGCCAGATGCAGCTGGAGCTCAAGCGCATCCAGACGGAGGTCGGGATCACCTTCGTGCATGTCACGCACGACCAGGAGGAGGCCATGACGATGGCCGACACGGTCGCCGTCATGAACGCGGGGCGGGTCGAGCAGCTGGGCGCGCCCGCGGAGCTGTACGAGAATCCGCAGACCACCTTCGTCGCCAACTTCCTCGGCACCTCCAACCTCATCGAGGCGGACGTCGCGGAGAAGAACGGCGACGAGGTTGTGGTGACGTCGGCGGGCGTGAAGCTGCGGTTGCCCGCAGACCGTTGTACGTCGCAGGTCGCGGACGGCGGCCGGCTGCTCGTCGGCGTACGCCCCGAGAAGATCTCCCTCGCGCACGCGGACGACGCGGGTTCGGTCCCCGCGGGACGTAACCGGATCAGCGGGCGCATCGTCGACTCCAGCTTCATCGGGGTCTCGACGCAGTACGTCATCAACAGCCCCGTATGTGGGGAGTTGGAGGTCTACGCGCAGAACATCGAGCGCGACGGCCGGCTGGTTCCCGGGGCCGAGGTGGTCCTGCACTGGAACCCCGCGCACACCTTCGGACTCGACGCCGCCCAGGACATCGACGCGGGCGTCAAGACGGTGGACGAGGAGGGGGCGTGACCGCGACGGAAGCACCACCGGCGCCACCCACGCCGCCGACACCAACGGTCACCGAGGCGGCGGTGCGCAAGGTTCCGCGCCGTAAGCGCCTGATCCCGTACTGGCTGCTGCTGCCCGGCATCCTGTGGCTGCTGGTCTTCTTCGCGCTGCCGATGGTCTACCAGGCGTCGACCTCCGTACAGACGGGCTCGCTGGAGGAGGGCTTCGAGGTCACCTGGCACTTCGCGACGTACTGGGACGCGATCCAGGAGTACTACCCGCAGTTCGTGCGCTCGCTGCTGTACGCGGGCACCGCCACCGTGCTGTGTCTGCTGCTCGGCTACCCGCTGGCGTACCTCATCGCCTTCAAGGCCGGCCGGTGGCGCAACCTGCTGCTGGTCCTGGTCATCGCCCCGTTCTTCACGAGCTTCCTGATCCGTACGCTCGCCTGGAAGACGATCCTCGCGGACGACGGCACCGTGGTCGGCGCGTTGGACGCCCTCCGGGTGCTGGATGTGACCAGCTGGCTCGGCTGGACGGCCGACGACCGGGTCCTGGCCACGCCCATGGCCGTCGTCTGCGGCCTCACGTACAACTTCCTGCCGTTCATGATCCTGCCGCTCTACACGTCGCTGGAGCGCATCGACGGCCGGCTGCACGAGGCGGCCGGAGACCTCTACGCGCGGCCGGCGACGACCTTCCGCAAGGTCACCGTCCCGCTGTCCATGCCGGGCATCGTCTCCGGCACGCTGCTGACCTTCATCCCGGCGAGCGGCGACTACGTCAACGCCGAACTGCTCGGCTCCACCGACACCAAGATGGTCGGCAGTGTGATCCAGAGCCAGTTCCTGCGCGTGCTCGACTATCCGACGGCGGCGGCGCTCTCGTTCATCCTCATGGCGGTCGTGCTGGTCGTGGTCACCGTCTACATCCGCCGTTCAGGGACGGAGGACCTGGTCTGATGCGCTGGATCCGACGCAATGTGGTCGTCGTCGCGGGCCTGCTCACGCTCGCGTACATGATCCTGCCGAACCTCGTCGTGATGGTGTTCTCCTTCAACAAGCCGAAGGGGCGCTTCAACTACTCCTGGCAGACGTTCTCGCTGGACGCCTGGAAGGACCCGTGCGGCGTCGCGGACCTCTGCGGGTCACTGACGCTCTCGTTCCAGATCGCCGTCTGGGCGACGATCGGGGCGACCGTCCTCGGCACCATGATCGCCTTCGCCCTGGTCCGCTACCGCTTCAGGGCGCGCGGCGCGATCAACTCGCTGATCTTCCTGCCGATGGCCATGCCCGAGGTCGTGATGGCCGCCTCGCTGCTGACCCTATTCCTGAACATGGGGGCGGAGTTGGGCTTCTGGACCGTCCTCATCGCGCACATCATGTTCTGCCTCAGCTTCGTGGTGACGGCCGTCAAGGCGCGCGTCATGTCCATGGATCCGAAGCTGGAGGAGGCGGCGCGCGATCTCTACGCGGGGCCCGTACAGACCTTCGTACGGGTCACCCTGCCGATCGCCGCACCGGGGATCGCGGCGGGCGCTCTGCTCGCCTTCGCGCTCTCGTTCGACGACTTCATCATCACCAACTTCAACGCCGGCTCGTCCGTGACCTTCCCCATGTTCGTCTGGGGATCCGCCCAGCGCGGCACACCGGTGCAAATCAACGTCATCGGGACGGCGATGTTCGCCATTGCGGTACTGATGGTGATCGGCGGCCAGCTGGTCAGCGACCGGCGGAAGAGGGCCGCGAAACCCTGAGCAGGACCTGAAGGAGTTGGAAGACATGGCCCCTGGAGCCATGCGTACAGCAGCCGCCTCACTCACCGACGCGCAGCCCGTCGCCTACTGGCTGGACGACCCCGGCAGGCCGGGCGCGGTGCCCGCTCTCGCGGGCGACGAACGCTGCGACCTGCTCGTCGTCGGTGGCGGCTACAGCGGCCTGTGGACCGCGCTCCTCGCCAAGGAGCGCGACCCGCACCGCGACGTGGTCCTCATCGAGGGACGAGAGGTGGGCTGGGCGGCCTCGGGGCGTAACGGCGGCTTCTGCTCCGCCTCCCTCACCCACGGGCTCGCCAACGGGCTCAGCCGCTGGCCCGGCGAGCTGCGGACCCTGGAGGACCTGGGTGGCAGCAATCTCGACGGCATCGAGTCGGCCGTCGGGCGCTACGGCATCGACTGCGATTTCGAGCGCACGGGCGACATCTCCGTGGCCATCCAGCCGCACCAGCTCGACGACCTCCGTCAGTTGCACGCGGAGGCGACCGAGGCCGGTTTCGCCGGTCTGGACCTGCTCGACGGCGAGGAGGTCCGCGCGGAGGTCGACTCGCCCACGTTCCTGGGCGGCCTCTGGGACCGGCGCGGCGTCGCCATGCTGAACCCGGCGAGGCTCGCGTGGGGGCTGAAGCGCGCCTGCCTCGATCTCGGCGTACGGATCTACGAGAACACGCCCGGTCTCGAACTGGCGCGCTCCGGGCCCGGCGTGGCCGTCCGCACGCCGTACGGCCGTGTCCTGGCCCGCCACGTCGCGCTCGGCACGAACGTCTTCCCGTCGCTGGTGCGGCGTGTGCGCCCGTACACGGTGCCCGTCTACGACTACGCCCTGACGACCGAGCCTCTTGACGAGGAGCAACTGGGCGCGATCGGCTGGAGGGGACGGCAGGGGCTCAGCGACGGCGCCAACCAGTTCCACTACTTCCGGATCACCGCGGACAATCGCATCCTGTGGGGCGGCTACGACGCGATCTATCCGTACGGAGGGCGCCTTGACGCCGCACTCGACCACCGCCCCGAGACGTATCTCAAGCTCGCCTCGCACTTCTTCACGTGCTTCCCTCAGTTGGAGGGCCTGCGGTTCAGCCACGCGTGGGGCGGCGCCATCGACACCTGCTCGCGGTTCTCCGCCTTCTTCGGTACGGCGCACGGTGGGCGGGTCGCCTACGCCGCCGGGTATACCGGCCTCGGCGTCGGCGCCACCCGCTTCGGCGCCGACGTGATGCTCGACCTCCTCGCGGGGGAGCGGACGGAGCGCACGGAGCTGGAGATGGTCAGGACGAAGCCCGTGCCCTTCCCGCCGGAGCCGGCCGCCTGGGCCGGTATCGGGCTCACCAAATGGTCTCTGGCCCGCGCGGACGTCAGAGGCGGGCGGCGCAATCTATGGCTGAGGGCCATGGACCGGGTGGGGCTGGGCTTCGACAGCTGACCTCCCGTCGGTCCCCGCGCACCTCGGTGCGGATCCTCCGTACGGAGGGCGATTGCCTGGTTCCTGACCGGGACCGTCACCCAGGTCGGTGGTGGTGTGATCCACATCACCACCGACCGGCCCTGAACTCGCGTAATGATCCGGCGCGACCTCCCTCTCCCTCTGTGGACGCACTGTCCAACAACGTGGAGCGGAGGCCGCATGATGACTGACTCGAGGGCCCACTCGGGGGCGAGGGCCGCGCTGGACTGGCTGGCGTCGGTCGCGCCCGATCCCGACGCCTGCCGGTGGGAGTGGGAGCGGAACCCGCACGGGGTCGCCCTCCTTCCCGCGGGGAAGCGCTGGGACGTCCTGATCCTCCCCGGTGGGCTGGGGTATCCGACGCTTGAGGTGCTGAATCGTCTCGTCGACCGGCCGGGCCCCGTCCTGGCCGACTTCGGCGACGCGCGCCTCGGCTTCCTCGTACCGCCGGGCACCGTCGCCCGCTGGATCGGTACGGGGGTACGGGGCGCGGGCAGCGGCACCTGGATCGTCGTCCCGTACCCGGGCCGTACCGGCGGCGGCGTCCGCTGGCTGGTCCAGCCCGACGGTTCCGGCACGCTGACCGACCCGCCGTTGCTGGAACTGGCCATGCATGAGGCGGCGGCAGGGATCGCGGGGTCCGCGCGGGGCGCCGACGACGGTGCCAGTGGCGCTGGCGACGGCGGCCGGGGACGCGCGGGCGGTGTGCGCGGTACGGGGGAGTCGGAGTCGTAGGGCGCCAGAGGTCTTGACAACAGGATTGGTCTGGACCATGTTGTGCCCGGCTCGGTCACTCAATTCCGCCATGCCCGGAGGCAGTTGTGGAACGCAGCAGACGACCTTCTCGGTACCCCAGGTTCCTGGCCGCCCTCGCGGCTGCCGTCCTCACCGCCGGCGGCCTCGTCGTGTCCGCCGAGACGGCGCGCGCGGCCGACGCGGACGTCGCCACCAACGGCGGCTTCGAATCCGGCCTCGCGGGCTGGAGTTGTACGGGCGGCAGCGGCGTGACCGTCAGCAGCCCCGTGCACGGCGGCGCGGCCGCGCTGAAAGCCACCCCGGCGGGCAGCGACAACGCGAAGTGCACCCAGACCGTCACCGTCCGACCCGACTCGGCGTACACGCTCAGCGCCTGGGTCCAGGGAAGTTACGTCTACCTCGGCGCCTCCGGGACCGGCACCACCGACGTCTCAACATGGACCCCGTCCGCGCCCAGTTGGCAGAAACTGACCACCTCCTTCCGGACCGGTCCCGCCACCACATCGGTGACCCTCTACACCAACGGCTGGTACGGCACCCCCGCCTACCACGTCGACGACCTCAGCCTCGTCGGGCCGGGCGGCGAGACCGGGCAGCCGCCCGCCGCCCCGTCGGGGCTCAGATCCTCGACGGTCACCGCGTCGTCGGTCGGCCTCGCCTGGTCCCCCGTGGCGGGCGCCACCGGCTACACGGTGCACCGTGACGGCGCCCCGGACGTGAACCTCACCGGAACCTCGACCACGATCACCGGGCTCAGCCCCGCGACCGCCTACCGCTTCCAGGTCTCGGCCACCAACGCCGCGGGCCGCTCACCGCTCTCCTCCGCCGTCACCGCCACCACTCAGGCAGGAGGCGGGGGCGGCAACGGGTCGGACCTCCCCGCCCACGCCCTGGTCGGCTATCTGCACTCCAGCTTCGCCAACGGCTCCGGCTACACCCGCATGTCCGACGTGCCCGCCTCCTGGGACGTCATCAACCTCGCCTTCGGCGAACCGACTTCGGTCACCTCGGGCGACATCCGCTTCAGTCTGTGCCCCGTCGCCGAATGCCCGAACGTCGAATCCGTGGCCGAGTTCAAGGCCGCCATCAAGGCCAAGCAGGCTGCCGGCAAGAAGGTCCTGATCTCCATCGGCGGTCAGAACGGCCAGGTCCAACTCGCCTCGACCGCCGCGCGCGACGCCTTCGTGAGCTCCGTATCCAAGATCATCGACGAGTACGGCCTCGACGGCCTCGACATCGACTTCGAGGGCCACTCGCTCTCCCTCAACACCGGCGACACCGACTTCCGTAACCCCACGAGCCCCGTCATCGTCAACCTGATCTCCGCCGTGAAGAGCCTCAAGGCCAAGTACGGGGCGGACTTCGTGCTCACGATGGCCCCGGAGACGTTCTTCGTGCAGCTCGGCTACCAGTTCTACGGTTCCGGCCCCTGGGGCGGCCAGGACCCGCGCGCCGGGGCGTACCTCCCCGTCATCCACGCCCTGCGCGACGACCTGACCCTGCTGCACGTACAGGACTACAACTCGGGGCCGATCATGGGGCTCGACAACCAGTACCACACCATGGGCGGCGCCGACTTCCACATCGCGATGACCGACATGCTGCTCACCGGCTTCCCGGTGGCCGGTGACACCACCAAGGTCTTCCCGGCGCTCGACCCGCGCCAGGTGGCGATCGGGCTCCCGGCGTCGTCGCAGGCGGGCAACGGCCACACCGCCCCGTCGGAGGTGAACAAGGCCCTGGACTGCCTCACCAAGAAGACCAACTGCGGGTCGTACCAGACCCACGGCACCTGGCCCACGCTGCGCGGCCTGATGACCTGGTCCATCAACTGGGACCGCTTCAACCAGTGGGAGTTCTCGCGCAACTTCGACGCGTACTTCGGAGGCTGAGCCGGACTGAACCGACCGGGCCCGCCCCGTGCTACGGGGCGTCCGTTCCCGAACCGGCGGCCCCGCGGTTGTCGATCCGCCGCAGGGCCGCCACCAACAGGGCCAGCAGCATGCCGCACAGCAGCCAGCTGCCGAGAACGTCCAGCGGCCAGTGATAACCCCGCAGCACCAGTCCGATGCCCGTCGCCACACTGAGCACCACGGCGACGGGCATCGCCCATCCGCGCCCGGCACGCCCCGTACGGGGCGCCAACAGCAGCGCGGCGCCGCAGTAGGCGACCATCGCCGTCGCCGTGTGACCGGACGGGTAGTAGCCGGACTCCGCCGTGAGCGGCCCCGGCCGGTCGATCCACAGCTTGAGCGGCATCACGAGCACCGGAACGGCCGCCATGGCCAGTACGACCGCCAACGCCCGCGCACGGCGCCCTCGCCACGCCGCGTACCCGACCGCGACGGCCAGGACGGGGAGGGCGATCGCGATGCCGCCGAGATCGGCGAGGAACTCCGTCAGCCCGATGGGACCACGTCGGTAGGCCGTGCGCCCCAGGCGTTCGTCGGCGTCACGGAGCGGGCCACCGGCGACGACCTGCCAGCTGACGAGCGCGAAGAGAACGGCGCAGAGGGCGAAGGTTCCGCGGGAGGTGAGGTGTCCGAAGGGACCGTCGGAGCCGAAGCGTCCGGAGAGGAATGTCGGCCGCCCCGGAACAGGGGGGGTAGTTCCGAGACGGCCGACGGGACCGGGTTGCCGCGCGCCCCGGGGGGTTTGGGGCGGGCGGCCGTCCGATCGGTGAGGAATTCCGGAGCTGGATGCTCCAGTGCGCCCGAAGACGCGACCAGAACGGGGCTGGGGACGCCCCGCCATGGGTTCGCCCGCAGTCTCCTGCGAGCGGGGTGTTTCGTTCATCTGCCGAAACCGTACGTCAGGGCCGTGAGGTCCGACAGCGGGAAGCTGAACCCGCCATCGGCCCCGCACAGCTTCTTCACAGGCCCCGCCCCGGGGCCCGGCGTACTGCCCGGTCAGAGCCCGGCGAGCGCCTGCTCCAGGATGTCGAGCCCCTCCGTAAGGAGGTCCTCGCCGATCACCAGCGGCGGCAGGAAGCGCAGCACGTTGCTGTACGTGCCGGTGGTGAGGACCAACAGCCCCTCCATGTGGCACGCCTTGGCGAGAGCGGCCGTCGCCTCCGGGTTCGGCTCCTTGGTGTCCCGGTCCTTGACCAGTTCGAGTGCGAGCATCGCGCCGCGGCCCCGTACGTCGCCGATGACGTGGAACTTCTCGGCCATCTCCTTGAGACGAGGCTTCATGATCTCCTCGATGCGCCTGGCCTTCGAGACGAGGTCCAGCTCGCGCATCGTCTCGATGGCACCGAGCGCCGCGGCGCAGGCCACCGGGTTTCCGCCGTACGTGCCGCCGAGGCCGCCCGAGTGCGGCGCGTCCATGATCTCCGCCCGGCCCGTGACGGCGGCGAGGGGCAGGCCACCGGCGATGCCCTTCGCCGTGGTGATCAGGTCGGGTACGACGCCCTCGTCCTCGCACGCGAACCACTGCCCCGTCCGGCAGAAACCGGACTGGATCTCGTCGGCCACGAAGACGATGCCGTTGTCCTTGGCGAACTTCGCGATGGCGGGCAGGAAGCCCTTCGCCGGCTCGATGAAACCGCCCTCGCCGAGCAGCGGCTCGATGACGATCGCCGCGACGTTCTCCGCGCCGACCTGCTTGCTGATCTCGTCGATGGCCTGCGCGGAGGCCTCGGCGCCCGCGTTCTCGGGGCCGGTCGGCCAGCGGTAGCCGTACGCCACAGGGACGCGGTAGATCTCCGGGGCGAACGGACCGAAGCCGTTCTTGTACGGCATGTTCTTCGAGGTCAGCGCCATCGTGAGGTTCGTACGGCCGTGATAGCCGTGATCGAACACGACCACAGCCTGCCGCTTGGTGTACGAGCGGGCGATCTTCACCGCGTTCTCGACGGCCTCGGCGCCCGAGTTGAACAGCGCGGACTTCTTGGCGTGATCGCCCGGGGTCAGCTCGGCGAGCTGCTCACAGACCTCCACGTAGCCCTCGTAGGGCGTGACCATGAAACAGGTGTGGGTGAAGTCGGCGAGCTGGGCGGTGGCGCGGCGTACGACGGCCTCCGCGGAGGATCCGACGGAGGTCACCGCGATGCCGGACCCGAAGTCGATGAAGCTGTTTCCGTCCACGTCCTCCACGACGCCGCCGCTCGCGCGGGCGGCGGCGTCGTGGAGGACG
>NZ_MDCR01000136.1 GCF_001723055.1 Streptomyces niveus
CGGCGGCCGCCTCGGTGTGTGTACGCGGGTCAGACCCCGGCGGGCGTACGGGCCGGTTCGGCGGCGGGCTCCTCCGCGAGGCCGACCCTGCCGTGCAGCCTGCGCAGCGCGGCCGGCGCGTACCAGGCGGCGCGCCCCAGCAGCCGCATCGTGGCCGGCACGAGCACCCCGCGTACCGCCACCGCGTCGATGACGATCGCCAGGCCGCTGCCGATGCCGAACATCTGGAGGAAGCTGATCTGGCTCGTACCGAAGGCGAAGAAGCTCACGGCCAGCAGCCCGGCCGCCATGCTGACGATCCGCCCGGTGCGCGCCAGACCCTGGGTGACCGTCGCCGTCCGGTCGGCCCCCGCCTCGTGCAGCTCCTTCATCCGGCTGGTCACGAACACCTCGTAGTCCATGGACAGTCCGAAGGCCACGCAGAACAGCAGCACGGTCATGGAGGTGTCCATCGGCTGCGGGGTGAAGCCGAGCAGCGACGAGAGATGACCGTCCTGGAAGACCCACACCATCGCGCCGATCGCGGCCGACAGGCTGATCGCGTTGAGCAGCAGTGCGCGCAGCGGCTGCACGACACTGCCGGTGAACAGGAACAGCAGCGCGAACGTCGTCACCACGACCAGCCCGATCGCCAGCGGCAGCCGGTCGCCGACGGACTGCCGGGAGTCGACCAGGACCGCGTCCGTGCCGCCGACCAGCATCTCGGTGCCGGCGGGCCGCTCCAGCGCCCGGATGTCCGCCACCAGGTCCTGGGCTGCGCCCGACTTGGGGGCGGTATCGGTGACGACCACCAGACGCTGCGCGTCCGGCCGGGCGAGACCGGCGTTCGCCGGGCCCGGCTCCTGGCTCCGGCCTTCGGTGTACGTGCCCGACGAGGCGTCGACGCGTACGACACCGTCCAGCCGGGACACCTCGTCCGCGTACGCCGCCAGCGGCCCCGCGCCGACGGCCGAGGTGCTGACGATCTGGACGGCGCTCGCCTCGTCGGCCGGGAAGTTCTCCTGGACGGCGGTCGCCACCTGGCGGCCCGCCGCGTCCTCGGGCAGCACGCGCTCGTCGGGCGTACCGAAGGTGACACCGAGCAGCGGGCTCGCGACGAGCAGCAGCACGGCGAGCACCGGCAGCGCGGTGAGGGCGGGCCGGCGCATGACGAGCGCGGCGAGCCGTCCCCAGAACGGCGCGTCGGACCGCCGTACTGTCCTCGCCCACGGCACCCGGCCCTTGTTGACCCGGTGGCCGAGCACCGCGAGGAGCGGCGGCACCACGAACAGGGCGGCGACCACCGCGATCACGACCACGCCGATTCCCGCGTACGCGAAGGAGCGCAGGAAGAACGGCGGGAAGACGAGCAGCGCGGCGAGCGCGGCGGCGACGGTGGCGGCCGAGAACAGGATGGTGCGTCCCGCCGTCGACACGGTGGTGCGCAGCGCCCCGGGCACATCGTCCCCGGCGGCGAGCTGTTCGCGGAAGCGGCTGACGAGCAGCAGCGCGTAGTCGATGCCGAGCCCCAGGCCGAGCGCGGTCGTGAGGTTGATCGCGAAGACCGACACCTCGGTCACGCTGCCGAGGACGAAGAGCAGCGCGAACGTGCCGACGATCGCGATCAGGCCGATGACCAGGGGCAGCGTCGCGGCTACCAGACTGCCGAAGGCGAGCACCAGCAGCAGGAGCGTCACGGGCACGGCGATCGCCTCGGCGACGGCGAGGTCGCCGGAGACCTGGGCGCTGATGTCGATGCCGACGGCGATCTGGCCGCCCGCCCGGACCTCGACACCCTCGCGGTCGCCCGCGTACCGGTCGATCAACTCCTCGGCGCGTTCGGTGCGCAGCGTCTCGTCGCCCTTCACATGGAGGGCGATCAGCGCTTCGCTCCCGCTCTCGGAGACGAGTTGCGGGCTCTTGGTGTCCCAGTACGAGACGACGTTGCTCACGGTGCTGTCGGCCTTGAGGCTGTCGGTCAGCGCGCGGCCCCGCTCGTCGACGGCGGGGGAGCCGGGCCCCTCCCGGCCGGTTCCCTCCTGGCCGACCAGGAACAGCAGGTTGGTCTCGCCCCCGAACTTCTCGTCGATCCGGACGGCGGCCCGCGACGACTGCGCGCCGGGGTCGTCGAAGCCGCCGCCGAGCAGCTTGCCGAAGGCGCCCACCCCGAGCGCGCCCATGGCGACCACGGCGACGGTGGCCAGTACGAGTAGGAGCCGCGACCTCTTCAGGGCCAGCTCAGCGATCTTGGACAGCACGGGATCCCCCATCCACGGATGTTAACGGTGTCAACACTGACCCTGGCAGGGGATGTTAATGCTGTCAACATCGGGCAGGATGAAGGCATGGAGAACAACCGGGCGAACCAGGGGGCCAAGACCGGCTATCACCACGGCGACCTGCGCAACGCGCTGATCACCGCCGGAGTGGATCTCGCGACCGACGGCGGACCGGCCAGGGTCGTCCTGCGCGAGGCGGCCCGCCGCGCGGGCGTCTCGGCGACCGCCGCCTACCGCCACTTCGCCGGCCAGGGTGATCTGCTCTTCGCGGTCAAGGTCCAGGCCCAGCAGATGCTCGCGGACGCCATGGAACGCGTCGCGGTGGCGGTACCCGGCGCGGACGGCCCGGGCGTCACGGCCGAGCGGCGACTGGCGGCGATCGGCCGGGGTTACGTCGGCTTCGCCCTGGAGCAGCCCGGCCTCTTCCGGACGGCTTTCAGCCATTCCCTGCCGGCCGGCGAAGGCGAGGACACCGGATGGGGCGGTGTGACGCCGCCCGCCGACAGCCCCCAGTACCGCTCCTACAACCTGCTCACCGAGGCGCTGGACGAACTGGTCGCAACCGGCCGCATGCCCGCCCCCAACCGCCCCGGCGCCGAGGCCGCCGCCTGGTCGACGGCGCACGGCCTCGCGATGCTCCTCATCGACGGCCCGATGAACCGGCTGCCCGACGCGGACCGGGACGCCGTGATCGAACGCGCGATCGACACCATCGTCGCCGGCCTCCTGGCCCCCCGGTGACACGTCGGCGGAACGTGGGCCGGGGCCGTACGCGAGCGCCCGCGCGACGCCGGCCGACAGCCGTTCGGGGTCCGCTGGACGCCCGCCCGGGGCCCGTCAATCGTCAAACTTCCGTCAAGTCCCGTGGCATCGCGGAAGGTTGGAGCGACCCGTGTTGTTGTCGTCGTGCGCGAGGTGCCCCGGCGCGGCCGTGGGCGTTGTACAACGTAAGCTGTAGCGGTGCTGATTCGTGGCAAGAGCGGCGATACGTCCGTAAGCCCCGGCTGACCGTCCGCGGATCCGCCCATATCGGCGGTATCCCAGTCGCCAGGCCGCGCGGCGTGTCCGAAATGGGATGTTTGGGTCGGCAGTGTAGAACGGGAGACGTGACGGCAATGACGGTTGATCTCCAGCTCCGCGAGGGTCGCGCCGTCCCCGCAGAAGGCGGTCCGAGGTGACGGGCGCCCCCCAGCGGCAGGCCGGGAACTCCTCGCGTGCCACGCTCGACAAGGCGTCGGGTGAGAACTTCCCCGTCGCCCCCTTCTTCCTGCCACGTGCCTGGCGCGACGACCTGATGGCCGTCTACGGCTACGCCCGCCTCGTCGACGACATCGGCGACGGAGACCTCGCACCCGGCGGCGACGACGCCCGCCACCTGGGCCTCGACCCCTCGCGTACGGACGACAGGCTCGCCATGCTGGACGCCTTCGAGGCCGACCTGCGCCGGGTGTTCGACCCGGCGGGCCCGGCCCCCGGCCACCCGCTGCTGCGCGGCATCGTCCCGACCGTACGGCGCCACGCGCTCACCCCCGAGCCGTTCATCGGCCTGATCGAGGCCAACCGCCAGGACCAGTCCGTCCTGCGCTACGGCACCTACGACGACCTCCTCGCCTACTGCGAACTCTCCGCCAACCCCGTCGGCCGCCTCGTCCTCGCGATCACCGGCACCACGACCCCCGAACGCGTCCGCCGCTCCGACGCCGTCTGCACCGGGCTCCAGATCGTCGAGCACCTCCAGGACGTCGCCGAGGACCTGGCGAGCGACCGGATCTATCTGCCCGCCGACGACATGAAGCGGTTCCATGTCACCGAGGCGGACCTCGCCGCGCCCACCGCGAACGCGTCCGTCCGGAGCCTGATCGCCTTCGAGGCCGACCGGGCCCGCCAACTCCTCGACGAAGGAGGGCCGTTGGTGCACAGCGTGCACGGCAGGCTCCGACTTCTTCTCGCCGGATTCGTCGGCGGGGGGCGCGCCGCCCTCTCGTCGGTCGCCGCCGTGGGACACGATGTACTGCCCGGACCGCCCAAAGCCACCACACCACGTCTGCTGCGTGAAGTGGGAGCAGTCCTGCGGAAGACGCACAGAAAGGGGTGAGCCGGATCGTGGAGGGACAGACCCCCGTGTCGGCGCCGGTACAGGCGGCCTACAGCTACTGCGAGGCCGTCACCGGGCAGCAGGCCCGGAATTTCGCCTACGGCATCCGACTGCTGCCCGCCGAGAAGCGGCAGGCCATGTCGGCGCTCTACGCGTTCTCGCGGCGCGTCGACGACATCGGCGACGGCACGCTGGAGGCGGGGGCGAAGCAGTCGCGGCTCGAAGACACCCGCGCCCTCCTCGGACGGATCAGGAGCGGCCGTGTCGAGGAGGACGACACCGACCCCGTCGCCGTCGCGCTCACCGACGCGGCGAGCCGTTTCGCGCTCCCGCTCGGCGGGCTCGACGAACTCATCGACGGCGTCCTGATGGACGTCAAGGGTGAGACGTACGAGACCTGGAACGACCTCAAGATCTACTGCCGGTGCGTCGCCGGAGCCATCGGCAGACTCTCCCTCGGGGTGTTCGGCACCGACCCCGCAGCGCCCGGCGCCGAGCGCGCGTCGGAGTACGCCGACACCCTCGGCCTCGCGCTCCAACTGACCAACATCCTCAGGGACGTACGCGAGGACGCGGACAACGCCCGTACCTATCTGCCCGCCGACGACCTCGCCAAGTTCGGCTGCTCCGAAGGCTTCCACAGCGCCACCCCGCCCGCCGGCTCCGACTTCGCCGGGCTCATCCACTTCGAGGTCAGGCGCGCCCGCGCGCTCTTCGCCGAGGGCTACCGGCTGCTGCCGATGCTCGACCGGCGCAGCGGCGCCTGCGTCGCCGCCATGGCCGGCATCTACCGCCGGCTCCTCGACCGCATCGAACGCGACCCCGAGGCCGTCCTGCGCGGCCGGGTCTCGCTGCCGGGACGCGAGAAGGCGTACGTCGCCGTACGCGGCCTCTCCGGACTCGACGCCAGGAACATCTCCCGCCAGAGCGTCAGGAGGCGCTCGTGACCCCGCTGTCCGAGGGCGCCCGCCGTGCGTTCGGCGCTCCTCGATCAACCTCCCGGGGACCGGTCGCGTCCCTGACTCCGACAAGTGCGGGGGAGTGCGCATGACGACATCCGGAACTACGACGGCGCGCCACGCGGTCGTCGTCGGCGGCGGCATCGCCGGTGTCACCGCCGCGCTCCAGCTCGCCGACGCCGGAGTGCGCGTGACCCTCGTCGAGGGCCGTCCGCGCCTCGGCGGTCTCGCCTTCTCCTTCACCCGCGACGAGTTGACCGTCGACAACGGCCAGCATGTGTACCTGCGTTGCTGCACGGCCTACCGCTGGTTCCTCGACCGCGTCGACGGCGCCGCCCTCGCCCCCGTACAGGACCGGCTCGACGTGCCCGTACTGGACGTCGGCCGCGACCGGCCGCGCGTCGGACGGCTGAGCCGCAACACTCTGCCCGTGCCGCTGCATCTGGCCGGCGGCCTCGCCACCTACCCGCACCTCTCGCTCGCCGAGAAGGCCTCGGTCGGACGCGCCGCGCTCGCCCTCAAGGCGCTCGACCCGGCCGACCCCGCGCTCGACGGCATCGACTTCGCCACCTGGCTCGGCCGGCACGGCCAGACGCCGCGCGCCGTCGAGGCCCTGTGGGACCTCGTCTGCGTCGCCACCCTCAACGTCCGCGCCGCGCACGCCTCCATGGGCCTGGCCGCGATGGTCTTCAAGACCGGACTCCTCTCCGAACGCGGCGCCGCCGACATCGGCTGGGCACGGGTGCCGCTCGGCGAACTGCACGACACCCTGGCCCGCAAGGCCCTCGACGCGGCGGGCGTACGGACCGAACTGCGCACCCGCGTCACGTCCGTGGCCCGTACCGACGACGGGCGCTGGAGCGTCGACGTACCGGGGGAGCGCATCGAGGCGGACACGGTGATCCTCGCCGTACCGCAGCGCGAGACCCACGCCCTGCTGCCCGACGGCGCGCTCGACCACCCGAGCCGGCTCCTCGACATCGGTACGTCCCCGATCCTCAACGTGCATGTCGTCTACGACCGCAAGGTGCTGCGCCGCCCCTTCTTCGCCGCCATCGGCACCCCCGTCCAGTGGGTCTTCGACCGCACGGACGCCTCCGGTCTGAAGGAGGGGCAGTACGTGGCGCTGTCGCAGTCGGCCGTCACCGACGAGATCGACCTGCCCGTCGCCGACCTGCGCGCCCGCTATCTGCCCGAGCTGAAACGTCTCCTCCCTGCCGCGAGGAACGCCGAGGTGCGGGACTTCTTCGTGACCCGCGAGCGGACCGCGACATTCGCCCCGACGCCCGGAGTGGGCCGTCTGCGCCCCGAGGCGCGCACCCGCGCGCCGGGCCTCTTTCTCGCGGGGGCGTGGACCGCGACCGGCTGGCCCGCGACTATGGAAGGCGCGGTCCGCAGCGGTTTCTCCGCGGCCGGCGCGGCCCTGTCCGAACTCGGACGTGTCCACCGGCATCCGCTGCGGGAGGCCGCATGAGGCCCGACGCCGCCGTGCCGGGCACGCCGGGGAAGAGCGCGCCGGGGGAGAGCGCGACAACGACGAGTACGGCGACGACGCGTACGGGACCCATGAGTACAACAACAAGAGGAGAGACCGTGCGGACTGTGCCCCCGGCGAATCCGGCTGTCGACACCGCGGACGTCTTCGCTCTGCTGGAGCGCGGCCGTGCCCTGTCCACCCCCGTGCTGCGCGCCGCCGTCGGCAGGCTCGCCCCGTCGATGGACACCGTTGCCGCCTACCACTTCGGCTGGATCGACGCCGAGGGCCGGCCCGCCGACGGTGACGGCGGCAAGGCCGTACGCCCCGCGCTCGCCCTGCTGTCGGCGGAGGCGGCCGGAGCGCCGGCGGAGACCGGCGTCCCCGGCGCCGTCGCCGTGGAACTGGTGCACAACTTCTCGCTGTTGCACGACGACCTGATGGACGGCGACGAGCAGCGCAGGCACCGCGACACCGTCTGGAAGCTGCACGGCCCCGCCCAGGCGATCCTCGTCGGCGACGCGCTCTTCGCGCTCGCCAACGAGATCCTGCTGGAGATCGGCACCGTCGAGGCGGGCCGCGCCACCCGCCGGCTCACCACCGCCAGCCGCAAACTCATCGACGGCCAGGCGCAGGACATCTCCTTCGAGCACCGCGAGCGGGTCACCGTCGAGGAGTGCCTGGAGATGGAGGGCAACAAGACGGGCGCGCTGCTCGCCTGCGCCGTCTCCATCGGCGCCGTCCTCGGCGGGGCCGACGACCGGACGGCCGACATCCTGGAGTCGTTCGGCCACCACCTCGGCCTCGCCTTCCAGGCCGTCGACGACCTGCTCGGGATCTGGGGCGACCCCGAGGCCACCGGCAAGCAGACGTGGAGCGATCTGCGTCAGCGCAAGAAGTCCCTGCCGGTCGTCGCGGCGCTCGCCGCCGGAGGTCCCGCGTCGCGCCAGCTCGCCGAGCTGCTGGCCGCCGACGCCAAGAGCCACGACTTCGCCAGCTTCTCGGAGGAGGAATTCGCGACCAGGGCCGCGCTCATCGAGGAGGCGGGCGGCCGGGAGTGGACCTCCCAGGAGGCCCGCAGGCAGCACACCGTCGCCATCGAGGCCCTGAGCGGCGTGGACATGCCCGAACGGGTCCGCGCGCAGCTCACCGCTCTCGCGGACTTCGTCGTCGTACGGAAGAGATGATCACGACCGCCATTCGAAAGAGATGATCACCATCGCCATTCGCATATCCACGCTCACCGGAGGCTGACACACCGTCAGCCTCCGTAGTCGCCGTTCGCCCGGGCCTTCACGACCCGGCGGACGACGGAGACCCCAGCACAGCAGAGGACCAACTGCACGTAAGGGGAAGCCATGACAGCGACGACCGACGGAAGCACCGGGGCCGTGGGACCCCGTGCTGCCGCGGCGAGCGAACCGTCCGACACCACTCCCGTCGCGACTTCCGTCGCGGGCGACATCGGAGAGGTCGCACGGCGTGCCACCGCACGATCCGTCGAGCATCTGCTCGGCCAGCAGGACGCCCAGGGCTGGTGGAAGGGCGATCTTGAGACCAATGTGACCATGGACGCGGAGGATCTGCTTCTGCGTCAGTTCCTCGGTGTGCAGGACGCGCGGACCACCGAGGCGGCCGGCCGGTTCATCCGGGGCGAGCAACGCGCCGACGGGACCTGGGCCACCTTCTACGGCGGTCCCGGCGAACTCTCCACCACCATCGAGGGATACGTCGCGCTGCGTCTCGCCGGGGACAGACCCGACGACCCGCACATGGCGCGTGCCGCCGCCTGGATCAGGGAGCAGGGAGGCGTCGCCGAGAGCCGGGTCTTCACCCGGATCTGGCTCGCGCTCTTCGGCTGGTGGAAGTGGGACGACCTGCCCGAGGTGCCGCCCGAACTGATCTTCCTGCCCAAGTGGTTCCCGCTGAACATCTATTCGTTCGGCTGCTGGGCGCGGCAGACCATCGTGCCTCTGACGATCGTCTCGGCACTGCGTCCGGTCCGCCCCGCGCCTTTCGCGCTCGACGAGCTGCACACGGATGTCAGCCACCCGAACCCTACCAAGCCCCTCGCGGCGGCGGCGAGTTGGGACGGGATCTTCCAGCGCATCGACAAGGCGCTGCACCTGTACCACAAGGTCGCACCGCGTGCCGTGCGCCGTACGGCGATGAACGCGGCGGCCCGCTGGATCGTCGAACGCCAGGAGAACGACGGCTGTTGGGGCGGCATCCAGCCGCCGGCCGTCTACTCGGTCATCGCCCTGCATCTGCTCGGCTACGACCTGAAGCACCCGGTCATGCGCGCCGGACTCGAATCGCTCGACCGATTCGCCGTCTGGCGCGAGGACGGCTCGCGCATGATCGAGGCCTGTCAGTCCCCGGTGTGGGACACCTGTCTCGCCACGATCGCGCTGGCCGACGCCGGTGTGAGTCCGGACCACCCGGCGCTCGTCAAGGCGGCCGAGTGGATGCTGGACGAGCAGATCGTGCGCTCCGGCGACTGGGCCGTCCGCAGGCCCGGACTCGCCCCCGGCGGCTGGGCGTTCGAGTTCCACAACGACAACTACCCGGACATCGACGACACCGCCGAGGTCATCCTCGCCCTGCGCCGGGTCGCCCACCCGGACACCGCGCGGATGGACGCGGCCGTACGGCGCGGTGCGCGCTGGACGCTCGGCATGCAGTCGAAGAACGGCGCCTGGGGCGCGTTCGACGCGGACAACGTCAGCCCGTTCCCCAACCGGCTGCCGTTCTGCGACTTCGGCGAGGTCATCGACCCGCCGTCGGCCGACGTCACCGCGCACGTCGTGGAGATGCTGGCGTACGAGGGCCTGGGCGGGCACCCCGACACCCGGCGCGGAATCGAGTGGCTGCTCGCCGAACAGGAGGCGGACGGCGCCTGGTTCGGGCGCTGGGGCGTCAACTACGTCTACGGGACAGGGTCGGTCGTGCCGGCGCTCGTCGCCGCCGGGATCCCCGTCACCCACCCCGCGATCCGCCGTGCGGTCGGCTGGGTCGAGTCGGTGCAGAACGACGACGGCGGCTGGGGCGAGGACCTGCGCTCGTACCGCGAGGAGAAGTGGATCGGGCACGGCGCCTCGACCGCCTCGCAGACCGCGTGGGCGCTCCTCGCGCTGCTCGCCGCCGGACGTCGCGAGACACCGGCCGTCGAGCGGGGCGTGGCCTGGCTCGCGGCGGCCCAGCGGGAGGACGGCTCCTGGGACGAGCCGTACTTCACCGGCACCGGGTTCCCGTGGGACTTCTCCATCAACTACCACCTCTACCGGCAGGTGTTCCCGCTCACGGCCCTCGGCCGGTACGTCAACGGGGAACCCCTGCCGGGCCGCGCGTCCGCCCGCGCCGAGCGGCTGGGGGACGGCCGCGCTTCGAGCGTCGACGAACGACGACCGGACAGCCGGGCGGACAGCCGCAAGGGGGCCTGATGGACTCTCCTCCCTCCGACAGAGTCGGTCCGCCCGACCTGTCCGGCGACCCGGCCGCCACACCGCTGCTGATCGCCTGCGCGCTGGGCATCGAGCAGGTGGCCCTGCGCAGCGGCCTGCAGAGCGGTCTGACGGGCCGGGGCGGCCGGTCGGGTGACGCGGGCCCCGTCACCGTGCTCCGCACGGGCATGGGCCCCAAGAACGCCGAGCGCGCGACGGCGCGCGCGCTCGGAACCGACCGGAACAGGGACGCGGTCGTCATGGCGTCCGGATTCTGTGCCGGCCTGGTCCCCGGCATGGAGCCGGGGGACTTGATCGTCGCCGAAGAGACCCGGGGCCCCCACGGCTCGACGCCCTGCGTGGGAACAGGGCTGCTCGTGGAGGCGCTGTCCCGGGCACTGCCCGGACGTACGGTCCACACCGGCCCGCTGACCGGATCCGACCATGTGGTGCGCGGTCCCGAGAGGGACGGGCTGCGCGCCACCGGAGCCGTCGCCGTGGACATGGAGTCCGCGGCCACGCTCCTCAGTGCTCTGAGCGCCGGGTCCCGCCCGGTTGCGGCCGTACGGGTGGTCGTGGACGCTCCAGAGCACGAGCTAGTCCGAATTGGAACGGTACGGGGTGGAATATCAGCTTTCCGTGTCCTTCGTGCCGTCATTCCGGCTTTTCTTGAATGGCACCGTTCTTTGCTGCTCCCCAGGAGGTGAGCTAGATGGCCATGCCGCTCCGTCAGACCATCAGGGTCGGGACGTACCTCGTTGAACAGAAGCTCCGCAAGCGCGAGAAGTTCCCACTCATCGTTGAGCTTGAACCTCTCTTCGCCTGCAATCTCGCCTGTGAGGGCTGCGGCAAGATCCAGCACCCGGCCGGGGTCCTGAAGCAGCGTATGCCCGTGGCTCAAGCGGTGGGGGCGGTGCTCGAATCCGGGGCGCCGATGGTCTCCATCGCCGGCGGCGAGCCGCTGATGCACCCCCAGATCGACGAGATCGTCCGGCAGCTCGTCGCGAAGAAGAAGTACGTCTTCCTCTGCACCAACGCGATGCTGATGCGCAAGAAGATGGACAAGTTCACGCCGTCGCCGTACTTCGCGTTCGCCGTCCACATCGACGGTCTGCGCGAGCGGCACGACGAGTCCGTCGCCAAGGAAGGGGTCTTCGACGAGGCCGTGGAGGCGATGAAGGAAGCCAAGAAGCGCGGCTTCCGGGTCACCACCAACTCCACCTTCTTCAACACCGACACACCCCAGACCATCATCGAGGTGCTCAACTACCTCAACGACGACCTGAAGGTCGACGAGATGATGATCTCGCCCGCCTACGCCTACGAGAAGGCACCCGACCAGGAGCACTTCCTGGGCGTCGAGCAGACACGGGAGCTGTTCAAGAAGGCGTTCTCCGGCGGCAACAGGAGCCGCTGGCGGCTCAACCACTCCCCGCTCTTCCTGGACTTCCTGGAGGGCAAGGCCGATTTCCCGTGCACGGCCTGGGCGATTCCCAACTACTCGCTCTTCGGCTGGCAGCGACCTTGCTATCTGATGAGCGACGGATACGTCCCGACGTACAGGGAACTGATCGAGGAGACCGACTGGGACAAGTACGGCCGGGGGAAGGACCCGCGCTGCGCCAACTGCATGGCGCACTGCGGCTACGAGCCGACGGCCGTGCTCGCCACCATGGGCTCCCTCAAGGAGTCGCTGCGAGCGGTGCGTGAGACGGTCTCCGGGAGCAAGTGACCCCGGCGACCCGTGACGTCACGGCAACCGGAGGGACGGCGGCGCCCGCCGCCGCCGTCCCTCCGGCGCCCTGACCGGCAGTCACCAGAACTGACGGATCCGCCGAGGATCCAGAGGGGGCCGAGAGCATGTCGAAACTGGAGAACATCCGGGGGCCGCGCGATCTGAAAGCGCTGGCCGGCGCCGAACTCGACGAACTCGCCGCGGAGATCCGGGAGTTCCTGATCCCCGCGGTGGCCAGAACAGGCGGGCATCTGGGGCCCAACCTCGGTGTGGTGGAGCTGACCATCGCCCTGCACCGGGTCTTCGACTCACCGGCCGACCGCATCCTGTGGGACACCGGACACCAGAGTTACGTGCACAAACTGCTCACCGGCCGCCAGGACTTCTCCAAGCTGCGGATCAAGGGCGGCCTGTCCGGCTACCCCTCGCGCGAGGAGTCCGACCACGACGTCATCGAGAACTCCCACGCCTCCACCGTGCTCGGCTGGGCCGACGGGCTCGCCAAGGCGCGCCAGGTGCTCGGCGGTGAGGACCATGTCGTGGCCGTCGTCGGGGACGGGGCGCTCACCGGCGGCATGGCGTGGGAGGCGCTGAACAACATCGCCGCGGCGAAGGACCGCCCGCTGATCATCGTCGTGAACGACAACGAACGCTCCTACGCCCCGACCATCGGCGGCCTCGCCGGACACCTCGCCACCCTGCGTACCTCCGACGGCTACGAGCAGGTCCTGGCGTGGGGCAAGGAAGTCCTCCAGCAGACGCCCGTCGTCGGCCGGCCGCTGTACGGGTCGCTGCACGGCGCGAAGAAGGGCTTCAAGGACTTCGTCGCCCCGCAGGGCATGTTCGAGGACCTCGGGCTCAAGTACGTCGGCCCCGTCGACGGCCACGACATCGCGGCCGTCGAGACGGCGCTGCGCCGCGCGAGCCGCTTCACCGGCCCCGTACTGGTGCACTGCATCACCGAGAAGGGCCGCGGCTACCAGCCCGCGCTGGACGACGAGGCCGACCACTTCCACACCGTCGGCGTGATGGACCCGCTGACCTGCGAGCCGCTGGCGCCCGCCGGCAAGCCGTCCTGGACGTCGGTCTTCGGCGACGAGATCCTCGCCATCGGCGAGGAGCGGCCCGATGTCGTCGCCGTCACCGCGGCGATGCTGCACCCCGTGGGGCTGACCGGTTTCGCCGCCCGCTTCCCCGACCGCGTCTGGGACGTCGGCATCGCCGAACAGCACGCCACGGTCTCCGCCGCCGGGCTCGCCACCGGCGGACTGCACCCCGTCGTCGCCGTCTACGCCACCTTCCTCAACCGCGCATTCGACCAACTGCTCATGGACGTAGCGCTGCACAGGTGCGGGGTCACCTTCGTACTCGACCGGGCCGGTGTCACCGGCGTCGACGGACCCTCCCACAACGGCATGTGGGACATGTCGGTGCTCCAGTGCGTACCGGGCCTGCGGATCGCCGCGCCGCGCGACGCGACCCAACTCAGGGCGTTGCTACGGGAGTCCGTGGAGGTGACCGACGCGCCGACCGTGCTGCGCTTCCCCAAGGAGTCGGTGGGCGAGACGATTCCCGCCGTCGGGCGTACGGGCGGCCTCGACATCCTGCACCGGCCGGAGGACGGAGCCCCGGACGTGCTGCTCGTGTCCGTCGGCGCACTCGCCGGGGTCTGCCTCGGTACGGCGGAACTGCTGGCAGCGCGCGGCATCGGCTGCACCGTGGTCGACCCCCGGTGGGTCAAGCCCGTCGACGAGGCGCTTGCGCCGCTCGCCGAGCGGCACCGGATCGTGGCCGTCGTGGAGGACAACAGCCGCAGCGGCGGCGTCGGTTGGGCCGTGGGGCAGGCGCTGCGCGACGCCGGGGTGGACGTACCGCTGCGTACCTTCGGCATCCCCGAACAGTTCCTCGCCCACGCCAAGCGCGGCGAGGTACTCGCCGACATCGGGCTCACCCCGGTCGAGATCGCGGGACGGATCAGCGCGGCACTGGCGGCGCGCGAGGAGAAGTGCAAGGAGAAGTACGAGGAGAAGTACGAGGAGAACACGCCATGACGGAGCGCACGACGCCAGGGACGCCACCCCCGATCCGCGACAAGGGCTTCGACCTGGCGACACTGCTGGCCGAACGGGGCGGCGAGCGCTACGAGTTGCACACCGCGTACCTGAACCACCAACTCCCGCGCATGCTGCGGACCATCGGGTTCGACAAGGTCTACGAACGCGCCGAGGGCGCCTACTTCTGGGACGCCGAGGGCAACGACTACCTCGACATGCTCGCCGGGTTCGGCGTCATGGGACTCGGCCGGCACCACCCCGTCGTACGCAAGGCCCTCCACGACGTCCTCGACGCCTCGCTCGCCGACCTCACCCGCTTCGACTGCCAGCCGCTGCCCGGCCTGCTCGCCGAGAAGCTGCTCACCCACAGCCCGCACCTGGACCGGGTCTTCTTCGGCAACAGCGGTACGGAAGCGGTCGAGACCGCCCTGAAGTTCGCCCGGTACGCCACCGGGAAGCCCAGGATCCTCTACTGCTCCCACGCCTTCCACGGACTGACCACCGGCTCGCTCTCGGTCAACGGCGAGGACGGCTTCCGCGACGGCTTCGCGCCGCTGCTCCCCGACACCGCGATCGACATGGGTGATCTCGACGCGCTGGAGCGCGAGTTGAGACGCGGCGACGTCGCCGGGTTCGTCGTCGAACCGATCCAGGGCAAGGGCGTGTACGCGACGCCGCCCGGCTTCCTGCGGGCCGCGCAGGAACTGCTGCGCCGGCACAAGGCGTTGCTGATCGCCGACGAGGTGCAGACCGGGCTCGGCAGGACCGGCGACTTCTACGCGTACCAGCACGAGGAAGGCGTCGAGCCGGACCTGGTGTGTGTGGCGAAGGCGCTCTCCGGCGGCTATGTGCCGGTCGGTGCGACCCTCGGCAAGGACTGGATCTTCAAGAAGGTCTACTCCTCGATGGACCGGGTGCTGGTCCACTCGGCCAGCTTCGGCTCCAACGCGCAGGCGATGGCGGCGGGCCTGGCCGTCCTCTCGGTGATCGAGGACGAGCAGATCGTCGCGAACGCCCGCGCCACCGGCGACCTGCTGCGGTCGCGGCTCGCCGCGCTGGTCGACCGGTACGAGCTGCTGAGCGAGGTGCGCGGCCGGGGGCTGATGATCGGTATCGAATTCGGGCGGCCCACCTCGATCGGGCTGCGGAGCCGCTGGGCGATGCTCCAGAAGGCCCGCAAGGGGCTCTTCGCGCAGATGGTCGTGGTGCCGCTGCTCCAGAGGCACCGCATCCTCACCCAGGTCTCCGGGGACCATCTGGAAGTGATCAAACTGATTCCGCCGCTGACCATCGGGGAGCCGGAGGTCGACCGCTTCGTGACGGCCTTCACGGCCGTGATGGACGACGCGCACGGGGGTGGCGGGCTGATGTGGGACTTCGGCAGGACGCTGGTGAAGCAGGCCATCACCAACCGCTGACCATGACCGACCGGTGAGCGGACGCCGGTTTACCTCTGAGGCAAGAAATTTGCCTCAGAGGAAAATTCCTGGCGCAATGGAGGCATGAACCACCCCGCGACCGCACCCGAGCAACCGACCCCCGAGGCCGCCGCCACGACGGAGGAACTGCCGGACGTCGCGCCCCGGCTGCGTGAGCTGCGGCGCGGCCGGGCCCTCACCCTGGAGGCCGCCGCCGCACGGGCCGGGCTCTCCCCGGCCCATCTCTCCCGACTGGAGACCGGGCGCCGCCAGCCTTCGCTGCCGATGCTGCTCGGTCTGGCCCGTGTCTACGGTACGACGGTCTCCGAGCTGCTCGGTGAGGAGCCGCCCGAGCGCGATCCCGTCATCCGCGCGGCGCGGGCGGAACCCGTGGAGGCCGACGGCTGGATCTACCGCCAGGCCGGCAGCTCGTCCGGCCGCGCGATGCAGCCGCTGCGGGTGACGGTGCCGTACGGGGCGCAGGGCGACCTCGTACGCGTACACCCGGGCGAGGAGTGGATCCATGTCCTTGAGGGGCGGCTGCGGCTGGGCCTCGGGGTCGCCGTCCATGTGCTCGATCCGGGGGACAGCGCCCACTTCGACTCCATGACACCGCACCGCCTCGCGGCGGCCGGGCCCGGCGGCGCCGAGCTGTTGTTCGTGCACACCCTGCTGACCAGCCCGGTCGCCGAGCTGTGCCTGCCGGGCGGCGCGCACCGCCGCTGACCCGCCGTCACCTCCGTCACCGCCGTCACCTTCGACCCGCAGACCCGCAGACCCGCAGACCCGCAGACCCGCAGACCCGCAGACCCGCAGACCCGCAGACCAGAGAGGTCATCGCCGTGCCTGAGAACTCACCGGAGCAGGTCCAGCACCCGTCGCCCGAGGCGGCGCCCGCCAAGTCCGTCATGGACGAGGAGAGCAACTTCCCGCGCGGCCTCGCCATCCGGCTCTTCATCTACCTCGTGGCAGGGCACGCCGTCGCCGGATTCCTCTGGCTGCTCTTCGAGGCGGGCGCCAAGTAGCTCCTAGGTCTGGTCGACGAGACGCCCGCGCAGCCGCTCCCGCGTCTCGTCCGTCAGCCCCAGGCCGTCCGTGAGATAGCGCTCGACGCTGCCCCACGTCTCCTCCATCGTCGTGAACGCCGTCTCCAGATACACCGCGCGCGCGTCGAAGAGCGGGGCCAGCAGCTCCAGCACCTCCGGCGAAGTCCCGCCGGGCGTCGGGTCGCTGCGGCGAATCAGGTACCGGCGGTGCGGATCGTTCGACTTCAGATAGTCGGCCTCGATGGCCTCCCGCTCCACGCCCACGGCGAGCAGCGACACGGCGATGGAGAGACCGGCCCTGTCCTTGCCCGCCGCGCAGTGCATCAGGGCGGGCAGGCTCTCCTCGGCCAGGGCGTGCAGCACCTGCCGGTGCTCGGCGGTGCGGTCCAGAATGATCGAACGGTACGAAGCGGACATCCGGGCCACGCCCTTGCCGTCGCCGAGGATCGACCGCAGCTGGTCGAGGTCGCCGTCGCGGACCATCTTCCAGAACTCGCTCCCGTCGGCCGGGTCGGTGAGCGGAATGTTCACGTTCCGCACGCCGGGCAGCTCGACGTCCAGACCGTCGAGCTTCTGGTCGGCCGCGTTGCGGAAGTCGAAGACCGTGTGCAGCCCCAGCGACGTCAGGAACGCCGAGTCCTCGGCGGTGGCGTGTGCGAGGTGGCCGCTGCGGTAGAGCCGTCCGTACCGTACGCGCCGCCCGTCGGCGGTGGGCAGGCCACCGACGTCGCGGAAGTTGCGGACACCTGCCAGTTCGGGCTCGGCCGGCGGGACCTGCTGCGGCACCTCGTGCGTCACGTGAGCTCCTCCGCGTCTGCGGCCGGCGCTCGTCGCCGACGCTGTCGCGCTCCGACTTTACGACATGGGTGGCCGCTGAAAGAGGCTCACGAAAAGGGCTTCTGTCCGTATTGCGTGATTACGTATAACGTGCCCTGGTCGCAGGGGAGATGGGTGCAGATCGTCCCCGGCTGGTGAGCCAGATCATATCCGTGACGGTGTGTGGCCGCGCCGGGGAAGGGAATTGGGACGGCGCCCGGAATTCGAAGATCCGTAATCCACGCAGGGTGACCGCGTGCGGCGGCCGATATTCGTCGGCGTAATGCCGAAGGAATACGACGGCTTGTCCGGGTCGGCCCACGCGGCTTACCGTCACCGCAATCCGAGCGGATCGCCGAATCCTGCCGCCGTTCGGAATCCGCATCCACCCAGCACTCATCCATGTGTGGCAGGAGCGGGGGACCCAGGTAGTACGCCGGCCCGGACATCCGGACGGCTTGGGGTGAAGTCGCGTCACGGCGCGGCCGGGCATCTCCAGCCCGAACCCGACAGCTCACCTCGTAGGCGCCGGAGAAGGAATTCGCCATGCCCGCAAAGGGTAAGCACCGTCGTCAGAGGACCAACCCGATCACGCGCGGAATCGTCGCCGCCGGAACGGGTGGCGCCGCACTCGCCATTCCGCTCATCGGTGCCACGGGCGCCCACGCCGCCGAGCAGGCCGCCGCCCCGTCGGTGGCGCACACCGCGCAGGCCGCTGCCGCGCCGCAGACGGCCAAGCAGGCCGCGACCGCCAAGACCGTGACGACGTACTCGGTCACCGCGGGCGACTATCTCGCCAAGATCGCCGAGACGCAGAAGGTCAGCGGCGGCTGGCAGAAGCTGTACGCCGACAACCGCGAGGCCGTCGGTGACAACCCGTCGCTGATCCACCCGGGCCTCAAGCTCACCATCGGCGCGAAGGCCGAGGCCGCCCCGAAGAAGGCGGCGCCGAAGGCGGCAGCGCCCAAGAAGGCCGAGCCGAAGAAGGCCGCGCCCGCCCCCGCGAAGCCCGCCCCGAAGGCCGACACCACGGCGAACCAGTCCGCGGCGCAGAGCAACGCCTCCGGCTACACCGCCCCCGTCGACGGCGCGGCCACCACCACCGCCTACCGCGCGGCCGGCGGCAGCTGGGCCAGCGGCTACCACACCGGCGTGGACTTCGCGGCCTCCTCTGGCACCACCGTCAAGGCGGTCGGCCCGGGCACCGTCGTCTCGGCCGGCTGGGCCGGGTCGTACGGCAACGAGGTCGTCATCAAGCACGACGACGGCCAGTACTCGCAGTACGCCCACCTCTCCTCGCTCTCCGTCTCGGCGGGCCAGAGCGTCGGTGGCGGCGACCAGATCGGTCTCTCCGGTTCGACCGGCAATTCCACCGGGCCGCACCTGCACTTCGAGATCCGCACCGGCCCGAGCTACGGCTCGGATGTCGACCCGCTGGCGTACCTGCGCGAGCACGGCGTTTCTCTCTGACCCTTCACCCCGATCCGGCGGAGAACGAAAGGCCGTCGGCCGGCACCACGAGCCGGCCAACGGCCTTTCCCGTATTCCGGCTTGAACGAATTTTGACCGGTGGTGTTTCTCACCGGCGTCAACACCTCCTTACGGTCGCGTAGGTCACATGACCGGGTGAATGATGTTCAGCTGTGGCTGACGATTCGAGATCAACGACCAGAAGTACCTTCGGGTCGTACGCCGCCATCGGTGACAGCTTCACCGAAGGCGTCGGCGACCTGGGACCGGGCGGAATCTACGTCGGCTGGGCGGACCGGCTCGCCGTACTGCTCGCCGAACCCGCCCCCGATTCCTTCCGCTATGCCAATCTCGCCGTACGGGGAAGGCTGCTCGACCAGATCGTGGCCGAGCAGATTCCGCGCGCCAAGGAACTCGCCCCCGATCTGGTGACGTTCTGCGCCGGCGGCAACGACATCATCCGCCCCGGCAGCGACCCCGACGACGTCGCCGAACGCTTCGAACGCGCGCTGGCCGACCTGACGGGCGCGGTCGGCACCGTCATGGTCCCCACCGGGTTCGACACCCGGGGCGTGCCGGTGCTGCGCCATCTGCGCGGCAAGATCGCCACGTTCACCGCGCATGTCCGCTCCATCGCCGACCGCTACGACTGCCCGGTGCTGGACCTGTGGTCGCTCAAGTCGGTCCAGGACAGGCGCGCCTGGGACGGCGACCGGCTGCACCTGTCCCCGGAGGGTCACACCCGGGTCGCACTGCGCGCCGCCCAGGTCCTCGGCCTGACCGTCCCCGCCGACCCCGACCAGCCCTGGCCGCCACAGCCACCACGCGGCGCGCTGGAAGTACGCCGCGACGACGTGCAGTGGGCACGCGAATACCTCGTCCCCTGGATCGGCCGCCGGCTGCGCGGCGAATCCTCCGGCGACCACACCGTCGCCAAACGCCCGGACCTGCTGCCGCTGGTACGGCGCTGACGGCGCGTCAGCGGACCGGGGCCGCCGGTATGCGCTCCAGCACGCCGCCCGCGAAGACGTCGTACAGCGGCAGCGTCTCCAGGTGGACGTACCCGATGTGGCAGTCGCAGACCGCCAGGGGGCAGGCGCGGGGCTTCAGGGCCGTACGGTACGAACCGTCGTACAGATTGCCCAGCTCCGCCGGGACGAAGTGGCAGCGGCGGACCGTGCCTTCGCCGTCGACCGAGATCACCGACTCGCCCGTGCGGCACGGCAGACCCGCCGAGCGGTGCGGGTGACGGCTGTACGGGAACAAGGGGTCGACCGACGTCCACTCGGCGGCCTCCGGGTCCGTATAGGTGCGGCCCTCCGCCGCGTTGACCCACAGATAGACCTGCTCGGGGAGGTCGTCGCGCAGTCGGCGGGCCTCGGCGAGATGGTCGGGGAAGCCGACGATCCCGACGCTGAACCGGATGCCCGCCGTGCCCAGCTCCCGGCACCTGGTGAGGAAACGGTCGTACGGCGTCTGGCCCGGGTGGTACGTGCACCACAGGGCCAGCTTCGCCGGGTCGGCGGCTTTCAGCCAGTCCGTGCGGCAGCTCAGATTGGTCTGGATCGCGACCCGCGCGACATGGGGGAGATGGGAGAGGTCGGTGAGCGCCCGCCGGTACCAGGAGCGGGTCAGGCCCTCGCCCCACGGGGTGAAGAGGACCGACAGCCGGTCGTCCGTCTGCTCGGCGGCCCAGTCCGTGAAGCGCGTCAGAGCCGCGCGGTCCGCGCGCAACTGGTCCGTGCTGTCACGGCGCTTGGCGAACGGGCAGTAGGGACAGTCGTAGTCGCAGGAGGCGAGTGGGCCACGGTAGAGGATCGTCAGGTCCATGCGCGTCTCACTTCGCTTCGTACGCGGCCATCGCGGCCCGGACGGCTGGGGAGAACAGGGCCGGGCCCAGCGCGTCCGAGTACGCCAGACCTGTCGGCGAGAGCCGCAGCAGGTCCGGCCCGGCGTCCGTGTCGAGCCAGCCGAGACCGGCGAAGCGGTCCAGCTCGCCCGGGAAGTCGTCGGCGGGGCGGCTGCCGAACCGCTCGCGGTAGCCCTCCACCGCCATGCCCTCGGCCTGGAGCAGCGACTGGAGGAGATGGCGGCGGCGCGTCTCGTCCGCGTCGACCGCGCGGCCCACCTCGGCGCGGGAGAAGTCCTCGGTGGTCGTGTACGCGTCGATGATGGACCGGATCTCGCGCATCCCGACCGCGTAGTCGAAGGAGTAGTGCAGGTCCGAGGTGTACGAGCGCGCCCCGCAGCCGAGGCCGATCATGCCGTCGGTCTGGCAGGCGTAGTCGTCCGCCCCCTCGCGAGGCGCGCCGGAGCGGCGGAACATCCGCATCGACACCTGCTCGTAGCCCCGCGCGAGGAGATGGTCCCGGCCCCGCCGGTACAGATCGAGCCGCTGCGCGTCCCAGCCGGCCTCACTGGGATGCGCGCGCCGCCCGAGCGGTGTCAGCGGCCGGGCGTACAGCGGGTAGAGATACAGCTCCTCGGGCCGCCAGGCGAGCGCCGCGTCGAGCGAGAGCCGCCAGGACTCCGGGGTCTGGCCGTCGATGCCGTAGATGAGGTCGATGTTGAGGACCGGGATCCGCGCGTCCCGGATCCGGCCCAGCGCGGCCTCCACGTCCGAGCGGCGCTGCGGGCGCACCGCCGCCTTCGCCTCCTCCTCGACGAAGCTCTGTACGCCGATGCTCACCCGCGTGGCCCCCCGCTCGGCCAGCACCGACAGCCGGTCGGCCGTGGCGGTCGACGGCGACGTCTCCACGGAGAGGGGGACGGCCCGCAGGTCGGCGCCCATCCGCTTCTCGGCGATGTCGCACAGCCGCTCCAGCTCGCCGGCGTCGAGGAAGGTGGGCGTGCCGCCGCCGAAGGCCGCCGCCGCGAACCGCACGCCGGTCGCGGCCCCCGCGTGCAGCGCGTCCGCCACGGCGGTCGCCTGCCGGTCGAGCGCGTCCAGATAGCGCGTCGTCAGCTCGTCGGGCGCGCCGATGCGTGTGAACAGGTTGCAGAAGCCGCAGCGGACCTCGCAGAACGGTATGTGCAGATAGAGCGAGAGCGCGTCCTTGCGTTCATCCGCCCACAACTCACGCAGGGCCGGGCGGTCCGCCAGCGGGCGGTACGCGGTCTTGTGCGGGTAGGCGTAGACGTAACTCTCGTACGGGCGTGGTGCGTTGGTCATCAATGTGCCCCTGGCTCCAGGAAGAAGTGCGCGTACGGCACCGTCCAGACGGACTCGTGGCCGAGGCGGTGCCCCGTCCAGCCGTCGTCGCCGTAGGCCGTGCCGTGGTCGGAACAGACGATCGTGAAGCAGCGGCGCCGGCTGCTCGCGGCGGCGAACAACCGGCCGATGTGCCGGTCGACGTACTCCAGCGCGGCGGCGTGCGTCGCGCGCGAGTCACCGGCCTCCCGGGTGGCGCCGGGCAGATGGAACCAGTTCGGGTGGTGCAGCGACGGCACGTTGACGAACAGGAACAGCCTTTGACCGGCGGGCAGTTCGGCGACGACCCGCTCCGCGCGGGCCACCTGCGCCTCGAACGACGTCGGCGAAGCGACGCCGAACTCCGGCTCCCAGTGGCTCTCCTGGAACATCCCCGGCAGTACGGAACCGAGCGCGCCCCGCTTGTTGAAGAAGCCGACACCCCCGATGCACACCGTACGGTACCCGGCGTCCGCGAGGCCCGACACGAGGTCGGGCGCGTCGAAGACGTACGTCCTGTCCGCCGTGGACTCGCTGCCCTCGAACCGCGCCGCGAACAGCCTCGGATGCGGCCCCGGCGCGGCGGGTGTCGGCAGGAACCCGGCGAACATCGCCTGGTGCGAGGCGTAGGTGAAGCTGCCGGGGGCGTGCCGCTCCTCCCAGCGCCCGCCGGGCAGATGGGCGGCGAGATTCGGCAGCCGGCCCGCCCCGGCCAGCTCGGCGGCGACGTCGAAACGCAGCGTGTCGAGAGTGACCAGCAGCAGATCGTCACGCCCGACGACCTGACTCATGTCGGGCATCCATGTGCCGTCGCCCGCCGGGCCGGCGGTCTCCGCGCCCCTCAGCTCAGGCCCGCGCATGGTGCTCCCGTCCCGTCACGGACCTCGGCGGCCCGCCCGCGAGCAGCGCCGCGAGCTGCGCGCCGTACGTGTCAAGGCCCTCCACGCCGCTGCCCGGCAGTCCGGTGAGGCCCGGCAGCAGATCGCCGAAGGCGTTGACCTCGCCGACCGCGAAGCGCCGCCAGCCGGTCGCCGGCAGCAGGTCCACGCCCACGCAGTGTGTGCCGGGGAAGCAGGCGGCGGCCCGCTCGCAGATCTCCAGGGCGGCGGCCCAGCTCGCCCCGCCGCCGGCCGCCTCGGTCGCCGCCCGTACCGCGTCCAGATCGCCGCGCGCCCCGCCGAGATGCAGATTGGTCATGGGCGACGAACTGGTCCGTACGACGGCGTGCGTCGCCCGGCCCGCGACGACCACCACCCGCAGGTCGGCCGCCCGGCCCTGCTGGGTGGCCTTCGGCAGCCACCGCTCGACATGCAGCCCGTCCGGGGCCAGCGCGTCGACGACCGCCGCCACCTCCCGCTCGGTGGTCAGACGCCGGACCCGCAGCGAGTTGAACAGCCGCCCGGCCGCGTCGCGTTCGACCGAGGTCGTCGCCCGCACCCGGCCCGCGCCGCCGGTCTCGACGGCCAGCACCCCGGAGGCCGACGAGCCGTGGGCGATCTTGACGAAGACCCGGCGCATACCGGGAGCGTCCATCAGCGCGCGTACGTCGTCCCAGCCGCGCACGGGCGGGGCGCCGGGCCCCGAGGTCGGCGACGGCGGTACGGGTACGGAGGCCCGGTCCAGCACGTCGTGGCAGAGCCGCTTGTCGAACAGCACCGCCAGTTCGTCCGGGTCGTCCAGGAGCCGCGCCCCCGTGTCCCGTACGGCCCGGCCCAACTCCCGTACGGCGGCGGTGAACCGCTCGTACCAGAGCGCCGTGCCCTCGACCCGTGTCGGATCGTCCCCTCCGCGCAGCAGCCGCTCCACCGCCGCGTCCTCGCCCGGCGACTCGACCCGGACGACCTCACCGGGCCGGAACTCGGCCCGCCCGCCCAGCACATCGAGCCAGGCCATCTCACGGGCCGCCGGCAATCCCGCCGCCGCGACCGCGTCCTGGAACAGCCGGACCCGGCGGTTGGCGGGATTGCCGACGACCGCGAGGCGCGGCCCGCCGCTACTCGGAGACGGCGACATAACGCCACTCGTCGTCTTCGTCGATGTCGTCGGCAGGCTCCAGCTTCACCCGCACACCGTGCGGCTCCAGAGCCTCCTGGATCCGCGCGGTCCAGGCCGGTGACATGAAGTGGTGGTCCAGGTCCAGCTCTCTGAGGTGGGTGAGCGGCTGTCCGGTGAGGAGTGCCTCGGCACCCTCGTCGCCGAGGGTGCCCATGGACAGCGCCAGTGTTTCGAGCCCGGCCACGACCGGCGCGGAGGCCACCGCGCCGACGATCTCGTCCTGGATCTCGCTGTTCTGGAGCCCCAGATGGCGCAGCCGCGGGAATCGGCCGCCGTCGAGGAAGGGCGCCAGATCGGCGACGGTGGCGCTGCCGCCGTACTCCTCGACGCCCAGCCACAGCTCCAGACGCTCCAGCGCCGGCAGCTCGCTCGCGCCGACGGCGCGCACGACGGAGCCCGGCAGCCCGCCCGATTCGAGACACAGCAGACGCAGACGCTCGTGCTTCACCGGCCGCAGTCGCAGATCGCCGTCCTCGTAGGTGTCGCCGCAGCCCTGCACGCGGAACTCCTCAAGCAGGGGGAACGCCTCGATCGCCGGGGTGACGTCGGTCATCCTCAGCCAGGAGATCTCGCACCGCTCGCTGTCCACGTCCGCCAGGAACAGCCCGCGCAGGGCGGGAAACCGTGCCGCGTCGGCGATGATCTGCTCCATGGCGGGGCCCAGTCCCGAGTAGTCACCGGTCCACCACGGACCGATGACCAGCGCGCGCACGCGCCCGGTGTCCACGACCTGCGTGAAGCGCTGCCACACCCTGGTGAAAGTCCACTCCTCCTCATACCCGCAGTCGAGCCGCCAGGCGACGGCATCGGGTTCGGGCAGCGCCCCCGGTACCGGGTCCTCGTCGAGGGGGAGGGTGAAGAAGGGCAGTCCGCAGAGCTGCTCGTAGGGGTTGGTCTCGACAGCGTCGCTCATTCCGCCACCGCCGTGAATCGCGACTCGTCGTTCCTCGCGGACTCGCACTCCGACAGGTCCACGACCACACCGGCGGGCTCCAGCGTCGCGCGGATCCGCTCCCGCATCGGCTCGCTCAGAAAGTGGTGGTGCAGATCGAGCTTCTTCAGGTGCGTGAGCGGCTGGCCGCCGAGCAGCGCCTCCGCGCCCTCGTCCCCGAGGGTGCCCATCGACAGATCCAGCGTCTCCAGCCGCGCCACGACCGGCGCTCCCGCCAGCGCGGCCGCGATGTCGTCCTGGATCTCGCTGTTGCGCAGGGCCAGCGACTTCAGCGCGGGCAGCCGCGCTCCGGTGAGGAACGCGTCCAGGTCCGCCACGATCGTGTTCGCGCCGTACCAGGACGTGCCCAGCCAGATGTCCAGATGCTCGAGCGCGGGCAGTTCGGCCACGCCGATGTTCCGCACCACGTCGGCGTCCAGACCGCCGGTCTCGACGGTCAGCGAACGAAGCCCCTCGTGCTTGATGCCGGTCATGTCCAGTCCCTGGCCGCCGCGCACCCCGAACGAGCGCAACTGCGGGAGCGCGTTGATCAGCGGTGCCATCGCCGTCTGGTTGATCCAGGAGATCTCGCACTCCTCGTAGGTGATGTCGCCGACGAACAGCGCCCGCAGAGAGGGGAGTCGGTCGCTCGCCGCGACGATCGCCGCTATCACCTCGTCGGGTGCGGTGTCGTACGCCTCGCTCCAGGCGCCGACTATCAGCGCGCGGACCTCGGTGGTGTCGACCGCCTTGAGGAAGCGGGCGAACGCCGACTCCCACTCCTCCTCGCTGTCGTAGGCGTCGACGGCGACCCGCCAGGCCACCGATCCCGCGGCGGGGAGCGTCGCCTTCGGTTCGGCTTCGGCGTCGGGGAAGTCGAACGCGGGCAGGCCGTCCAACTCCTGCATGTTGTTCGAAACGGTCATGGCGAGTGCTCCAGACACCGGGCGTCGGCGTTGATCGGCTTGCTGCTGAGAGAAGTTGTAACAGGCCCCACTGACAAGCCCGGTTCGGGGGCTGAGCCCGTTGTCAGACCCACCGTCTAGCGTCGTTCACAGGTCGGCGCCACCCGGCGCCGACGGTCGAGGGGAGAGCCATGTACCGGCAGGGAGACGTGCTGATCGTGCCCGTCGCGGATGACAGCGTGCCGTCCGGGATCAGCGAGGCGCGGAGCGAGCCGAGGGACGGGCGGGGCCGTCTCGTCCTCGCGCTGGGCGAGGTCACGGGCCACGCCCACGCGGTGACGGGACCCGGTCTGCTCGTGCGGGAGACGGGCGGCGAGTTCGGGCCGATGCTGCTCCATCTGCCGGAGGGCGGCCGGGTGGTGCACGAGGAGCACGCGGCGATCCCGCTGCCCAAGGGGTGGTTCCGCGTGGTGCGCCAGCGCGAGTACCTGCCGGGCGCGGTGCGCGTCGTCGCCGACTGAGCGGCGACGGGCGACAGTTCGGGTCGAGCGGGGTGGTGAGCGGTGAGCAGCGTGCGGTACATCGGGACAGCGACAACAGGGGACGGGGCATCAGACATGCGGCACATGGACAAGTGGCGGGGCGTCGCGGCGGCGACGGGGGCGGCCGACCGGCCGGCGGCCGAGGCGGGGATACGGCGCGCCTACCGTACGGCCGGGCTGACCGAGCCGGAGCGGATCATCTGGGCGGACTCCCCGCTCGCCGGACTCGCCGTCGTCCGGTCCCTCACGGATCAGGGCGGATCGGTCCGTGAGGAGGTCCGCACCAAGCCGTGGGCCGAGGAACGGCGGCGTATCCACGACGAGTTGGGCCCGGCGGGCTGGGCCGAGCGGTGGGGCGCGACCGGCGCCCGGCTGTGGGACACCACCCGCGCGCTCGCCGAGCGGATCCGCTCCGGCATCACCGACGCGGCCGGCCCGGAGACGGCCGACCTCGCCGAGACGCGTCAGCTGCTGCTCGACGCGGTCCTCGGCCAGCACGACGCCGCCTGGCTGGCCGCCTTCGACGGCCGCGGCGACCGGCTCGCGGGACTCGCCGAGGTGGCGGAGCACGCCGGCTGGTGGTGGCCGTACGAGAACGTGACGGTGGTCTGCGAACGTCCCGTGGAGCTGCACCGCGACGAGGCCGGACGTCTGGACCGCGGCGACGGCCCGGCGCTCGCCTACCCGGACGGCTTCGCCCTGTACGCGTGGCGCGGGATGCCCGTCCCGGCCGGCTTCCTCGCCGAACTCACCTCGCTCGACCCGGCGCGGATCCGCGCCGAGGAGAACGCGGAACTGCGCCGCGTGATGCTGGAGCACTACGGCTACGACCGCTATCTCACCGAGTCCGGCGCCCAGCCGATGGGCAAGGACGAGACCGGCATCCTCTGGCGGATAGCGCTCGACGGCGACGAGGACGTGGTGATGGTGGAGGTCGTCAACTCCACCCCCGAGCCCGACGGCACGAGCCGCACCTACTGGCTGCGGGTGCCGCCGGGGACCCGTACGGCCAAGGAGGGAGTGGCCTGGACGTTCGGCCTGGACGCCGAGCAGTACGAACCGATGCGGCAGACCTGACCGCCGCGCACTCCGGGTCCGCCGGCCGCTCAGCGGGCGGACCGGAGCGCCTCGCCCGTGATCAGGGAGGAACTGCCCTCCACCGTGCAGGCGTAGGCGCCCGCGATCGCGCCGAGGTGGGCGCAGTCGTCCAGACTCCGCCCGGCGAGGCGGCCGTAGAGGAAACCGGCGACATACGCGTCGCCCGCGCCGTTGGAGTCCACCACCGGTGCGGGCGGGACGGTCGCCGGGACCGGCCGGGGCGTACGGCTGCCCTCGCGGGTCAGCAGATACGACCCGCCGGCGCCGGCCGTGGCCACCACCGCCTGCGCCCTGCCCTCCCGCAGGATCTCCCGCATCACCGGCCCTATGCGCTCGCGCGCCCCGGCGGCGCTGAGGAAGACCAGATCCGCGCGATACGCGAACTCCCGGTGGTAGGCGTCCATCCCGTCCCAGTCGTGCAGATCGGTCGAGACCGGCACACCCTGCTCGATGATGTCGTCGAAGAGGAACCGGGTGAAGTTCGTGATCGACAGATGGACATGCCGGGCCCGCTCCAGATGCGGCAGGTAGAACTCGCGCGGCATCCGCAGATCCTCGGGATCGCGCGCGTCGTGGAAGGACATCCTGCGACCGGTCTTGTCGACCAGATTGACCGCGCGACGCGTGCCGGAGGGCGAGTGCATTCCCTCGAAGTCCACACCGCCCTTGGCGAGATGCTCGCGGACCTGACCGCCCGTCCAGTCGTCACCGATGAAGTCGAGGAACTTGACGTTCAGCCCGAGCGCGTGACAGCCCAGGGCGACGTTGCCGCCGGTCTGCCCCGGCCATTCGCGGATCGGACCGACACCGACCGAGTCGGCGAGCGGGACGGGGAGCGAGTCGACACGGACGACGGTGTCCACGCCGCTGCCGCCGACGACCAGCACGTCATGGCGCGGCTCGTCCGCCGGCCCGGCCCCCGGCCCGGTCCTCGCCTCGACGGCCCGCTCGACGTCCGGATGTTCGGTCCGCTGCTGCGCCACAGTCTCCACCTTCGTTCCGGATGCCCGATGCCCGCCACAGTACGGCCGTGCCGCCGCCGGCCGCCGCGGTGGGTGTCCGTCACCCGGCTGCGCCGGTCAGCCGTCGCGGGTGAGTGCCGCCCTGTCCACGCCCAGTTCACGCGCCAGCGCCTCGTCCGACCAGTCCAGCAACGTGGCGCGGCTGAGCGACCCCGCGTACGACGTCATCTGCACCGCGAGTCCGTCGAGCAGCGCGGTCAGCCGCCAGGCCGTCGCCACCGGGTCGGCGCATTGGAACTCGCCCGCCTCGACGCCCTCGGTGATGACGGCCGCCAGGGCGGCCTTCCACTGCTGGTCGAGATCGCTGGCCACCTCGTGCAGCGCGGGCTCGCGCGGCGCCGCCGCCCACCCCTCGATCCACAGCCGCCAGCCCTTGGCCTCGCCGGTCGGCGCGTACCAGCGGGTCGCGGCGTGCAGCCGGTGCAGGGCGCTGCCCCGGCTGCCGAGCAACTCCCGTAGCTGCGCCAGGTCTTCACCGGCGGAGTGGCGGAAGGCGGCGGCGAGCAGCGCCTCCTTCGTGGAGAAGTGATACAGCACCAGGGCGTTGCTCACCCCGAGGGCGGTGGCCACATCCGCGATACGCACGGCGGCCACCCCCCGCGTCTGGATCTGATCGACGGCGGCGCGCAGCAGGTCCTCGCGCCGCTCCTCCACACTCAGCCGTACTCTCGCCACACTCAGAACCCTAACTCGCGCTGGTTTACAGAAACCGGGCGGGCGTAAACCGGCCGGTCAGCGGTAGTGCCCGAACCGCTCGGCGATCAGGGGCAGTCGGTCGGCGGCGATCGCGTGCGCGGCGGCCCGCGGGGTCGTACCCGCCGCCTCCGCGCGCTGAAGAGTCAGCTCCGTCAGCGCGCGCATGGAGCGGCGGGTGTGGGCGAACGCCTCGTCGGCATCGGGGCCGATGTCGCCGAAGAGGGTCCACCACCACCAGGCGTTCGTACCGGAGTTGACGACGACGTCCGGCAACACCGTGATCCCGCGCGCGGCCAGCAGCTCCTCCGCCTCGGGCAGAACAGGCATGTTCGCCGCCTCCACGATCCAACGGGCCGTGATCCGCGCCTGGTTGGCGGTGTCGATCGCGTACGAGACGGCGGCCGGCACCAGGATCTCGGCGTCCACCGACAGCCAGGCCTCGCCCGGCAGTTCGCGGTCGCCGGGCCGCAGCGCCGCGCGGTCCACCGTCCCGAACGCGTCACGCGCGGCGAGCAGCGCCTCGACGTCCAGGCCGGCCGGGCAGGCGATGGTCCCCTTGACGTCCGCCACGGCCACCACCTTGAGTCCGGCCCGGGACAGGAACCGCGCCGTCGCCCCGCCCATGGTGCCGAGCCCCTGCACCGCGACCCGCGTCCCGCCGTACGGCACCCCCGCCCGGTCGAGCGCGGTGAGCGCGGACTCGGCCACTCCGCAGCCGCCGGCCAGTTCGTCCAGGCCGATGCCGTCCACCTGGACGGCGAACGCGTCGGCGAGCCGTCTACGGGCCGCCGCCTCGTCGTCCAGGAGCGGATGGATCGCCTGGACGGTCGAGACGAGCCCCGCCTCCGCGGCTGCCTTGTCGACGACGTCCTGGGTCAGCCCCAGATCCTCGCCCATGGTCCAGACGGTCTCGATGTACGGCCGCACGGCGCGCAGGTAGCGGACGAGGATGCCGTACGCCGCCGGGTCCCGGGGGTCGCAGTCGATACCGCCCTTGGCGCCGCCGAGCGGGATGTAGCGCGCCGCCGGGTCGTCGTTGTAATGCAGGGCCTCCTTCATGGTCATGCCACGCGCCAGTCCCGTGACCTCGTCCAGCGAGCAGCCCTCGCGCATCCGCAGTCCGCCGCTGGAGACTCCGCGCACGAGCCGGTCGACGACGAGATAGCCCGCGCGGCCGGTCACATGGTCGTGCCAGGTCAGCGATATCAGAGGGGACAAGGGTGCCTCCAGGCGACGTAACTGAATGATGAGTCAGTATCGGGAGCGGGGTGCTCGGCTGTCAAAGATCATCCGAGGAGACCGCCGGGTGGTGGCCGCGTGGGCCGTGGTCGCGTCGCCGTGCGGTCGCATGGCCGGATATCGCCTCTCCGTGGCCGTACGGGAATCCGCGAGATCGTCCGCACGTTGCATCGAGGTGCCACGGACGGCGCACCGGCGTGGCACCCCGGGCATGGAAACAGCCCATAATGTGATGAACCCGAACCTTCAGGAGATGCAGTGAACGGCGCCGGCTCCCCACCCTCACTCCGCTCCCGGCTGCGCGCGATGCGGTCCGAGGCCTTCGGGGCCGACTCGGCCGGTAAGCGCCTGGAGCGGATTCAGAATTCCCCGAACTTCGCGGACGGCGTGTTCCAGAATCCCGAGGGCACCGCCAGAATCAGACCGTCCGGCTCCAAACTGGAGCTGTCGAAGGTCTACTTCAGCAAGGACGCGCGCGCCCGGCGCGCGCCCGCCACGCCCATCCCCGTCCACCAGGACACCCTGGCGGACCTCGCCGTACCGCCCGCTTCCGGGCTGCGGCTGACCTGGATGGGGCACTCCAGCGTCCTCGCCGAGATCGACGGCCGGCGCGTGCTCTTCGACCCGGTCTGGGGCGAGCGCTGCTCCCCGTTCTCCTTCGCCGGACCCAAGCGCCTGCACCCCGTGCCCGTCTCGCTCGCCGCCCTCGGGCCGGTCGACGTCGTCGTCATCTCGCACGACCACTACGACCACCTCGATCTGCCGACGATCAAGGGCCTCGCCTCCACGAACACGATCTTCGCCGTACCGCTCGGCGTCGGCGCCCATCTGGAGCGCTGGGGAGTACCCGCCTCCCGGCTGCGCGAGCTGGACTGGAACGAGACGGCGGAGGTCGCGGGCATCTCGTTCACCGCGACGCCCGCACGGCACTTCTGCGGCCGTGGCCTGCGCAACCAGCAGCACACCCTCTGGGCGTCCTGGGCCGTCGCCGGACCCGAGCACCGCGTCTACCACAGCGGCGACACCGGCTACTTCTCCGGCTTCCGCGACATCGGGGCCGCGCACGGACCCTTCGACGCCACGATGATCCAGATCGGCGCCTACAGCGAATACTGGCCGGACATCCACATGACCCCGGCCGAGGGCCTGCGCGCCCACCTCGACCTCCAGCAGGGCAGCCCGTCCGGCGTGATGCTGCCGATCCACTGGGGCACGTTCAACCTGGCCCCGCACCCGTGGGCCGAGCCCGGCGAGGGCACGGTCACGGCGGCGGCGGAGGCGGGCGTACGACTCGCGCTGCCGCGGCCGGGCGAGTCCTACGAGCCGACGCTGACCGACACCATCCCCGCCGCCCCGTGGTGGCGCTCCGTCGCGGTCCCGCCGGCCGGCGGCTGGCCTGAGGCGGTGCCCGCCGGCGACAAGGCGGCGGTACCGGCGACGGCCTCGGCCTCCGGCGCCGAGGCGGGTACGGCGGACCAGGGCACGGGCACCGCTCCGGGCTCGCCGGAGGCGGCACCCTCCGCGCAGAGCGCGCCGTAACGCCGTAACGCCGTGGCGCGGTGGTTTGGTAACCCCGCCCCCACCCGACCCGGCGGTCAGACCTGGACCACGCTCACGCCGCGCTCCTCGAACAGGCTCGCCCTGTCGGGGGCGCCCGTGTCCGTGATCAGGGTGTCGATGGCGTCCGTCGGGCAGATCCGGGCGAACGCCGGTGTGCCCAGCTTCGAGCTGTCCGCCACCACCACGAGCCTGCGCGCCCGTGCGGCGAGCAGCGCGTTGATGCTCGCCTCGTGCTCGCTGTGCGCACTCGCGCCCGCCTCCGGGTCCACGGCGTCGGCGCCGATGAAGGCGATGTCCAGGCTGACCTCACCCAGGATGTGCCGGGCCAGCGGCCCCACCAGCTCGTACGACTGCGGCATCGCCACCCCGCCGGTGGTCACGATCTTGATGTGCGGGCGTACGGCCAGCTCGTGGGCGATGTTCAGCGCGTTCGTCACCAGGGTGACGGCGGGCTCGCCGCCCCGCCCCGGCGCGTCGGCCAGATCCGCGCGCGTGGCGACGGCCCGCGCGACCTCCGCCGTCGTCGTGCCGCCGTTGAGCCCGATCACCATGCCCCGCCGCACCAGCGCGGCGGCGGCACCGCCGATGCGCTGCTTCTCCGCCGACCGGCCCACCGACTTGTAGCGCGGCGGCAGCCCGTACGAGACGGAGTGCGCCGCCGCCCCGCCCCGCGTGCGGGTGAGCAGCTGCTGCTCCGCGAGATGGTCCAGGTCCCTACGTACGGTCGCCGCCGACACCGCCAGCTCGGCGGCCACGTCGTCGACGTCCAGCCGGCCCCGCTCGGCGAGCAGTTCGAGCAGGGTGTTGTGCCGTGCGTACCGGTCCACCGCATCTCCTTATGTCACGCCCCGGATCATTCAAGCACCTCCACGACCGGAAGGGTTTGCTTGAAGGTGCTCGAAACTCTGCTCTAGCATGCAGAAACAAGCACATCTTCTGTGCCGCGATCGAGAGTGGAGAGCCGACGTGACGTTTGTCCAGACGGAACTGGCCAGTCAGCCCGCGAGCTGGAGCCGGGCGGCGGAGCTGGCCGACGGCCTGCGCGGCTCCGGCCAACTGCCCGAAGCCGGTGAGCGCACGGCCGTCGTCGGCTGTGGCACCTCGTACTACATGGCCCAGGCGTACGCGGCGCTCAGGGAGGGTGCCGGGCAGGGCGAGACCGACGCCTTCGCCGCCTCCGAGTTCCCGGCCGGCCGCCGCTACGACCGCGTCGTGGCGCTGACCCGCTCGGGCACCACCACCGAGGTGCTCGACCTGCTGGCCACCGTGCGTGGCAGTGCCCGTACGACCGCGATCACCGCGGACCCCGAGACCCCGATCCGCTCCGCCGCCGACGACC
>NZ_MDCR01000137.1 GCF_001723055.1 Streptomyces niveus
GTCGGAGCGGGGTCGTGCGCGGACACGGTGGTGCCTCCGGATGTCCGCGCACGACCCCGCTCCGACCAACGCCGCCACCGCCACCGCCACAGCAGGCACAGAGCCCGACACCGACCCGCTCCTCGCCCGCGAACGCGCCCACCTCAACGCCTCCCGCGCCGCCCTCCGCGCCATGCGCGAGGACGTCCAGGCCCTCGACATCCGCGACGTGACCGCGAACTGGGTCAACGCCGCCGTCCTCGAATCGCAGATCGAGGACCGCATCAAGGCACTCGCCGACCTCTCCCACACCCCCCTCTTCTTCGGCCGCCTCGACTACGAGCACGTCGTCGGCGCCGCCGAGGCCGAAGGCGCCGAGGGCGAGCGCTTCTACATCGGCCGGCGGCACGTCCACGACGCCGACGGCGACCCCATGGTCATCGACTGGCGCGCCCCCGTCTCGCAGGCCTTCTACCAGGCGTCGAAGAAGAATCCGCTGGATGTCGGCCTGCGCCGGCGCTTCGGCTACACGGCCGGCGAGCTGACCGCGTACGAGGACGAACACCTCTCCGACCCGACGGAGGCCGTCCACTCCAGCAAGCTGCTCCAGGCCGAGATCGAGCGCCCGCGCGTCGGCCCGATGCGTGACATCGTCGCCACGATCCAGCCCGAGCAGGACGAGATCGTCCGATCCGGACTCAGCGGCTCCGTCTGCGTACAGGGCGGCCCCGGCACCGGAAAGACGGCGGTCGGCCTGCACCGGGTGGCGTATCTGCTGTACGCGCACCGCGAGCGGCTGGCCCGTACCGGCACGCTCATCATCGGACCGAACGCGTCCTTCCTCCACTACATCGAGCAGGTGCTGCCCGCGCTCGGCGAGTTGGAGGTCAAGCAGGCGACCGTCGACGAACTGGTGGCGTCGACGCCCGGCCAGGTGCGGGTGACAGGCGTGGACAGCGCGGCGACGGCGGTCGTCAAGGGTGACGCCCGTATGGCGCGGGTGCTGCGCCGCGCGGTCCGCTCGCACGTCACGCTCCCGACCGAGCCGGTCATGGTGGTGCGCGGCTCCCGGCGCTGGCGGGTTCCGGCGTACGAACTCGAAGAACTGGTACGGGAGCTGCTGGCCCGCGACATCCGGTACGGCGCCGCGCACGACGCCCTGCCGCAGCGCATCGCGCACGCCGTGCTCGTACAGATGGAGAGATCCGGCGAGGCGCCGGACGACCGCGTGCAGGACGCGGTGGCCCGCAACCCCGCGGTGAAAGCCGTCGTCAAGGCAGTGTGGCCCGCCGTCGACCCGGCGAAACTGGTGCTACGGCTGCTCTCCGACGCGGACTTCCTGGCCGAGCACGCGGAGGGGCTGCTGACGGCGGACGAACAGCGGGCGCTGCTGTGGACGAAGCCGCCGCGCAGCGTGAAGACGGCGAAGTGGTCGTCGGCGGACGCGGTGCTGATCGACGAGGCGAACGACCTGGTGTCGCGTACGCACTCGCTCGGCCATGTCGTACTGGACGAGGCGCAGGACCTGTCCCCGATGCAGTACCGGGCGGTGGGGCGGCGCTGCTCAACCGGTTCGGCGACGGTGCTCGGGGACCTCGCGCAGGGCACCACACCGTGGGCGACGGCGAGTTGGGCGGAGGCGTTGGAGCATCTGGGCAAGCCGGACGCGGCGGTGGAGGAACTGACGGCCGGTTTCCGCGTACCGCGCGAGGTGATCGCGTACGCGTCGCGCCTGCTGCCGACGATCTCACCGGGGCTGACGGAGGTGGCGTCGGTACGTGAGGCGCCGGGGTCCCTGGAGGTACGTCCCGTGGAGGCGGGCGCGCTGGACGCGGAGGTCGTCGGCGCGTGCGTGGAGTCGCTGCGGCACGAGGGCTCGATCGGCCTGATCGCGGCGGACGCCCGTATTCCGGCACTGGCCGCCGCCCTGGCGGCGGCGGATCTGCCGCACCTGGCGCCGGGCGAGGAGACCACGGCGGTCTCCCGCCTCACCCTGGTCCCGGCGTCGCTGGCGAAGGGTCTTGAGTACGACTACGTGGTCCTGGACGAGCCGTCTGCGGTGGTGTCGGGCGAACCGGACGAACGCACAGGCCTGCGTCGCCTTTACGTGGCACTGACCCGCGCGGTCTCGGGCCTGACCGTGATCCACGCCTCATCACTGCCGAACCAACTGGACACGGCCTGGGCGGGGTCGGCCGGGTAGGTGACACTGTTCGGGTGAACGAGAACGATGATCCCGAGGCGAAGACGGTGGCTGCGGCGGACGGGGCGGTGGCGGGCGGAGCTGCGGCAGGCGGGGCGGCGGTAGCAGACGGAGGGGTCGGGCCTGCTGCGGGCGATGCGCTCGTCACCCCCGCTCCCGGACCCACCCGCCGGCTCTTCTGGTCGGCTCTTGGCGTCGCCCTCGGGCTCCTGGTCGTCGACCAGGGCACCAAGTGGTGGGCGGTGGACGCGCTGGCCGACTCGAAGTCGATCCCCGTCTTCGGCGACTTCATCCGCTTCTGGCTCGTCTACAACCCCGGCGCCGCCTTCTCCATGGGCACCGGCGTGACCTGGATCTTCACCGTCTTCGCCGGGATCGCCGTGGTGGCCATCGCCTGGTACGCGTGGCGCGTACGTTCCACCCCGTGGTCGTACGCGCTCGGACTGCTCCTCGGCGGCGCCACCTCCCACTTCGGCGACCGGCTGTTCCGCGAGCCCGCCTTCGGGCGGGGCCATGTGGTCGATTTCATCGACTACTCGGGCTTCTTCGTCGGCAACGTCGCCGACATCGGGATCTTCGCGGGGGCGGTGAGCATCGTGGTGCTCTCGTTCAGGGGCATAGAGGCCACGCAGGTGCCCGTGCCCGCCGAGGCGGGGAGTGATGCGGGCGAGACGGGGAGTGACGGCAAGTCCCGGGACTGATCGGTCGATCGGCCGGCCCGGGGCCCGGGGCATACCGCACCACCGCACCACCACACGACGACGACGGCGACGACGGCGACGCGAGGGCCGACCGGCTACGCGTCGATCGCCTCGCGCCACTGCCGTACCGTCGCCTCGTCCACCGGCGCGTCCCAGCCGTTCGGCCGCGCCGCGCCGCCGATGTGGAACGCGTTGAGGCCGCCCGCGCGGAGCTGCGGCAGGTGGTCGAGCCGCAGGCCGCCGCCGACGAGGAGTTCGGGGCCGTAACCCGGTTCGCCGCGGGCCCCCGACGCCGCCTCCGCCAGGAGGACCTGGATGCCGTCGTCGACGCCGTTCGCCGAACCGGCCGTGAGATACGTGTCCAGGCCCGGCAGGTCCGCGAGTTGCTTGCGCAGCGCGTCGCGGTTGGCCGCGCGGTCGATCGCCCGGTGGAAGGTCCAGCGGCAGGGGTCCAGCTCGGCGACGAGCCGCTCCACCGTGACGAGGTCCGGGTTGCCATCGATGTCAAGGAAGCCGAGTACGAACTCGTCGGCGCCCTCGATCCGCATCGCGCCCACGGATTCCACCAGCGCGTCCACTTCGTCGGGCGCCCCCGCCGCGAATCCGTCCTGGAGCCTCAGCATCACGCGCAGCGAGATGTCGACGGAGGCACGGATCTTCGCGAAGGTCTCGACCGCCGGCGTGAGGCCGTCCGACGCCATGTCGGTGACCAGCTCGAGCCGGTCCGCCCCGCCCGCCTGGGCCGCGACGGCGTCCTCGGCGTTGAGGGCGATCACCTCCAGGACTGCACGCTTGCTCATGGGAACCCATTTCCGTTCGGGAGGCTGGCCGGGAGGCGCTATAGGTCTAGTCCAATAGCCACCCTACGACGCCGCACGGCGCCTTCGCATCACCAAACCTCCAGCACACCACATCGTTGACCGCGCGCTTGCGCGACGAAGGTCATAGTCGTGGTTCATGCATACCCCTAGGGGGTATAGTTCCCGCCAAGGAACTACCCTTGCCCGAGATAGGGGCGAGGGGTATACATGGAGTGGGAACCAGATACCCCCCAGGGGTAATGGAACCTGGTTCGCGTCAGCGACACGGAGGAGAAGGCCAGTCATGAGCAGCACACCGGTAACCGACACACCCACCGCCGCCCCCGTCCCGGCTCCGGCCACCGCCGCGGTCGACGTCGAGCTGACCATCGGTGGTATGACCTGTGCCTCATGCGCGGCTCGCATCGAGAAGAAGCTGAATCGCATGGACGGCGTGGAGGCGACCGTCAACTACGCGACCGAGAAGGCGAAGGTCAGTTATCGGGGCGAGGCCGTCTCGGTCGGTGATCTGATCGCGACCGTCGAGGCCACCGGTTATACGGCTGCCGAGCCGCCCCCGCCCCGTCCGGCGGGCGGCGAGGTCTCCTCGCGGTCGGCGGAGGAGGAGGCCGACGACGAACTGCGGCCGTTGCGGCAGCGGTTGATCACCGCCGTGGTGCTGTCGGTACCGGTGATCGCGATGGCGATGATCCCGGCGCTCCAGATCGAGTACTGGCAGTGGCTGTCGCTGACCCTCGCCGCTCCCGTCGTGACGTACGCGGCGTGGCCGTTCCACCGTGCGGCGTGGAAGAACGCCCGACATGGCGCGGCGACGATGGACACGCTGATCTCGGTGGGGACGTCGGCGGCGTTCCTGTGGTCGCTGTGGGCGCTGTTCTTCGGGACCGCGGGCACTCCGGGCATGACGCACCCCTTCGAGCTGACCATCGCGCGCAGTGACGGCGCGGGGAACATCTATCTGGAGGCGGCGGCCGGTGTCACCGCCTTCATCCTGGCCGGGCGGTACTTCGAGGCGCGTTCCAAGCGCAAGGCCGGGGCCGCGCTGAGGGCCCTGATGGAGCTGGGCGCGAAGGAGGTCACCGTCCTGCGCGGCGGAGTCGAGGTCACCGTGGCGACGGGTGAGCTGGCGGTCGGGGACCGGTTCGTCGTACGGCCCGGGGAGAAGATCGCCACCGACGGCACCGTCACCGAGGGCACCTCCGCCGTCGACGCCTCCATGCTCACCGGCGAATCGGTGCCGGTGGAAGTGGCACCGGGCGACACCGTGACCGGCGCGACCCTCAACGCCGGGGGCCGCCTGGTCGTCCAGGCGACCCGGGTCGGGTCGGACACCCAGCTGGCCCGGATGGCGCGGATGGTCGAGGACGCCCAGAACGGCAAGGCCGCCGCCCAGCGCCTCGCCGACCGGATCTCCGCCGTGTTCGTCCCCGTCGTCATCGCCCTCGCGCTCGGCACGCTCGGCTTCTGGCTCGGCAACGGATCCGGCCTCACCGCCGCGTTCACCGCCGCCGTCGCCGTCCTGATCATCGCCTGCCCCTGCGCGCTCGGACTGGCCACGCCCACCGCCCTCATGGTCGGCACCGGCCGCGGCGCCCAGCTCGGCATCCTCATCAAGGGTCCCGAAGTCCTCGAAACCACCCGCAAGGTCGACACCATCGTCCTCGACAAGACCGGCACCGTCACCACCGGCAAGATGACCCTCCTCGGCGTCCACGCCGCCTCTGACACCGCCGACACCGAACTCCTGCGCCTGGCCGGCGCCCTGGAGCACGCCTCCGAGCACCCCATCGCCCGCGCCATCGCCACCGGAGCCACCGACCGGACCGGAACCCTCCCCACCCCGGAGGACTTCGCGAACATCCCCGGCCTCGGAGTCCAGGGCATCGTCGAAGGCCACGCCGTCCTCGTCGGCCGCACCAAACTGCTGGCCGAATGGGAGATCCACCTCCCTGAGGAGCTGGAAGCCAGGAAGCAGGAGGCGGAAACCCAGGGCCGCACCGTCGTCGCGGTGGCCTGGGACGGTCAGGCGCGCGGCATCCTGGAGGTCGCCGACGCCGTGAAGGACACCAGCGCCGAGGCCATCCGCCGGCTGCGGGGCCTGGGCCTGACCCCGATCCTGCTCACCGGCGACAACAGGGCCGTCGCCGAGGCCGTGGCCCGCGAAGTCGGCATCACCGACGTCATCGCCGACGTCATGCCCGAGGACAAGGTCGACGTCGTCACCCGCCTTCAGGCCGAGGGCAAGTCCGTCGCCATGGTCGGCGACGGCGTCAACGACGCCGCGGCTCTCGCCCAGGCCGACCTCGGCCTCGCCATGGGCACCGGCACCGACGCCGCCATCGAGGCCGGCGACCTCACCCTGGTCACCGGCGACCTCCGGGCCGCCGCCGACGCCATCCGCCTCTCCCGGCGCACCCTCACCACCATCAAGGGCAACCTCTTCTGGGCCTTCGGCTACAACGTCGCCGCCCTCCCTCTCGCCGCCGCCGGACTCCTCAACCCCATGATCGCCGGAGCCGCCATGGCCTTCTCGTCCGTCTTCGTCGTCGGCAACTCCCTGCGACTGCGCACCTTCAAGGCATCTGTCTGAGCCTCCGACCGACCAAGCTTTGGTCCAGACCAAAGCCTTGACAGGCTGGCGCTTCACTTCTTGAATCAAAGAGGTGAAGCGCTTTCTGTCGTTCTGCCAGTTGCCGACGGTCCCGCTTCCCGATCCGCCTTTCTGTCCTGCATTTCTTGTCATATGCATGGCACCCCCCATCAGGAAGGGATCGTCACGTGCTCACCAGGACACGTCTCACCCAACGTCCGCTCCGCCTGCTCCTGCTGCTCGCCGTCCTGCTCGGACTGGCCGCCGTGCCCACCACCGGCCGTGCGGCGTCTGCCGCTCCGGCGGCGAAGGAGACGGCAGCCGCCGCGGACTTCCATGTCCTCGGCTTCTACAGCGGCACCTGGGACGCCGCGCACATCAACTTCGTGGCGGAGGCCCGGAAGTGGTTCCCGCAGACCGCCGCCGCCAACAACTTCACCTTCGAGTCGACCAACAACTGGAACCGGCTGACCGGCAGCGGCCTCCAAGGCGTGGACGTCGTCCTGTTCCTCGACGACCTGCCGCAGAGCGCGGCCCAGCGGTCGGGCTTCGAGCAGTACATGCGTAACGGCGGCGGCTGGATGGGATTCCATGTCGCGGCCTTCACGACGGGCGCCCAGCAGTGGCCCTGGTACCACAACGAGTTCCTGGGCAGCGGCAACTTCAGGTCCAACACCTGGGGCCCGACGACCGCCAAGCTGAAGACCGAGAACACCTCGCACCCAGCGCTCGCGGGGATTCCGGCGACCTTCACCTCGTCGGTCAGCGAGTGGTACAGCTGGTCCAACAACCTCCGGTCGAACCCCAACATCAAGGTCCTGGCCTCGGTCGACCAGTCGAGCTTCCCGCTCGGTACGGACCCCAACCAGTCCTGGTACAGCGGGGATTACCCGATTCTCTGGACGAACAGCAAGTACAAGATGCTGTACGCGAACTTCGGCCACAACGCCATGGACTACAACACCAACACCGGCCTGTCGTCCACGTTCGACAGCGCGACGCAGAACCGCTTCGTGGTCAACGGTCTGAAGTGGCTGGCCCAGTGATCCGCTGAGTCACCAGGTCCCTGCCGGC
>NZ_MDCR01000138.1 GCF_001723055.1 Streptomyces niveus
CCGTACTGCCGCTGCGCGCCGCTGCCGCCGCCGCCCAGTCCGGGCTGCCGATCTCCCCGTACGTCGTCCGGCGACTCGCCGCCGCGCACCCGCTGCCCACGCCGTGGCCCGCGGCGGCGCGCGAGGAGTTCGTCACCCTGCTCGGCGCGGGAGAGTCCACCGTCGACGTCTGGGAGGCGTTCGAGGCCGAAGGGCTCATCACCCGCCTCATCCCCGAGTGGGAGCGCGTCCGTTGCCGGCCCCAGCGCAACGCCGTGCACACCTGGACCGTCGACCGCCACCTCGTCGAGACGGCGGTCGCGGCGTCCGCGCTGACCCGGCGGGTGAGCCGCCCCGACCTGCTCCTGGTCGCCGCCCTGCTCCACGACATCGGCAAGGGCCTGCCCGGTGACCACTCCGAGGCCGGGGCGCCCGTCGCGCGCACCGTCGCGCTGCGGATCGGCTTCGACCGGGCCGACGCGGACGTCGTCGCCGCGCTCGTACGCCACCACCTGCTGCTCGTCGAGACGGCCACACGGCGGGACCTCGACGACCCCGCCACCGTCAGCTCCGTCGCCGAGAAGGTCGAATCCCTCTCGACCCTCGAACTGCTCCACGCGCTCACCGAGGCCGACGCGCTCGCCACCGGGCCCGCCGCCTGGTCCGCGTGGCGCGGATCACTCGTCACCGACCTCGTCGGCCGTGTCGCCGCCGCTCTCGCGGGCAAGACGCCGGCCGCGCCGCGCCCCGTCGTGACCAGCGCCGAGCAGGAACGCCTGGCAGTCGAGGCGCTGCGCACCGGCGGCCCCGTCCTGTCCCTCCACGCCCAGCCGCAGCCTCCTCAGGAGGACGACGAGCCCGAGCCGATCGGCGTCGAACTGCTCATCGCCCTGCCCGACCGCCCCGGTGTCCTGCCGGCCGCCGCCGGCGTCCTCGCGCTGCACCGTCTCACCGTGCGGGCGGCCGACCTGCGCATCGTCGAACTGCCCACCGCGCTCGGCGAGGCCTGCGACGTCCTGCTGCTGAGCTGGCGGGTCGCGGCGGCGTACGGCTCCCTGCCCCAGGCGACGCGGCTGCGCGCCGACCTCGTACGCGCGCTGGACGGTTCGCTGGACATCCGGTCCCGGCTCGCGGAACGCGAGGCCGCGTATCCCCGGCGGCGTGGCACCCAGGCTCCGCCGCCCCGTGTGACGGTGGTGCCGGGCAGTTCCGAACTCGCCACCGTCATCGAAGTCCGCGCCCAGGACGCCCCCGGTCTGCTGCACCGCATCGGGCGGGCGCTGGAGGAGGCGGCGGTACGGGTCCGCAGCGCGCACGTGTCCACGCTGGGCGCGAACGTGGTGGACACCGTGTACGTCACCCGCGCCGACGGGGCCCTTCTTACGGAGGGCGAGGCGTCGACGGTCGCGAAGATGGTGGAGGAGGCCCTGCGCGGCTGACCGGGCGGCCGGGCGGCCTGCGGTACGGGGCGCGCGATGCCGTCCTACGGGGCGGCGCGACGCCGTCGCCGAGGGCCCCGTACAGGCATTCACACCGGGCAGGGCCCCCCGTGTTCGCCCGGCCGGATACCCTGGAGAGCAATCCACTCTGCCCCCGACCCCTGAGGACCTACGAGCGCCGTGTTCGATACCCTCTCCGATCGCCTCTCAGCGACGTTCAAAACCCTCCGCGGCAAGGGGCGGCTGTCCGAGGCGGACATCGACGCCACCGCACGCGAGATCCGCATCGCGCTCCTTGAGGCGGACGTCGCGCTCCCCGTGGTCCGCGACTTCACCGCGAAGGTCAAGGAGCGGTCGCGCGGCGAGGAGGTGTCGCGGGCGCTCAACCCCAGCCAGCAGATCATCAAGATCGTCAACGAGGAACTCGTAGGCATCCTCGGCGGCGAGACGCGGCGCCTGCGCTTCGCCAAGCAGCCGCCCACCGTGATCATGCTCGCGGGTCTCCAGGGCGCGGGCAAGACGACCCTCGCGGGCAAGCTGGGCCTCTGGCTCAAGGGCCAGGGCCACTCCCCGCTGCTGGTCGCCTGTGACCTCCAGCGCCCCAACGCCGTGAACCAGCTCGCCGTCGTCGCCGAACGCGCCGGCGTCTCGGTGTACGCGCCCGAGCCCGGCAACGGCGTCGGTGACCCGGTCAAGGTCGCCAAGGACTCCATCAAGTACGCGAAGGACCGGGTCCACGACGTTGTCATCGTCGACACCGCCGGCCGTCTCGGCATCGACGAGGAACTGATGCGGCAGGCCGCGGACATCCGCGACGCCGTCAGCCCCGACGAGGTCCTGTTCGTCGTCGACGCGATGATCGGACAGGACGCGGTCAACACCGCCGAGGCGTTCCGCGACGGCGTCGGCTTCGACGGCGTCGTGCTGTCCAAGCTCGACGGCGACGCCCGTGGCGGCGCCGCGCTCTCCATCGCGCACGTCACCGGCAAGCAGATCATGTTCGCCTCCAACGGCGAGAAGCTGGACGAGTTCGACGCGTTCCACCCGGACCGCATGGCGTCCCGCATCCTCGACATGGGCGACATGCTCAGCCTCATCGAGAAGGCCGAGCAGACCTTCAGCCAGGCCGAGGCCGAGAAGATGGCCCAGAAGCTGGCGAAGGGGCCCAAGGAGTTCACGCTCGACGACTTCCTGGCGCAGATGGAACAGGTCCGGAAGATGGGCTCCATCTCGAAGCTGCTCGGGATGCTGCCCGGCATGGGGCAGATGAAGGACCAGATCAGCAACCTCGACGAGCGGGACGTCGACCGTACGGCCGCGATCATCAAGTCCATGACGCCGGGCGAGCGGCACGAGCCGACGATCATCAACGGCTCACGCCGGGCGCGTATCGCCAAGGGCTCCGGCGTCGAGGTCAGCGCCGTGAAGAATCTGGTGGAGCGGTTCTTCGAGGCCCGCAAGATGATGTCGAAGATGGCGCAGGGCGGGGGGATGCCGGGCATGCCGGGCGCCCCTGGCTCGGGCGGCGGTCCCGGTCGGCAGAAGAAGCAGCAGAAGCAGGCCAAGGGCAAGCGGCGCTCCGGCAACCCGATGAAGCGCAAGCAGGAGGAGCAGGCCGCCGCCGCGCGGCGCGAGGAGGCGGCGCAGGCGGGTGGCGCGTTCGGCCTCCCGGCCGCCGAGGCGGACAAGAACTTCGAACTGCCCGACGAGTTCAAGAAGTTCATGGGCTGAGGCCAGGGCTCGGCCGGGGCGGATCGCGCCCCGGCGCCGTCCCTACGGCGCTCCGCGCCCCCGGCCGAGCAGCGACGCCCCCGTCGTGAGGGCGGCCACGTCCAGGCCGAGGGCCGCGGCGGCTGTCGCCCCGACGTCCGCCAACGTGGCGGCGTCCGGCAGGAGTTCGATCCCCGCGGCCTCCGGGCGGTGGATCAGGACGGGTACGTACTCGCGGGTGTGGTACGCGTGGCCGATCGTCGGGTCGTTGCCGTGGTCGGCCGTGACGACGAGGCGGTCGCCCGGTGCGGTGAGCAGCCCCATCAGCTCCGTGAGCCCCACGTCGACCTGCTCCAGGACGCTGCCGTAGCGCCCCGTGTCCTGCTGGTGGCCCGCGAGATCGCTCTCCTGGACGTTCGCGACGACGAGACCGCCCTGCCCGCCCCGTCCGCCTCGTACGGCCGCCAGTGTGTGTTCCAGCACCTCCGCCGTCGCGACCGCGGGGCGCCGTACGGCGGCCTCGCACGCCAGGATGTCAGCCGCCTTGCCGACGAGGGTGACGGGGAGGCCCGCACGGGCGGCGATGTCGGGCAGTTGCCCGGTGTGGTCGAGATCCACGCCCAGATGCCGCACCTGGAGCCCACCGTTGCGGTAGAAGCCGGTGGCCGGCGTGTCCAGCCCGACGGTGCCGCCGTCCCCGTCACGTACGTACGTGGCCAGCGCCCCGTCCGCGTGGCCGCCGACGGCGATGACCCGGGCGACTGGGGCCACCGCGCGCACCGTACGGGCGATGGAGACGATGCGGTCGAAGGACATGTCGTCGAGACGCGCGGAGGCGTTCCAGTTGATGCCTGGGTCGGCCTCCAGGTTGTCGTGGACCAGCACGGCGCCGTCGACGAGCAGGAGCGGCTGCCCCGGCAGGGGCTCGACCAGGTGCCCCGCCGACTTCAGCGCGCCGCTCACCTCGTCGAGATGTCCGCCGAGCGGGGCCACCGTGACCCGGCTGAAGTCCGCGCCCATCATGGTCTGATGCCCGGCGAACGTGTCCGCCCCGGGGTAGCCGAGGGCGGCCCGGCCGACGGCGACGGGGCGGCTGGTCCGGCGGGCCAGATCAGGGTGCGGATGGACCAGGCCGAGACCCAGCGCCCCGAGCGCGGGCAGCCGGAGTGGCCGGCCCAGCGACGCGCGGCAGTGGTCGAGGACATGCCCGCAGGTGTCGGCGGTGAGATCGCCGGGGCGCAGGGCTCCCGCGTCCGGCATCGCACCGACACCGAACCCGTCGATGACGACGATCACGGTCGTGCTCATGGCTCTGGCTCCTTACCGGGCCCGGCCCTGGGCGTCGTACAGGCCGGTCAGCCTGGGTTCTCCGGTGGAGAGCCCGGCGACGACCGCGACGGTCGAGCGGGTGACGAAGATCTGGGTGCGGAAGGCGAGCACGGCGGTGTCCCCGACCTCAACGTCCGCGGCATGAGTGGGGCGTTGGAGCAGTCGGTAGTAGTCGATGTTCTCCGCCGGAGCGTCCTGTACGGGCAGGCGCAGCCCGGTACGTGGCAGCAGGGCGTCGCGGATGTGGGCGCGAGGGTAGAAGCCGCCGCCGTGGAGCGCGGGCCGTCCGTCGGCGAGGGTGTGGGCGACCTCGCTGACGTACACGTAGGCGGGCCGCTCCGGCTGCTGGTGATCGACCGCGTGCAGCGGGGTCGTCCCGGTCAGGGCGTGACCCGGTTCGCCGTGCGTGGCGCCCAGCTCGGCGAGCAGGGGGAGCGTGGCCATGGAGGTGGCACTCGGGGCGCTGAGCTTCAGCCCTTCGTGCCCGCGTGCGGTCAGCAACTCGCGCGCCGTGATCGCCAGTTGGAAATTCTGCGTGGCGGTCGGCGCCCCGGTCAACGGATCGCACAGGACACAGGGGAACGCCGTGACACCCGCGATCCGGATGCCCGGCAGCGACTCGGCCGCCGCCGCGAAGTCGTCGAGCCCGGCGAGCGGTACGCCGCCCTCCTGCCCCGGATAGACCTTGTCGGTGCCCTCCAGCCGTACGAGGACGTCCTGGACGAGGCCGAGCCGCCGGGCGGCGTCCGAGACGGCGCGGGCGTTGGCCAGGTCGAAGACGGTCACCGTCTCCGGCCGCCAGCCGAGCATCTCGGGCAGCTGACGGGGCGGGATCTGTACGAGGTGGCCGAGGTTGCCGGCGCGTGCCCCCGCCTCGTGCAGCAGCCGCGCCTCGTACGGATCAATCGCCGCGAACCGGGGGATGTGCCGGGCGATCGCCCGGATCAGCGTCGGATTGCGGCCGATCTGCTTGACCACGAACCAGAGTGAGAGGCCGAGCCGTTCGGCCTCGCCGGCCAGCAGCGCGGCGTTGGCCTCCATGGTGTCGGCGTCGATCACGTACGTGTCGGGCGGAACGGCGCCGGAGCGGTGCAGCGAGACCGCCACATCGACGAGTTCGGGGTTGCGGGCCAGGACGGCGTCCAGGAACACGGTCAGTCCTTCAGGTCGTGCAGCGAACGGCGGAGAATCTCGATCACCAGATCGGCGCCGGCCCGCATGGGGTTGATCCGCACGGTCCGGTCGGCGAGTTCCGGAGCGTCGTCGAGGGACGAGCTGGACATCCGGTAGAAGAGCGGGGCGATCTCGTAGCGGGAGTTGGAGCCTACGGGGTACGGCGCGGCGCCGTGCCGCGCCGCCGCCGCAGGCAGTTCACGCGCGACGGGCCGGTCCAGGCGTACGAGCAGACAGCGGTCCTGCGCGTTGGCGATCCGTACCTCCGCCACACCGGGCACCTCACCGGCGGCGAGCCGGTCCGCGATCTCAGCCCCGACCTGCGACTGCACGGCCCACATGACGGGGACGTGCGTGAGAGCGCGCAGCGCGTCGAGCGCCTGGTGGCCCTGCACCTGACCACCGCCCGAGTAGTTGTCGGCGCGTACGCGCTCCACGACGTCGGCCGCCCCGACGACGGCGCCGACCCCTTCCGGCCCGTGCAGTTTGAAGAGCGAGAAGCACGAGGCGTCGGCGCCCAGCTCAACTCCGCACGACGGGGCGCGCATTACCGCGTAGTTGTCGTCCACGATCGTGCGCACCCCGGCGGCGCGGCAGGCCGCGAGGATGTCCCCCATGTCGTACGAGTCGGCGAGCCGCTGCCGGCTGTGCTGGACGTACGCCCACCCGAACTCACCCGATTCCAGGGCCTCGCGCAGCGCCGTGGCGTCGTTGAAGTCCGCCTCGACGGTGCGGACTCCGAGTCCGCGCAGCGTCACCGCGGTGGTGCGGTAGACGGGTGCCCGGTGGATCAGCAGCGGGTCACCGGCCCCGACGGCGCCCTGGAGCGCGGCCCGGATGGCGCCCGTACCGGCGCCCTGCACCAGCGCGGCGTCCTCGGCGCCGAAGAAGTCGGCCAGCACCGACTCGACCCGCGCGGTGGTACGGGGCCGGCCCAGGTCCGGCACCACACCCGCGTCCGCCTCGAAGAGCTGCTGGCCCTCGAACCGGGCGGCGACGCACTCCAGCAGCCGGAACTGCTTCCGGACCGCGTCGTCCAGCGGGATCGTCGCCAGGGGGAAGGTCCGCGGCAGTTGTACGGACATCTCAGTGGTTCTCCTTCGTGTCCGCGCCGGTCAGGAACCGGAGCGGATTGCGCCGAGTCATCAGATCGATCAGGTCCTCGCCCACGCCGGCCGCCCGTACCCGGGGCAGGAAGGACCGGAAGAGATACCCGTACCCCTGACCACCCTCCGACAGCAGGTAGGCGTGCCGGGAGATGTCGCAGCTGAGCAGGATGCGGTCGGCGTGGCCTGCCTCCACCAGCGCCAGCAGGAGGCGCAGTCGCGTCGTGTCGCTCTGGTAGCTCTCCTTGCCGACCGTGTCGAAGGCGACGTACGCGCCGCTCGCCGCCAGCTCACGGTGCACGGGCGGGGCGTCGAGCAGGTCCTGGTGGCCCAACGAGATCCGGTGGGGCGAGAGACCGGCGCCGGTGAGCAGTTCCAACTGGGCGAGAGCGCCACGGCCGAGCTGGGCGTGGGTGGCGACCGACAGCCCCGTGGCGACGGCGGCGTGCGCCGAGGCCAGCAGTGCGCGGGTCTCGGGCTCGGTCGGTGTGTCGCCGTGGCTGCCGATCTCGCCGAGTACGCCGGGGCGGATTCCGGTGTCGCCGAAGCCGTCGTCGATCTCCTTCACGAGGGTCGCGGTCAGCTCCTCGACGGAGGCACCGTCCAGCTCTGCCGGGTGGAACGGCTCGTAGTACCACCCGGTCGCGGCCACCACCGGCACCCCGGACTGCGCGGAGATCCGTGCCAGTGCCTGCGGGTGGCGGCCCATGCCGCGGCAGGTCAGCTCGACGACCAGGCCGAGCCCGTACTCCTCACGCAGGGCCGCCAGTTCCGCGACGACGGCGGCCCCGTGCCGGTCCGCGTCCAGCACCGCCGCACCCTCCCCGGCGCGGTCGAGATCGAGGACCAGGTGCTCGTGGGCGAGCGCGGGGCCGCGTACGGCGGAGACGGGCAACGGGCCGGTGACGGTGCGCAGATGGCGCGGCGGGCATACGTCGTCACCGGTGCGAGGCGCGGTGCCGGAGTCGGCGTGCTGCATGGTGCGGGGGCCTTCCTGTGTGGTGCGTGTTCGCTGCGGCGCGTCCCGTGACGCCCCTACCCCTTGATCGGAGTGAACAGGTCCAGCCAGTAGAGGACGTTCAGCAGCACTCCGCCCACGATGACCGCCGCGGGCGCCGCCGCCATCCGCACCACGGGGCGGCCCATCGACTCGTTGAGCAGGTAGAGCCCGCCCACGATGAGGATGCCGAGCCCTCCACCCATGACGTTGGCGGCCATCAGCGAACCGAAGAGGATGGCGAGCCCCAGAGCGTCGCCGATCGCGCTGCGCAGATGCTCGGAGGAGTCACGGACGCTGGGCAGCTTCCCGAGGACCTTGCCGATGGCGGAGAGCGCCAGCACCTCGATGGCGAAGACCGCCGCGCCGACGATCGCGGCGACGAACGGGTTCGGCATGAGGTAGCCGATGGGGTAGACGAAGGTGAAGCCCGCGATGCCGTACGCGCCGGAGGCGAGCGCCGTCGTCGCGATCAGCGGTACGAAGCCGAACGCCCGGTAGAAGTCGACCTGCGCGGCCTCCGCGTAGTCGCCCTTGGCGATCAGGAAACTCGTCGCCTCACCGCCGCCGAACACATGTGACTGCGCCAGCACGCAGACGCCGGCCCCGAGCAGCATGAACAGTGGCAGATGGCGGCGTAGGCGTAGCGCGCTCGCGCTGAAGAGCGAGGCCATCGGATCCTCCGCGGCGTCCGCCGTCCCGTCCTTCCCCTCCTGGGCGAAGTCGCCCGCCGCCGCTGCCTTCGCCGCCTCGGCGCGGTCCAACTTCCGCTGCGTCATGTCCTTGTTGACGGCGAAGCCGATGAGCGTCAGGACTCCGACGGCCATCGCGATGGAGCCGGGGAAGATGTCGGGCCAGACCTTCATCGTCATCACGACGAGCGCCAGCTCGACGACCGCGGCTATCGCGCCCCGTAGCCGCCCGAACTGCTTGGTGATGGCGAGCACCGGAAAGAGCGTGAACAGGAACAGGATCGGCGTCGACATCTGCTGGAGTGCCGTCAGGAAGTCGACGGGCAGATCGTGGGCGAGGCTGTTGGCCCCGTTGAGGCCGAACACCACCACGGCGCCCCACGCGCCGCCGAGCAGCGGCGCGATCCACTTCTTGGGCGACAGGATGCCCAGGATGTCGGTCGGCAGGAAGACCAGCCACGGGTTGAGCACACCGGTGGACAGCGCCATCGGGGCGCCGAGACCGAAGATGAAGCCGGCGGAGAGACCGAAGGCCACGGCGGTCGTCGCGTTGCGCGTGGTCCGCCCCTGGATGAAGTCGAGCATGAAGGGGCGCACACCGTCGTTGAAGACGGCCAGTGCCATGTGGGAGATGAACGCGGTCAGCGCACACAGCGCTATCACGGTCAGTTGCTGTGCCAGCGAGAGGTCGAGATCGGTCGAACTCGCTGCGAGGACGCTGTTCACGGGATTCACTCCTCAGTGCCCGGCGGGGGCCTGGCCCGGCGCGGGGTCTTACGAGGTCCGGCGAGCCCTTTCGGGTTCGTACGGGGGGTACGGGGCTGTCAGCCGCGCGCGGCGATGGCGCGGGCCATGAGCGGGGCGATCACGTCGATCTGGTCGATGGCGAAGCCGAAGACCTTCTTGCCCTCCGCGAGCAGGGCGTTCACCTCGTCCTCCGTGGGCACGGAGCGGCCGAACGTGTGGCACGCGGATTTACCGAGCAGTCCGACGAGTACGCCGAGGGAGGCGCCGGCGCCGGTGTGGCAGGTGCCGAGGAAGTAGTCGGCCTGGCCGCCGCGGAGTTTCATCGCGGCGTCCATGTCGTTGGAGACCGTGACCTCGATGCCGTCGAGGCCGAGCTTCTTGACGGTCTCGGTGACCTCGGCCTTGCCGACGCCGCCGGTGAGGATCTTCGTCATGGCTGGTTCCTTCTCATGTCTCGTGCCGTGGGGGCGAGTTCTGGTCGAGCAGGGCGAGGTGCAGTCCGAGGAAGTTGATCTCGGAGTCGGGTAGGGGAGCGCCGAGTTCCGACGCCGCGCGTGCGGAGACGGCGCGGGCCCGTGCCACCGCCCTCGGATGTCCGGCGAGTTCGGCGGTGATCTCGGAGTCGGTGGGGAACTCCGCGATCGGTTGGCCGTCGAGCAGCCTCGTGAGCGCCATCATGAGGTGACTGGTGAGCGTTCCGGCCGTCTCCTCGGTGACGGTGCGGCCCTCGGCGGCCAGGGCGTCCAGCTCCGCCGTCACGAACTCGGCGGCCTCAGGGCGGACTTGACCGCCTTCGCGGAACAGCTGGATACGCAGGGCGAGCCGGTCGTCCATGGTGGGTCCCCTCCTTCAATACGACAGTAACCAGGATTTTGGATTTTGAGCAGAGGCTCGTCTTCTTCTTTCTTTTTCTCGACGGGGCGAGGCCGCTCCGTCCCCGCCCCGTCGGTGCGGGCCGGATGGTCAGTACGACGGGGCGCGCTCACCTCGCAGTACCTCTGCCTGGCAGGTGGTGACGAGCGACAGGTCAAGGGAGTCACGTACGGCGCCGAGCGCCTTCGCCCCCTCGGTCCTGCCGATGATCGCGGCGCTGGAGTTGCGCGAGGACAGATCGCGGGTGACCTCGTCGCCCAACGGCAGCACGTCCACGCCCTCGCCGAGCCGGTCCTGGACCTCGTCGAGGTTCCACAGGGTGGCGTCGACCCGGTCGTGCGCGAACAGGTCGCGCAGCTGCATGTACGACGCCTCGACCCACCTGATGTCCGCGCGTCCGGCGAAGACGCGCTCCGCGAGTATGCGCTGGTCCTCGGAGGCGTGGTCGACGGCGACCCGCAACCCGTCGGTCTCCAGGCTCGCGCCGTGCCGCAGCAGCAGCCCGTGCGCCCCGACGTACGTCCCGGGGCCGAGGTCCGCGACCAGCTCGACGGGGCGCTCCTCGATCAGCCGGTCGGCGGCGAAGCGCGAGAGGACCACCAGGTCGACCTTGCCCTCGATCAGCGCGGTGGTGCGGGTCCCGGCGCCACGCATGAAGGTGATCGCGAAAGGCGCCCCGGCCTGCTCGAACGCGGCGCGCAGCCCGGTGGCCAGTCCCTCGTACCGGTGCGAGTACGGCAGCGGCATCGCTGCCAGGAGGGTGCCGAGCCCCGACAGTCGCCAGAGGACGGAGCGGTCGGAGTCCACGAGGAACGTGCCGAGGTGGCCGCGCGCGGTCGTGCGGATCGCGCCGGCCGTCTCCAGGAGCTGGAGGGCGGCCTGGACGGTGCCGTTGCCGACGCCCAGTTCCTCGGCGAAGTCGCGGACGCGGGGCAGTCGGGTGTCCGGTTCGTGATTGAGCAGCAGGACGGCGAGCTGCTGGGCGGCGAGGCCGTTGCGGGTCAGGAAGCGTTCATCGAAGCCGGTCACAGAAGGGACAGTAACCAGGATTCTGGATACTGACAAGAGTCTCTTCGCTCGCGGTTCGTCGTGGAACTCTGCGCCCGGAACTGCGGCGCAGGGGCCACCCGACCGCCGTACAGTCCGGCGGCGGGGTGGCCCCCGCCCTCACGTCATCACGTGCGGCGGCGTTGTCAGGGCGTGCGTGCGATCAGGTAGCGGAAGACGTTGGGCATCCATACGGTGCCGTCGCGCCGGACATGCGGGTGAAGGGCCTCCGTTATCTCCTTCTCCACCTGCCGCTGATCCGTCGCACGCACCGCCGCGTCGAACACCCCCGTCGACAGCAACCCGCGCAGGGCGCTCTCCATCCCCGCGTAGCCGAACGGGCAGGACACCCGCCCCGAACCGTCAGGCTTCAGCCCCGCCCGCGCCGCCACGTCCTCCAGGTCGTCCCTGAGCGGCGGACGGTAGCCACCGCCTTTGCGCAGCCGCTCCGTCAGCCGCCCCGCCACCCGCAGGACCCCCGACGTCGCGCACCGCTCCGGCGGGCCCCAGCCGGCGAGCACCACGGGGGTGCCGCGGTCCGCCAGCGGAACCGCCTCCGCCAGCGCGGGTCCGAGTCCGTCCGAGTCGCCGGAGGCGACACCGATGGGCTGGAAAGCCGTGATCACGTCGTAGGAAGACCGCCGCGGCTCCACCGAAGGGCGCCCGGCCTCCGCGACGGCGGTCGTGCCACCCGTCAGTACGCGCGCTCGGGCCCGTACGCCGAACCGCCCCGACGGGGCGGCCACAGCCCTTCCGGGCGGCGCCGGCGGCGCCGCGTGCGCCATGGGGCGCGCGTCGTGGACGAGCCGCTCACGGGCCAGCGCCACACGGTCCTGGTCGGCGTCCACCCCGGTGACCTGGGCGCCCCTGGCGGTGGCGATCAGCAGCGCCAGTCCGGAGCCGCAGCCGAGCCCGAGCAGCCGGGTGCCCGGACCGACCTCCAGACGCTCGTACACCGCCTCGTAGAGCGGCACCAGCATCCGTTCCTGGATCTCGGCCCAGTCACGGGCGCGCCCGTGACTGGGCTCCGTAGAAGGATCTGTCGAGGCCGCGTTCACCTGCTGCTGGCGGTGCTGGACGAGCGTACGAGTCATGGATAGCGCCCCAATCCGGCGAGAGGTCCTTGTGCCCTGATTGACAGCCCCCGTGTACGTGCGCGCCTTCGTCCCCCGTATGTCAGGGAACTCCGCATCCGTGCCCGCGTCCAGTGGTTCGCGGGCAATCCTTGTGTGCTCCGGTTGTGCGCCCCGGCGCACGGAAAATCGCTCTCACCGGACGTTGTCGCCCTACGGTGCGAGCCTCCGTCGAAACGTCACTGGCCGCGCCCCGTGCGCCGCCGCTCCACCCGTGCGCGCAGCCCGTACGGGCAAGGCGGAACGGCGTACGAGGGTCGTTCACGGGCGTCGGCCGAGGTTGCGCCGAAAGGATGACGGCGTCGGGGTGCGTTCTCCCAACTCCCCATCGGCCGCGCCGGTATCGGACGAATCCGCGGTGCCTGCCCCGGGCGGGGCCGATGCCTGGGATCGGCGGGGCGGCCGTTAATGTCGTTCTTGTGGCCCCGCGCCGCCCGTACTACGGACCACACAGGCCGCAGACCACAGCCCACGGGGCCGGGCGGCAGGGGCGTCGGCACGGCTGCCCCAAGGCCGAGGCCGGGCGAAGGCTCGATCTGGTGTACGTATTTCTCCTACGCGTCCAGACGTAGCCGGTACTACGTACCGCCTTGTGGTGAGAAGCGAGGCTTCTCTACAGATCTACGCACCCGCCCTCGTCAGGACGCATCAATGGCAACTGACGGGTACGTGCAAATTATTTGGGATGCCCCGGAATGGAACCCGGGAGGGTCCAGGCTCGTTGTTCACGACGTGAGCACGACACCACCTGTCCTCGCCGCAGAACTGGCGCAGGCGTGGGCCGAGATTCAGCGGCACCACACCGAGCTGCCCGATCTTGCCGCGCCAGAGTCCCTGATCGGAGAGTCGTCGTCCGCCTGCGGCGCCGAGCTCTCCTTCGAGCGACTGCTTCATGAGGCAGTCCACGGCATCGCCGCCGCCCGGGGTGTCCGTGACACCTCCCGGGCCGGCCGCTACCACAACCGCCGATTCCTCGCGATCGCCGAGGAGTTGGGCCTGGACCATTCCGACGAGCCGCATCCCAGCAGCGGCTTCTCGCTGGTCTCACTCAACCCGGAGGCCAGACGGCGCTATCGCCCCACCATCGAGCGGCTCCAGCGCGCCCTCGCGGCGCACACGGTCGCGACGACGTCCGACACCGAGCGCAGCTTCCGCGGCCCCGCCGCGCGGCACGGCTCGTCGGGCGGCGGGGTGCGCGTGAAGGCGGTCTGCGACTGCGGCCGTAACGTGCGCGTCGTCCCGTCGGTCCTCGCCCAGGCCCCGATCGTCTGCGGCGGCTGCGGCAAGCCGTTCCGCATTCCGGAAGCGGTCGCCGCTGCGAGCTGAGCACCACCGCCGCCCGCCCGGCCCCGGAGCCGTCCCGCGCAAGGAGCGGGAGCGAGCCGCTCAGGTCGGGCGGGGCGCGGCGCGCCCGAGGCGTGTGGCACAATGACCAGCTGTACTCGACAGTCGCACAGGACCCCTCTCTCCTCCGGCTGACGCGTCCATCGGGCACACGAGTACCGCAACCCCACGCGGCATGTCGATGTGCCCAACCACGTCAAGATCCAGGAGAGACCACTTCCGTGGCAGTCAAGATCAAGCTGAAGCGTCTGGGCAAGATCCGTTCGCCTCACTACCGCATCATCGTCGCCGACTCCCGCACCCGCCGTGACGGCCGGGCCATCGAGGAGATCGGCCTGTACCACCCGGTGCAGAACCCGTCGCGTATCGAGGTCGACTCGGACCGCGCGCGTTACTGGCTGTCCGTCGGCGCCCAGCCGACCGAGCCGGTGCTCGCGATCCTCAAGCTCACGGGCGACTGGCAGGCGCACAAGGGCCTGCCCGCGCCGGCGCCGCTGCTCCAGCCGGAGCCGAAGGCCGACAAGCGCGCCCTCTTCGAGGCCCTGTCCAAGGACGGCGACGAGCCCAAGGGTGACGCCATCACCCCCAAGGCGAAGAAGGCCGACAAGAAGGCGGACGAGGCCGACGCCGCTGCCTCGGCGCCCGCCGCTGAGCCGACCGAGGCCTGAGCATGCTCGAGGAGGCTCTCGAGCACCTCGTGAAGGGCATCGTCGACAACCCGGACGATGTGCAGGTCGCCTCGCGCACCCTGCGCCGTGGCCGTGTGCTCGAGGTACGGGTCCACCCCGACGACCTCGGTAAGGTGATCGGCCGCAACGGCCGCACCGCACGCGCCCTGCGCACCGTCGTGGGCGCGATCGGCGGCCGTGGTATCCGCGTCGACCTCGTCGACGTGGATCAGGTCCGCTGACAGAGTTGTGAACCGGCACGGGCCGGGGAGGGCCAACGCCCTCCCCGGTCTTTGTCGTCTTCGCGGCGCGGACATGGATCACCGCGGCGTCGCTCCGCCGCCACCCGGGCCGGAGAAGCCGCAAAAGCGGTAGACGTCGCAGAAGTTGAGGAACAGGGGCGTGTGCAAGTGCAGTTGGTAGTCGCGCGGATCGGCCGTGCCCACGGCATCAAGGGCGAGGTCACCGTCGAGGTCCGTACGGACGAGCCCGAGCTGCGGCTCGGCCCCGGAGCCGTACTCGCCACCGAACCGGCCTCCACGGGCCCCCTGACGGTCGAGACCGGCCGGGTGCACAGCGGCAGGCTGCTACTGCGTTTCGCCGGAGTCGGCGACCGTACGGGCGCCGAGGCGCTGCGCAACACCCTGCTCATCGCCGAGGTGGACCCGCAGGACATGCCGGAGGACCCGGACGAGTACTACGACCACCAGCTCATGGACCTGGACGTCGTCCTGGCGGACGGCACGGAGGTCGGGCGGATCACCGAGATCACCCACCTTCCGTCGCAGGACCTGTTCATCGTGGAGCGGCCCGACGGCACCGAGGTCATGATCCCCTTCGTCGAGGAGATCGTGACCGAGATCGACCTGGTGGAGCAGCGGGCCGTGATCGACCCGCCGCCCGGGCTCATCGACGACAACGCGGTCGTCGCCGCCGGCTCCGATGACGACGAGGGTGACGGAACCCGCCCCGACGGTGCGCGGAAGGGCGAGCCGTCATGACGTCCGCCGCCACCCTGCGGGCCGACGTGATCACGATCTTCCCGGAGTACCTCGAACCGCTGAACGTCTCCCTCGTCGGCAAGGCGCGCGCGCGTGGCCGCCTGGACGTGGGCGTGCACGACCTCCGGGAGTGGACGTACGACCGGCACAACACGGTCGACGACACTCCCTACGGCGGCGGCCCCGGCATGGTGATGAAGACCGGCCCCTGGGGCGACGCCCTCGACGAGGCCATCGCGGACGGCTACGAGGCGGGCGCGCACCGCCCCGTCCTGGTCGTTCCCACGCCCAGTGGCCGCCCCTTCACCCAGGAACTCGCCGTCGAGCTCTCCGAGCGGCCCTGGCTCCTCTTCGCGCCGGCCCGGTACGAGGGCATCGACCGCCGCGTCGTCGACGAGTACGGGACGCGGATGCCGGTGTACGAGGTGTCCATCGGCGACTACGTCCTGGCCGGCGGCGAGGCGGCCGTCCTGGTCATCATGGAGGCCGTCGCGCGGCTGCTGCCCGGCGTCCTCGGCAACGCCGAGTCCCACCGCGACGACTCCTTCGCCCCCGGCGCGATGGCCGACCTGCTGGAAGGACCGGTCTACACGAAGCCCCCGGAGTGGCGCGGGCGTGTGATTCCGGACGTCCTCCTCAGCGGCCATCACAGCAAGATCGCGCGGTGGCGGCGGGACGAGGCATTCCGCCGTACGGCGCTCAACAGGCCCGACATGATCGAGCGTTGTGACGCGGCGGCCTTCGACAAGAAGGACCGCGAGATGCTCTCGATCATGGGCTGGGCCCCCGAGCCCGGTGGCCGATTTTGGCGCAGGCCCGAGGCCATGGAAGAATGAGCCGCTGCCGTACGTCCGGTGCGCGCCCCTGCCACAGGGGGAACGACGCCCATCCGACGAGAACGGCGCTCCGAATTTTCCTTTCGACATTCCGTTGATGACCTGTGGCATCAGCGAGGAAGCAGACGATCATGGCTCACCTGCTCGACACCGTCGACGCGGCGTCACTGCGCAGCGACCTCCCCGCCTTCCGCCCCGGCGACACCGTGAACGTCCACGTACGTGTCATCGAAGGCAACCGCTCCCGTATCCAGCAGTTCAAGGGCGTGGTCATCCGCCGACAGGGCTCGGGCGTCCGCGAGACCTTCACGGTCCGCAAGGTCTCCTTCTCCGTCGGCGTCGAGCGCACCTTCCCGGTGCACAGCCCGATCTTCGAGAAGATCGAGCTCGTCAGCCGTGGTGACGTACGTCGCGCCAAGCTCTACTACCTCCGTGAGCTGCGCGGCAAGGCCGCGAAGATCAAGGAGAAGCGCGACAACTGAGCCCAGGCTCGAACTCGCGCACGGTGCCCGTCGGACGGCCGGATAAGCTCTGAGCCCGATGGACACCGAACCACAGCACCTGGAGCGCGACCCCTCTTCCGCACCCGCCACAGGGAAGGAAGAGGGGTCGCGCTCCGTGCGTATGTCCGGGCTCCTGGGACATCTACGAGGGCTGTCATGGCGCAGGGCCGCAGGACTGGGTGTCCTGGTCACGGCCTCTCTCCTGCTGTTCAGCGCCTTCGTCGTGCAGCCCTTCCTGATCCCCAGCGGGTCGATGGAGCCCGGCCTCCAGGTCGGGGACCGGGTGCTGGTCAACAAGTTGGCGTACCGTTTCGGTACCGAGCCGCGGCGCGGGGATGTGGTCGTCTTCGACGGCACCGGGTCCTTCGTCGAGGAGCCCGCGCGGGAGAACCCCCTCACCGGGTTCACCCACGGGGCGGCGGCGGCCCTCGGTCTCGCCGAGCCCGCCGAGACCGATTTCGTGAAGCGCGTGATCGGCGTGGGAGGAGACCGGGTGGTCTGCTGCGACGAGGAGGGCAAGGTCGAGGTCAACGGCCGGGCCGTCGACGAGCGGTACCTGTACTTCGGCGACGCGCCGTCCAGCGCGCCCTTCGACATCGTCGTACCCTCCGGCACCCTCTGGGTGATGGGCGACCACCGCAGCAACTCCCGCGACTCACGTGACCACTTGGGCCGCCCCGGCGGCGGCGCGGTGCCTGTCGACAAGGTCATCGGGCGGGTGGACTGGATCGGCTGGCCGCTGGGCCGCTGGACCGCGCTGGAGGGCACCGACGCCTTCAGGCACGTAACCGGCCCGGACGGCGCCCATGGGTAACCGAGGACGGCCCGGGGGCCACCGCTCCGACACGCGGCTGCCGACCGGCACCAGACCCACCACGGGACGCGCCCTGCCGGGGCGCGCGGAGCGGCGCAGGCTCGCCCGCAAGGTGAAACGGCGCCGACGCCGCTCGGCGATGACCGAGATCCCGCTGCTGATCACCGTCGCGCTGCTGATCGCGCTCGTCCTCAAGACCTTCCTCGTCCAGGCGTTCGTGATCCCCTCCGGCTCCATGGAGCAGACGATCCGGATCGACGACCGGGTGCTCGTGGACAAGCTGACCCCCTGGTTCGGCTCCCGCCCCGAGCGCGGCGACGTCGTCGTGTTCAAGGACCCCGGCGGCTGGCTCCAGGAGGAGACCGAGCCGCCCGCGGACGACCCGGTCGTCGTCAAACAGGTCAAGCAGGTCCTCACCTTCATCGGACTGCTGCCGTCCGCCGACGAGCAGGACCTGATCAAGCGTGTCGTCGCCGTGGGCGGCGACACCGTGAAGTGTTGCGACAAGGACGGGCGCATCGTCGTCAACGGCGTACCGCTGACGGAGCCGTATCTGAATCCCGGCAATCCGCCGTCGAAGCTCGATTTCGAGGTGAAGGTGCCGACGGGGCGGATCTTCGTGATGGGCGATCACCGGTCCAACTCCGCCGACTCGCGCTTCCATCTCGACGAGGAGTTCCGCGGCACCGTGTCCGAGGACGAGGTCGTCGGACGGGCCGTCGTCATCGCCTGGCCGCTCGGTCACTGGCGGCGACTGGAGGAGCGCGGAACGTACGCCTCCGTACCGGACGCGCGCGCCGCACCGACCACGGCGCACGGCCCGTCGAATAGTGTGTCCTCTCAGGATCCGAACGGAATGATCCTGCTCCCGACCCCTGCGGAACTCCCGCTCGTTATGGGAGTAGTGGGCCTGCTCCGTCTCCGGAGCGGGCGGTTGTACGGACTGAGGAGTGGATGTGGGGGATTTGGCCGTCGGCGCACGATCCGGGCACGGTGAGTCCGAGGACAGGCCCGAGCAGCTCGCCGAGCCTTCCGCCGGTTCCGCCGGTTCCGCCGCGGAGACCCCGTCCGCGGGCGCGTACGCGGAGACGAACGACGAGGCGGCGCAGCGGCGGGGCGGTGGGCCCGAGGGCGGCGGCCCCGAGGACAGCGATTCGGAGGGCTACGGGGCTTCGGACGTGAAGAAGCCGCGCTCGTTCTGGAAGGAACTGCCTCTTCTGATCGGTATCGCGCTGTTGCTCGCGCTGCTGATCAAGACCTTCCTGGTGCAGGCGTTCTCGATCCCCTCGGACTCGATGCAGGACACCCTCCAGCGCGGGGACCGCGTGCTCGTCGACAAGCTCACGCCGTGGTTCGGCGCCGAGCCCGAGCGCGGCGAGGTCGTGGTCTTCCACGACCCGGGCGGCTGGCTCGACAGCACGGAGGCCCCCGAGCCCAACGTGGCGCAGAAGTTCCTCAGCTTCATCGGCCTCATGCCGTCCTCCGAGGAGAAGGACCTCATCAAGAGGGTCATCGCGGTCGGCGGCGACACGGTGGAGTGCAAGAAGGGCGGCAGCGTCCAGGTCAACGGGAAGACGCTGGACGAGAAGTCGTACATCTTCCCCGGAAACACCGCCTGTGACGACGAACCGTTCGGGCCGATCACGGTGCCCGACGGCCGGATCTGGGTGATGGGCGACCACCGGCAGAACTCTCTCGACTCCCGTTACCACCAGGAACTGCCGGGTCACGGCACCGTCTCCACGGACGAGGTCGTCGGCCGCGCGATCGTCATCGCCTGGCCGCTCGACCGGCTCTCGACGCTGCCTGTGCCCGACACGTTCGACCAGAAGGGTCTCAACGCGGCGGCTCTGGCGACGGCCGGGGCCCCCGCCGCCCTCGGCCTCGCCGGCGCCGTACCGCTGGTGTTCTGGCGCAGGCGGAGGCTGACCGGGGGACGTACCGCCGGGTAGGGTGCCGTCCCAGATCGCCGATCCGGCGATGATCATTCTCCGGGACGGGGGACGGCTGGGATGAGCGGAACAGGACGTGGAGACGGCGGCCACGGCCGCCTCGGCAATGTGTTGTCGGGGCTGGTCGTGGCCGTCGGCTGTGTGCTCTTCCTCGGCGGGTTCGTCTGGGGAGCGGTGGAGTACCAGCCGTACACCGTGCCGACGGACTCGATGGACCCCACGGTGAAGGCCGGCGACCGGGTGCTGGCGCAGCGGATATCCGGCGATCAGGTACGGCGCGGCGACGTCGTGGTCTTCAAGGACGCGCAGTGGGGCGACATGCCGATGGTGAAGCGGGTCGTCGGCGTGGGGGGTGACGAGGTCGCCTGCTGCGACTCCGAGGGGCGCCTGACGGTGAACGGGAAGGCGATCGAGGAACCGTACGTCCAGCGGATGCCCGGCGGTCTCGCGTCGACCACCGGCTTCGGGGCCACGGTCCCGAAGGGACAGCTGTTCCTCCTCGGCGACGAACGCAGCGGGTCGCTGGACTCACGGGTCCATCTTCAGGAGCAGGGACAGGGGTCGGTGCCCCGTTCGACGGTGACCGCGCGGATCGACGCCGTGGCCTGGCCGCTGGGCGGCCTGGTCGAGCGCCCGCGCGGGTTCGCGGCGCTGCCCGGCGGGGTGTCGGATCCGGGGCCCGTCACGCTGGTGGTGGGCTCCGTGGTGCTCGGGGCGCTGCTGATTCTGGGCGGGGCGGCGTACGGGCCGGTCGTACGGCGGCTGGGCGGGCCGCGGCGTACGGGGCGGGCAGAGCCGACGGGGCGGACCGACGGGGAGGTGACGCCCGGTGTCCAGTGACGCGCTGAGGAAGGTCTCACGGATCGTGCTGCTCGACCCGGACGACCGCATTCTGCTGATGCGCGGGTACGAGCCCGGCGATCCCGCGAACGACTGGTGGTTCACGCCCGGTGGCGGCCTGGAGGGCGACGAGACGCGGCAGGAGGCCGCGCTGCGCGAGCTGGCCGAGGAGACCGGCATCACAGAGGTTGAGCTCGGGCCGGTTCTCTGGCGTCGTACCTGCTCCTTTCCGTTCGACGGGCGGCGCTGGGACCAGGACGAGTGGTACTTCCTGGCACGTACCGCGCAGACGGAGACGACCGTCGAGGGGCTGACCGAGCTGGAGCGGCGCAGTGTCGCGGAGCTGAGGTGGTGGACCTCCGCCGAACTGTCGACGGCGCGTGAGACGGTGTATCCGACCAGGCTCGCCGGGCTGCTGCGCACGCTGCTCGACGAGGGTCCTCCGGGTGCGCCGGTGCTTCTCGCCTCTGAAATCGTCTAGGGGCGCACGGGGCCGGAGCACAATAGGGGGACGTACGGCTGAAGGGGAACATGCCATGAGCGCCGAGGACCTCGAGAAGTACGAGACCGAGATGGAGCTGAAGCTCTACCGGGAGTACCGCGATGTCGTCGGTCTTTTCAAATACGTGATCGAGACCGAACGACGCTTCTATCTCACCAATGACTACGAGATGCAGGTGCACTCGGTGCAGGGCGAGGTCTTCTTCGAGGTCTCGATGGCGGACGCGTGGGTCTGGGACATGTACCGGCCGGCCAGGTTCGTCAAGCAGGTGAGAGTACTCACGTTCAAGGACGTGAACATCGAGGAGCTGAACAAGAGCGACCTGGAGCTCCCGAGCGGCTGAAGCGACTGAAGCGACTGAAGGGGCTGAGGCGGGGACCGTGGTGTTGTTGTGGCTCCTGAGGCGTCTGTGATTCCTGGGGCGCTGGTGGGTGACGGAGTTATCCACAACCGGTGAGTTGTCCACCAAGATCCACTCGCTGGGAGTCTTCGCCCCAGAGTCGGTGCCGGAGGTGGTGCCGACATGAACGCGACGGGGGCACTCGGGCGGTACGGCGAAGGGCTGGCCGCGCGACGGCTGGCGGCGGCGGGAATGACTGTGCTGGACCGCAACTGGCGGTGCGGCAGGACGGGCGAGATCGACATCGTCGCCCGCGACAAACGGGATGTATTGCATTTGATACAACATTGCGCGCAGTGGCCGCGCCGCCGTTTCGGCTGGTCGCGGGCTTCCCGAGGCGTCAGCCTCGGGAAGCCCGTTAGGTCACTGACCTGCACACTAGCACGCTAACTCATCAATGATGCATCTGATACAACATCCTGGTGAGCGTGAAAGCACCCGGGTCTGCCCGGCTTGTCCTGGCGGACAACGTCATCCATCTCGATCCCGCGCCGGCGGTGTTCGAGGCGATGAAGGAGGGCTGGGCAAGGCAGCAGTCGGCGCGGTTCCTGAAGTCGACGACCATCAATCCGCGGGTGCGGCTGATCGAGCGGTTCTGGGAGTTCACCGGGCAGTACCCGTGGCAGTGGACTCCCGCCGAGGGAGAGGCATTCATCGCCGACTTGCGAAGCGGCAAGTCGCCGATCCAGATGTCCACCGCGCGGACGTACGAGGTGATCATCGGCCTGTTCATGGAGTACGTCATGGACGGCCGATACGAGTGGGCCCACGTCTGCGCCGAGCGGTTCGGTGAGGCACCCCAGGAGATCTTCCACGAGGGCAACTCGGTTCTACACACCGTCGAGTACGAAGCCGATCCCCGCCGACGGCCGCTGACCTACGACGAGGTTCAGGCCCTGTTCGACGCGGCGGACGCCCGTCCCCGCAAGATCCGTGAGCAGGGCCGCAAGGGTGCTCTCGCCGCCCTGCGTGACGCGGCCGTCATCAAGGCTGTCTACGCCTACGGGACGCGACGCACCGAGTCGTCAAAGCTGGACCTGGTCGACCTACGGCGCAACCGCAAGGCCCCGCAGTTCGGCACCTGCGGCAACCTCATGGTCCGCTACGGCAAGTCGAAGAATGGCGCCCCGCCCAAGCGCCGGACGGTGCTGATGGTGCCCGAGATGGACTGGGCTGTCGACGTCATCCAGGAGTGGATAACCGAGATACGCCCGCACTTCTCGCCCGGCCGCCACCCCGCGCTCTGGGTGACCGAGCGGGTCGGGCGCCTGTCACCGCGTTCGATCAACGCCGCTTTCGTCGCCGCCCGTGAGGCCGCCGGCCTGGACGAAGACCTCGACCTGCACTGTCTCCGGCACAGCTACATCACCCATCTGACTGAATTCGGCTATCCGGCCAGGTTCGTACAGGAACAGGTCGGTCACTCCCACGCCGCGACCACGGCCATCTACATGGGAGTCTCGAACGAGTACCGCAACAAGCTGCTGGAGGTCTCGATGAAGGCCCGGCTCGGCAACGACTGGACGTGACAGCGTGATCAAGAAAATGGGCTACCAGTGGCAGTTGCGGCAGCTGATGGCCGAGCGTCAGATGTTCCAGACGTCCGACCTGGTGCCGCTGCTGGCCGAGCGAGGCGTGAAGCTCTCACGCGAGCAGGTCTACCGGCTGGTGACCCAGCCCCCGCAGCGGATGAGCATGGACACCCTCGTCGCGCTCTGCGACATCCTCGAATGCACACCAAACGACCTGATCAAGCCCGAGATCGTCAACGTCCCCCTCCGCAAGACCGCTGACGGCGACGAGGGCCCGGTGTCTGTCGAACGGCGCCGGACCGTCATCCGCCGCCCAGGACAGTCGTGACCAAGTGGCACGTCCGCAAGAGGGCCGCCGAGCTCGCCGAGATCCGGGCACGACTCCTCGCGCTGCTGGAGAAGACGGTCGGCCCGGACCTGGATGCCGCGGCGGCCCAGTCCTTCCTGGAACAGGCCAAGGCATGGCTCCCAACCAACGCCCGCGTTCTGGACCGGTACATCACCGAGCACCCGGACGCCCTGACCGCTCCGTCGTCGTTCTGCCCGTTGTCCCTGCCCCGGCTCCTTCGCCTCCTGCGCGACGCTGGCCACGGCGAGGCCATCACGCTGCTCGGCTGCGCACGCTGCGGCCGCACCGACCTGGACTTGCGCCGCATGGCGCCCGACGGCCGATGCTGCCCATGGTGCGTCCACCGCGACGAGCTCAAGGAGTGCGCCCGCTGTCACCAGCAGGGACACATTGTCACGACCCGTGACGAGGGACCCATATGCCGGATCTGCTACCGCGTTGATCCGCTGACCTTCAAGACCTGCGCGCAGTGCGGACGGCACGTTGCACCCAACACCCGCTGCGACGACGGCACGGTCCTCTGCAACGCGTGTGCTCCCAAGCCCAAGCGGGAGTGCGCCCAGTGCGGAGCCGTCGCCCCGATTTGGGCCAACCGAGACGAAGGGCCGATCTGCCGGTCCTGCTACGACACCGCCGCGCGGACCTGCGGCGCGTGCGGTGAAGTCCGTCCGGTCGCCGTCCGGGGCACCGGCGGACGCCCCTCCTTCTGCACGCACTGCTACAAGGCTGCCCTTTCCGCCGAGTGCTCGTCCTGCGCCCGGATCCGCCCCGGCTACAAGATCGAGGGCAAAGAGTTCCGCTGTTTCCCCTGCGCACCCCGCTCGACCAAGGCTTGCGGCAGTTGTGGAGAACAAGTGATACCGCAGGCCATCTGGCCGCTCGGCCCGGTCTGCCACCCGTGCTACTCACGCCGCAGACGTCGACCCGGAACCTGCGCCGACTGCGGATCGACTGCGGTTCTGGTCGGTCGATCAGAGCACGGCAATGACGTCTGCGGGCCGTGTGCTGGGGCCGACGGCTTCGAGTACCGATGCCGTCGCTGCGATTCGACCGGCGAACCCTACTCTGGCGGACTCTGCATCCGATGCATCGTCAGTGACCGAGTCCATGATCTCCTCGGTGACGAGGACGGCGTCATACCCGGCCCCCTGAAGCCTCTCGCCGACGCGCTCACGAGCGCTCGCCGCCCGTATTCGGTGAGGGGCTGGATTGATCGCGGGCCCAGTGCAAAGCTCCTGGCCCAGCTCACCAGAGATCATCCGGAACTCACGCACGAACATCTGGACGCGCTGCCCCGCGGCCATGCCACGAACCACATCCGTGAAGTGCTGGTCACCACCGGTGTCCTGCCGCGCAGGCAGGAGGCATTCGCCCAGCTCCAGCTCTGGGTGAAAGAGAACCTCGACCAGCTTTCACCACATCACCAGCGGATCATCCGCCCGTTCGCCGAATGGCATGTCGTCCGTGACGCCCGTCGCCGCGCGGACCGGGGCCGCTACACGACGGGGTCCGCTACCGCCGACAGGATGGACATACGAGTCACCATCGAGTTCATGACCTGGCTCGATGAACAGGGCCTGACTCTCGGTTCTCTGACACAGGACGATCTCGACCGCTGGGTGACCGCGCACCCAACCCGCCGACGAGGTCTGCACGCCTTCATCCGATGGACCTCTGCCCGCCGGCTCACCGGCAAACTCGACCTCGCCCGTCAACCAGTTGCGCTCCCATCCCAGTTCATCCCCGAGGACGAGCACCTTGACCAGCTCAAGCGCTGCCTCAACGACGAATCGATACCTCTCCCGGCACGCATCGCAGGGGCACTGACCAGGCTCTACGGATTGCCGACCATCCGCATCGTCGCGCTGACGACCGATCGCTTCCATCGGGAACAGGACGACGCCTACCTCACGATCGACCGTCATCCCGTGCTCCTGCCGCCGAAACTGGCCCGCCTCATCGAGCAGCAGATCAACGGCCCGGGAAGTCGCTCGGTGTTCCACAAGGCCGCCGACGGGACACGATTCCTGCTGCCCGGCCAGCCAGCAAGCAAGCCTCAAAACCCGGCTTCCATCCAGCGGCTGATGAAGAAGCACGGCCTGCCGACCATCAGCGCCCGCAACACGGCCATGATCGAAATGGTCATGGAGCTTCCTCCGATCGTGGTCAGCGACCTCATCGGGATGAGTCCTTCCACCACTCACCGGTGGGCCCAGTACGCACAGAACAGCTGGGCCGAGTACCTCGCTGCCTGCGCGGAACCCGAGGAATAGCGCAGGGTCGGAACACTGACATTTCCCCAGTCGGGGACGTGCTGGTCGTCTGTGAGGTGAAGACCCGCAGGCAGGGCTCTTTCGAGCATCCGATGGCCGCCGTCACGCCGGTGAAGGTGGACCGGCTGAGGCGGCTCGCGGCCTGCTGGCTGGACGCGTTCGGCGGACCGCCCCCGGGCGGCGTGCGGATCGACCTGATCGGGGTGGTGCTGCCCAGACGCGGCGCTCCCCTGGTCGAGCACGCGCGANNTCGCGCGTGCGTGTTCGGTCGCGCTGGTGGGCGTCGAGGGCGTGGTGGTGGAGGTTCAGGCGGATCTCGAACCAGGTGTGGCCGCCTTCACCCTCGTCGGACTGCCCGACAAGAGCCTGTCGGAGAGCCGGGACCGGGTCAGGGCGGCCGTCGTGAATTCCGGCGCGGAGTGGCCGCAGAAGAAGCTCACGGTGGGGCTCAGCCCGGCCTCCGTGCCCAAGAGCGGATCCGGTTTCGATCTCGCAGTCGCGGTATCGGTGCTGGGGGCGGCCGAGCGTATCGAGCCGCGCGCCATCGCCGATCTGGTGCTGATCGGGGAACTGGGCCTCGACGGCAGGGTCCGTCCTGTACGAGGCATTCTCCCGGCCGTCCTCGCGGCGGCCGAGGCCGGCTATCGCCAGGTGGTCGTGCCGGAACAGACGGCGGGGGAGGCATCGCTCGTGCCGGGCGTGTCCGTGCTCGGCGTACGGAGCCTGCGCCAGCTCATCGCCGTACTGACCGACGAACCGGTGCCCGAGGAGCCGACGGTCACCGAGGAGGGCCGCCCCGATCCCATGCTCGCCGGTCTGCTGGTCCCCGGCGCCGGAGTGGGGACGGGCCTGGCTCCCGGCTTCGGGCAGCGCGATGCGCACTGCCCGGACCTCGCCGACGTGGCGGGGCAGCAGGCGGCGCGTACGGCCCTGGAGGTCACCGCGGCGGGCGGACACCACCTGCTCTTGCAGGGGCCGCCCGGAGCGGGCAAGACGATGCTGGCCGAGCGGCTGCCGGCACTGCTGCCACCGCTGACGCGACAGGAGTCCGTGGAGGTCACGGCGGTGCACTCGGTCGCCGGGATCCTGCCACCCGGCGAACCGCTCGTCCGCACGGCGCCCTACTGCGCCCCGCATCACTCGGCGACCATGCAGTCCCTCGTCGGAGGCGGCAACGGACTGGCGAGGCCGGGAGCGGTGTCCCTGGCACACAAGGGGGTGCTCTTTTTGGACGAGGCGCCGGAATTCTCGGGCAAGGCGCTGGACGCGCTGCGCCAGCCCCTCGAATCGGGGCAGGTCGTCATCGCGCGCAGCGCCGGAGTCGTACGGCTGCCCGCCCGCTTTCTGATGGTGCTCGCCGCCAACCCCTGTCCCTGCGGGCGGCACACCCTGCACGGCGCGGGGTGCGAGTGCCCGCCCTCCGCGATCCGCCGCTACCAGTCGCGTCTGTCCGGTCCCCTGCTCGACCGGGTTGATCTGCGGGTGGAGGTGCAGCCGGTGCACCGCGCCGATCTCATGGGCCAGGGCAGCCGGGGTGAGACCACGGCAGCCGTCGCCGAACGGATCAAGGAGGCCCGGCTGCGGTCGGCGGAGCGCCTGGCGGGGACGCCGTGGACGGTCAACAGCGAAGTGCCCGGTCACGAACTGCGTACCCGGTGGCTCACCGCGCCCGGTGCACTCGACGCCGCCGAGCGCGACCTCGAACGGGGGCTCCTCACGGCCCGAGGGCTGGACCGGGTGCTGCGAGTCGCGTGGACGATCGCGGACCTCGCCGGGCGGGACCGTCCCGACGGACGAGACGTAGGTCTGGCGCTGGAGCTACGCACCGGCATCGCACGCGGCGCCGGGGCCACGATCGGCGGTGTGTCATGACCACGGGATACGGGGCGGACGAGAGGCTGGCGAGGGCCGCCCTGACACGGGTGATCGAGCCGGGCGACGAGAACGGCGGGCGGTGGCTGCACAAGTTCGGCGCCCGAGGGCTGATGGAGTTCCTCACCTCCCCCGAGGGGACCGACGAAGAAACCCTGTGCGAAGTCGGTCCACGCCGCATCCGCGGCCTGCGGGCGCGCGCCGCGGCGGCCGCGCCCGAACGCGACCTGGCGGCCATCGCCGCGGTCGGCGGCCGGTTCGTCTGCCCCGGCGATCAGGAGTGGCCGACCCAGCTCGACGACCTGGGCACGTCGCGTCCCATCGGGCTGTGGGTGCGTGGCAGGCCCGACCTGAGGCTCTGGGCCCTGCGCTCCGTGGCCGTCGTCGGAGCCAGGGCCTGCACGCCCTACGGAGCGCACATGGCGGGGAGCATCGCGTCGGGGCTGGCCGAGCGGGGCTGGGTGGTGACATCGGGGGCGGCGTACGGGGTCGACGGAGCCACCCACCGGGGAGCACTCGCCTCCGACGGCGCGACCGTCGCCGTTCTGGCCTGCGGCGTCGACGTCGTCTATCCGCCCGGACACGCGGAACTGGTCCGGCGCATCGCCGAACAGGGACTGGTGGTGGGGGAGCTGGCGCCCGGTGATCATCCGACCCGCAGCAGGTTCATCCTGCGTAACCGTGTGATCGCGGCCCTCACCCGGGGGACGGTCGTGGTGGAGGCCGAGTACCGCAGCGGCTCACTGGTCACCGCGCGCAGCGCGCAGCGGCTCGGGCGGTTCACCATGGGGGTGCCGGGGCCCGCGACGAGCGGGCTCTCCGCCGGGGTGCACGAACTGCTGCGAGGGGAAGGCGTGCTGGTCACGGACGCCGCCGAAGTGGTCGAGCTGGTGGGAGACATGGGTGACCTCGCACCTGCCAGGCGCGGCCCCGTCCTGGCCAGGGATCTGCTCGATCCCCTCGGCAGACGGATCCTTGACGCACTGCCCGCCCGAGCGGCCCTCGGTGGGCGGGAGATCGCACGGGAGAGCGCGACGACGGCAGACGAGGCTCTCGGCAAGCTGTACGAACTTCACTCCCTCGGGTTCGTCGAACGGCACGGTGAAGGCTGGCAGTTGACGCCACGGACGACACGCGACGGCGGCACGCGGCGAGCCGGTCCTTGACCTGGGGCATTCGGGTGAAAAGGTGAGGCAGATGACCTTCGCAGTCCACCCGGCGGCGCCACTGCGGCCGATACGCGCGGTGTCGGCGCCGGATCGCGGAATCTCGGCGGCGGCCGACATCGCCTGTCCGGACAGGCGATAGCCTCACCCTCCTCGCGCACCGCGACCACCTTGTCACGCTACGCTCACCAGGAATCCGGCCCAGACATATCTCCCCTCACTTCACGGCAGAACGGCTCAAGGCAACGCATGCCCCAGCACACCTCCGGGTCCGACCGTGCGGCGGCGCCCCCCGTGGTGCCCCCAGCGGCCCGCGGCGAAGTGCGACCCTCCGCCCCCACGGCGCTCGACACCTTGTGGCGGTCGTACAAGACCACGGGTAACGAGCGGCTGCGTGAGCAGTTGATCCTGCACTACTCGCCGTTGGTGAAGTACGTCGCCGGCCGGGTGAGTGTCGGGCTGCCGTCCAACGTCGAGCAGGCGGACTTCGTCTCCTCCGGGGTCTTCGGACTCATCGACGCGATCGAGAAGTTCGACATCGAGCGGTCGATCAAGTTCGAGACCTACGCCATCACGCGCATCCGCGGCGCGATGATCGACGAACTGCGCGCGCTGGACTGGATCCCGCGCTCCGTACGCCAGAAGGCCAGGGCCGTCGAGCGCGCGTACGCCACGCTGGAGGCGCAGCTGCGGCGTACCCCTTCGGAGAGCGAGGTGGCCGCCGAGATGGGCATCGCCGTCGAGGAACTGCACGCCGTCTTCAGTCAGTTGTCGCTGGCGAACGTCGTGGCGCTGGAGGAGTTGCTGCATGTCGGCGGGGAGGGGGGCGACCGGCTCAGCCTGATGGACACGCTGGAGGACACGGCGGCCGACGATCCCGTCGAGGTCGCCGAGGACCGGGAGCTGCGCCGGCTGCTCGCCCGGGCCATCAACACCCTTCCCGAGCGGGAGAAGACCGTGGTCACCCTCTACTACTACGAGGGGCTCACGCTGGCGGAGATCGGCAACGTCCTCGGTGTCACCGAGAGCCGCGTCAGCCAGATCCACACGAAGTCCGTGCTCCAGCTCCGCGCGAAACTCGCCGACGCGGGACGCTGAATCGTCACTGCCCCCCTGCGCGAGCGGTCTCCGCCGTACAGTGGGCTCGTGCCCAGGATTCGAGCGGCCTCCGTGGCCGAGCACCGGACCATGCAGCGAGGCGCCCTGCTGGACGCCGCACGCTCCCTCCTGTCCGAAGGCGGCACGGAGGCGCTGACCTTCCCCGCCCTCGCCGAGCGCACGGGGCTCGCCAGGTCGTCGGTCTACGAGTACTTCCGCTCGCGTGCGGCCGTCGTCGAAGAGCTCTGCGCCGTCGACTTCCCTGTCTGGGCAGCCGAGATCGAGTTCGCCATGGCGGAGGCGACGACCGCCGAGACCAAGATCGAAGCGTATGTACGCAGGCAGTTGAGCCTGGTGGGCGACCGCCGTCACCGTGCGGTGGTCGCCATCTCCGCGAGCGAACTCGACGCGGGTGCCCGCGAGAAGATCCGCGCGGCGCACGGCGGGCTCATCGCGATGATCGTCGACGCCCTTTCGGAACTGGGCCACGAGCAGCCGCGGCTGGCCGCGATGCTGCTTCAGGGCGTCGTGGACGCCGCCGTGCGGCGGATCGAGTTGGGCGCGGCCGAGGACCCCGTGGTGATCGCCGAGGCGGCGGTGTCCATGGTGCTGACAGGCGTACGCGGTAACTGACCCCCGTACGACTGCGCCGGCGCACCCACGCGGCAGCCGCGAGCAGGGCCGCGGCGTGCAGAGCGTCCCCCGCCGTGGCGGCGGTCTCCTCGGTCATGATCACCACGTCGTCCGGCGGCAAGGGCGACGGGGATCCGGGCGGCGCATGCGCGGCGGCCGGCTCGGGGACCCCGAACACCGGCAGCAGACGGGCCGGGCCGCGGTCGAGCAGGTCGTCGGGCAGCAGGGACAACGGGTCGAGATAGGTCTCGCCCCGCAGCAGACCCCAGTGCAGACATCCGCCCGCGCAGTGGAACGGTCCCGGCCCCAGGACGGCCACGACCTGGCCCGCCGTCACCTCGTCCCCCTCGGCGACGACCGCGGTCACCGGTTCGTAGGTGGTCCGCAGGGGTGGCTGCCCGGTGCCGGTCAGCGTGATCGACAGGACGCCGCGGCCCGCCACCATGCCGGTGAAGGACACGCGGCCGGGAGCCGCCGCGCGGACGAGCGTGCCCGGGGGCGCGGCGAGGTCGACGCCCCGGTGGCCGGGGCCGTACGGCGATGCGGGCGGGTCCCACGCTCGTAGGAGGACCGGTCGTGGCCCGACAGGCCAGGCCCGGTCGCCGCTCACACCGGTGTGGGTCGCGGCGTCCGTGGCGGGATCGGCCGCGGCGCCGGTGTCGCCGCCCGGAGTGGCCGCGGACGCGTCCGCGGATGTGTCGGCGCCCGCGCTCGCCTCCTCGTGGCCGCTGGCGCGCGCTTCGGACGATGGGCCGAACAGAACGGCGGCCACCACCCCCGCGAGCGCGGCGACGCCGGCGGAGAGGCACAGAGAAAGGATCCCCCGCCGGCCACGGCGGACCGGTCGGGCGGAGGTGTGAATGTGCAGTTCGTGGACAGTGATCATGTCGTTCACGCTGCCGCAGTTCGCGAATTCATGTGGATCATGCTCGGATCCTGTGGATAACCGGCCCATTGTGTATAACTCCGTCACCCCCGCACTCCGTCGCCGGGCACTGTGCGGGTCCCGTACACTTCCTGTGGCGATCCGGGTCACCGGATCGACTTCGCACGCCCCGCCACCGGCCTCTTCGCCGGTGTTCGCGCTTCTCGGTCCCTCGTGGCAAAGCGTTCCGGGGCGTCAGGCGCGTCCGCCGTCCGGCGGACACGACAACCGAGTACCTCAAGGAGTACGGCCATGGCCGTCGTCACGATGCGGGAGCTGCTGGAAAGCGGCGTCCACTTCGGTCACCAGACCCGTCGCTGGAACCCGAAGATGAAGCGCTTCATCTTCACGGAGCGCAACGGCATCTACATCATCGACCTGCTCCAGTCGCTGTCGTACATCGACCGCGCCTACGAGTTCGTCAAGGAGACCGTCGCCCACGGCGGCTCCATCATGTTCGTGGGTACGAAGAAGCAGGCCCAGGAGGCCATCGCCGAGCAGGCGACGCGCGTTGGCATGCCGTATGTCAACCAGCGCTGGCTGGGCGGCATGCTCACCAACTTCTCCACCGTCTACAAGCGTCTCCAGCGTCTCAAGGAGCTTGAGCAGATCGACTTCGAGGACGTGGCCGCCTCCGGCCTCACCAAGAAGGAGCTCCTGGTTCTCTCGCGCGAGAAGGCCAAGCTGGAGAAGACCCTCGGTGGTATCCGCGAGATGCAGAAGGTGCCCAGCGCCGTCTGGATCGTCGACACCAAGAAGGAGCACATCGCCGTCGGTGAGGCGCGCAAGCTCCACATCCCGGTCGTCGCGATCCTCGACACCAACTGCGACCCCGACGAGGTCGACTACAAGATCCCGGGCAACGACGACGCGATCCGCTCCGTCACCCTGCTCACCCGCGTGATCGCCGACGCCGTCGCCGAGGGCCTCATCGCCCGCTCCGGCGCCGCGACCGGCGACTCCAAGCCGGGCGAGAAGGCCGTCGGCGAACCTCTCGCCGAGTGGGAGCGTGACCTCCTCGAAGGCGACAAGAAGAGCGACGCCGAGAAGCCCGCGGACGCCGCCGAGGCGCCTGCCGACGTCCAGACCTCCGCCGAGACGGCGAAGGTCGCCGACGCCGAGCAGGCCGACGAGGCCGCCGCTCCGGCCGAGGCCCCCGCTGCCGAGGTCGCTGAGGCTCCGGCCGCCGAGGCTCCGGCCGCGGACGCCGACAAGGCCTGACCTCAAAGGTTCGGTTGCTGACGGCGGGGGCCACGGGCCCCCGCCGTCAACCCGTAGATCTTCGACTTCCTAGAGAGACTTAGAGACATGGCGAACTACACCGCCGCTGACGTCAAGAAGCTCCGTGAGCTCACCGGCGCCGGCATGATGGACTGCAAGAAGGCCTTGGTCGAGGCCGACGGCGATGTCGACAAGGCCGTCGAGGTACTTCGCGTCAAGGGCCAGAAGGGCGTCGCCAAGCGCGAGAGCCGCAGCGCGGAGAACGGCGCTGTCGTCTCCCTCGTCTCCGACGACAACACCTCCGGTGTTCTGCTGGAGCTGAAGTGCGAGACGGACTTCGTCGCCAAGGGCGACAAGTTCCTGGCCGCCGCCAACGCGCTCGCCGCGCACGTGGCGTCGACCAGCCCCGCCGACATCGACGTGCTGCGTGCCTCGGAGATCGAGCCCGGCAAGACCGTCCAGGCATTCGTCGACGAGGCCAACGCCAACCTCGGTGAGAAGATCGTCCTGGACCGCTTCGCGCAGTTCCAGGGCGACGGCAGCTTCGTCGGCACGTACATGCACCGCACCATGCCCGACCTCCCGCCGCAGGTCGGTGTCCTGGTCGAGCTGGAGAAGGGCAGCGCCGACGACGCCACGGCCGCCGCGGTCGCCAAGGACGTCGCGCAGCACATCGCCGCCTTCGCGCCGAAGTACCTCACCCGTGAGGACGTCCCGGCCGACGTCGTCGAGAACGAGCGCCGCGTCGCCGAGGCCACCTCTCGCGAGGAGGGCAAGCCCGAGGCCGCGCTGCCCAAGATCGTCGAGGGTCGTGTCAACGGCTTCTTCAAGGAGGTCACCCTCCTCGACCAGCCGTTCGCGAAGGACAACAAGAAGTCCGTCAAGAAGGTCCTGGACGAGGCCGGTGTCACGCTGAAGCGCTTCGCGCGCATCCGCGTCGGCGCCTGACGTTCCGGACAACGCCCCGGGACCGAGCACCCGGGACAGCGCAGTCGTACGCGATCGACGGTGGACCCGGCTAGGGTCTACTGCAGCCGCCTGCCGAACACGCGCCGGACGGCCGCAGATCTGACGAGGAGGCCATTGCCGCTAGGGACACAGACCCCACCGGCAATGGCCTTCTTCGTATGTGCACGAGGAGATCCCCATGAACAAGGGCGCGGACGCCACCCAGTCCACCGACGACAACGGCGACCCTGGCAAGAAGGCCGGGCGCTTCATGCTGAAACTGTCCGGTGAGGCGTTCGCCGGCGGGGGAGGGCTCGGCGTCGACCCCGACGTCGTACACGCCATCGCCCGCGAGATCGCCGCCGTCGTACGGGACGGGGCGCAGATCGCCATCGTCATCGGCGGAGGCAACTTCTTCCGCGGCGCCGAACTGCAGCAGCGCGGCATGGACCGGGCCCGCTCCGACTACATGGGCATGCTCGGTACGGTCATGAACTGCCTGGCACTCCAGGACTTCCTGGAGAAGGAGGGCATCGACTCCCGCGTCCAGACGGCCATCACGATGGGGCAGGTCGCCGAGCCGTACATCCCGCTGCGCGCCGTACGGCACCTGGAGAAGGGCCGCGTCGTCATCTTCGGCGCCGGCATGGGGATGCCGTACTTCTCCACCGACACCACCGCCGCCCAGCGCGCTCTGGAGATCGACGCCGAAGCGCTGCTGATGGGCAAGAACGGTGTGGACGGGGTCTACGACTCCGACCCCAAGACCAACCCCGACGCGGTGAAGTTCGACGCGCTGGAGTACGGCGAGGTGATCACCCGCAACCTCAAGGTCGCCGACGCCACCGCCGTCACTCTCTGCCGCGACAACGCGCTGCCGATCCTGGTCTTCGAACTCCTCACGGAGGGCAATATCGCGCGCGCCGTCAAGGGTGAGAAGATCGGCACGCTCGTGAGCGACCAGGGCACCCGGGCCTGAACTCGGGCTGCCCCGCACGGGGATGGACAAAGCCCTGCCGGTCGGACACCGTGCAGGAAGAAGACGCGACGCAGGTTCCGCCGGCCCTGTTAGCACCGGGCCCACTCAAGACACGCAGGAGCAAGTGGTGATCGAAGAGACCCTCCTCGAAGCAGAGGAGAAGATGGAGAAGGCCGTCCTGGTCGCCAAGGACGACTTCGCCGCGATCCGCACCGGTCGTGCGCACCCGGCGATGTTCAACAAGATCGTGGCGGACTACTACGGTGCCCTGACCCCGATCAACCAGTTGGCCTCGTTCTCGGTGCCCGAGCCGCGCATGGCCGTGGTGACCCCGTTCGACAAGAGCGCGCTGCGCAACATCGAGCAGGCCATCCGCGACTCCGACCTCGGAGTGAACCCGAGCAACGACGGAAACATCATCCGCGTGGTGTTCCCCGAGCTCACGCAGGACCGCCGCAAGGAGTTCATCAAGGTCGCCAAGACCAAGGCGGAGGACTCGAAGATCTCGATCCGCTCCGTGCGCCGCAAGGCCAAGGAGACGATCGACAAGTTGATCAAGGACGGCGAGGTCGGCGAGGACGAGGGCCGCCGCGCCGAGAAAGAGCTCGACGACACCACGGCGAAGTACGTCGCCCAGGTCGACGAGCTGCTCAAGCACAAGGAAGCCGAGCTGCTCGAGGTCTGATGAACGACTCTTCCTGGGGGGCCCCGCCGACCGCCGGCTACTGGGGACCGCCTGACCAGGGGGCTGCCCCGGCGGGTCCCGCATACGATGAGCTTGACGCACAGCAGACTCGGCCCATGCCCATCGTGCCCGACGTACCCGCGAGCGGCGGGGCCCAGGATGACGACCGGGGGGCTGCTCGGCCGGGCGGCCCCCTGTTCCGTGACGAAACGCCGCAGGAGCCCATGTCCGCCCCTCCGCCACCTCCGCCGAAGAAGCGGGCAGGCCGCGACCTCCGTGCGGCCATAGGGGTCGGTGTGGGGCTCGGCGCGGTGATCGTGGCGTCCCTCTTCATCGTGAAGGCCGTCTTCATCGGCGTGATAGTGGTCGCGGTCGTCGTCGGGCTCTGGGAGTTGACCTCCCGGCTGGACGAGAAGAAGGGCATCAAGGCGCCGCTCGTCCCGCTCGCCGTCGGTGGCGCCGCGATGGTCGTCGCCGGGTACGTACGGGGCGCGGAAGGCGCCTGGGTCGCCACCGCGCTCACCGCGCTCGCCGTGCTCGCCTGGCGCATGACGGAGCGGCCGGAGGGCTATCTCAAGGACGTGACGGCGGGCGTCTTCGCGACGTTCTACGTGCCCTTCCTGGCGACGTTCGTCGCGATGATGCTCACGGCGGACGACGGCGCGCAGCGCGTGCTCACCTTCCTGGTGCTGACCATCGTCAGCGACACCGGTGCGTACGCGATCGGCTGGCGCTTCGGCAGCCACAAGCTGGCGCCGCGCATCAGCCCCGGCAAGACCCGCGAGGGCCTGTTCGGCGCCGTGGGATTCGCCATGGTCGCGGGCGCGCTGTGCATGCAGTTCCTCATCGACGACGGCACCTGGTGGCAGGGTCTGCTGCTCGGTCTCGCCGTGGCGGCCAGTGCCACTCTCGGCGACCTGGGCGAGTCGATGATCAAGCGGGATCTCGGGATCAAGGACATGGGCACGCTGCTGCCCGGTCACGGCGGCATCATGGACCGCCTCGACTCGCTCCTGCCGACGGCCCCGGTGGTGTGGCTGCTGCTGGTGGTGTTCGTCGGCTCGGGCTGAGCCGTATCCGTACCGGTTACCCTGGTAAGGCCCGCCGTCCCGTACGGCGGGCCTTACTGCGCTCCGCGGTCGCGGGGCCCGTCACATGAGGTCTCCTGGCACCGGCAGTGTGCCCATGTCCTTCCCGCAGCCGGCGGGGAACACCGGCCTCGTCGTACCGAGGAGAAAACAGCTCATGGCACCGCCCAATCCCGGAGAGCTCACGTTTGTCGCGCCCCGTGGCGCCAAGAAGCCGCCGAGGCACCTTGCCGACCTCACACCAGAGGAACGCCGCGAGGCCGTCGCGGCACTGGGCGAGAAGGCGTTTCGCGCCAAGCAGCTGTCGCAGCACTACTTCGCGCGATACGCGCACGACCCCGCGCAGTGGACGGACATCCCGGCCGGGGCGCGCGAGAAGCTCGCCACGGGGCTGCTGCCCGACCTGATGTCCGTGGTGCGCCACATCTCCTGCGACGACGACACCACCCGTAAGACGCTGTGGCGGCTCCATGACGGCACGCTCGTCGAGTCCGTCCTGATGCGGTACCCGGACCGGGTCACCATGTGCATCTCCTCGCAGGCGGGCTGCGGCATGAACTGCCCGTTCTGTGCCACGGGGCAGGCCGGTCTCGACCGCAACCTGTCCACGGCCGAGATCGTGCACCAGATCGTGGACGGCATGCGCGCGCTGCGCGACGGCGAGGTCCCCGGCGGCCCCGCCCGGCTGTCCAACATCGTCTTCATGGGCATGGGCGAACCGCTCGCCAACTACCGGCGCGTCGTCGGGGCGATCCGCCGGCTGACCGACCCCGAACCCGACGGTCTCGGCCTCTCGCAGCGTGGCATCACCGTCTCGACGGTGGGCCTGGTGCCCGCGATGCTGCGATTCGCCGACGAGGGCTTCAAGTGCCGCCTCGCCGTGTCGCTGCACGCGCCCGACGACGAATTGCGCGACACCCTCGTGCCGGTCAACACCCGTTGGAAGGTGCGAGAGGTGCTGGACGCCGCCTGGGAGTACGCGGAGAAGTCGGGCCGCCGGATCTCCATCGAGTACGCCATGATCCGCGACATCAACGACCAGGCGTGGCGGGGCGATCTGCTGGGCCGGCTGCTCAAGGGCAAGCGGGTGCACGTCAATCTGATCCCGCTCAACCCGACGCCCGGCTCCAAGTGGACGGCCTCCCGGCCCGAGGACGAGAAGGCCTTCGTCGAGGCGGTCGCGTCCCACGGAGTGCCGGTGACGGTGCGCGACACCCGAGGCCAGGAGATCGACGGGGCGTGCGGTCAACTGGCGGCGACGGAGCGCTGAGCGCGGCGAAGGGCCCCGACGGGGCCCATGTACGCTGAGTTCGAACGAATTACATATTCCGACAGGGGAGCGCCACAGCGCTGAGAGTGCGGCAGAGGCTTGAGAAGAGCCTCACGGTCGCAGACCCTCTGAACCTTGCCCAGGTCATTCTGGGTAGGAAGTTCGGTCATCACTCAAGCTGTTGCGCCCTGCCCTGCTCCGGTCCGCCGGTGCGGGGCAGGGCCGCGTCTTCTCCTGGACATCCCAGGAGGAATTCAGTGCGTACCACGAAGAAATTGGCGGTCGGCGCCGTCGCCGCCGCCCTCGGAGTCTCCACGCTCGCGGCGTGCGGCGGTGGGTCGCAGGACTCCGCGGCGTCGGACGGGGCCGAATCGAAGAGCGTGACGCTCGTCGCCCACGACTCGTTCGCCGCCTCGGGCTCCGTGCTGAAGGAGTTCACCAAGCAGACGGGCTACACCGTCAAGGTGCTCAAGAGCGGCGAAGCCGGCGCCGCGCTCAACAAGGAGATCCTCACCAAGGGTTCGCCACAGGGCGACGTCTTCTTCGGCGTCGACAACACCCTGCTCTCCCGCGCCCTCGACAACGACCTGTTCACGCCGTACGAGGCCAAGGGCCTCGACCAGATCCGCGCCGACGTACGGCTCGACGACGCCGAGCACCGCGTCACCCCCGTCGACACCGGCGACATCTGCGTCAACTACGACAAGAAGTACTTCACAGACAAGAAGCTGGCCCCGCCGGAGTCCTTCGCCGACCTGGCGAAGCCCGCCTACAAGGACCTCCTCGTCGTCGAGAACGCCGAGCAGTCCTCGCCGGGTCTCGGTTTCCTGCTCGGCACCGTCGCCGCGTACGGGGACGACGGCTGGCAGGACTACTGGAAGCAGCTCAAGGCCAACGGCGTCCAGGTCGTGGACAGCTGGGAGCAGGCTTACAACGAGGAGTTCTCCGGCTCCGCGGGCGGCAAGAAGGCGAAGGCGGAGCGTCCGCTCGTCGTCTCGTACGCCTCGAGTCCGCCCGTCGAGGTCCTGTACGCCGACCCGCAGCCCAAAGAGGCGCCGACCGGCGTCGCCGCGGGCACCTGCTTCCGGCAGATCGAGTTCGCCGGCCTGCTCCAGGGGGCGAAGAACGAGGCGGGCGGCAAGGCCCTGCTTGACTTCCTGGTGAGCAAGACCTTCCAGGAGGACATGCCGCTCAACATGTTCGTCAATCCGGTCGTCGACGGCGCGAAGCTGCCCGCGCTCTTCACCGACCACGGCGCCGTCGTGGACAACCCGGAGACCGTGGCGCCGGAGAAGATAGCCAAGAACCGTGACGAGTGGATCCAGTCGTGGTCCTCACTCGTCGTCAAGTAGGCACTGAGGGCGCCCGGAAGAGCGAGACGTCCACGCGTACGGGAGCGGCCGGCGCCGGTCCGGTCGCCGAGGGACGGGGCGGGGGACCGGGATGTGCGGCGCGCGTCGTACGGCGTCGGGCGAGCGCCGTACGGCTCTGCCTCATGGCCGTGCCCGTCGCCTTCTTCGCGATCTTCTTCGCCTACCCCGTCGCCGCGATCGTCGGCCGCGGGCTGAAGGCGGGCGGCTCCTGGCACTGGGGCAGGTTCGGCGACGTGCTGAGCCGGCCCGACATCGGACAGGTGCTGTGGTTCACGACATGGCAGGCCGCGGTCTCCACCGCCCTCACACTGTTGATCGCGCTGCCCGGCGCGTATGTCTTCGCACGCTTCGAGTTCCCGGGCAAACAGCTCCTGCGCGCGGTCGTGACGGTGCCGTTCGTCCTGCCCACCGTCGTCGTCGGCACGGCGTTCCTCGCGCTGCTCGGGCGGGGCGGGCTGCTCGACGAACTGTGGGGCGTGCGGGCGGACACGACGGTGTGGGCGATCCTCCTCGCGCATGTCTTTTTCAACTACGCGGTGGTCGTCCGCACCGTGGGTGGGCTCTGGGCCCAGCTCGACCCACGCCAGGAGGAGGCCGCCCGGGTGCTCGGCGCCGGGCGGTTCGCGGCGTGGTGGCGGGTCACTCTGCCCGCCCTCGGCCCCGCCGTCGCCGCCGCGGCGTTGATGGTCTTCCTGTTCACCTTCACCTCCTTCGGCATCGTGCAGATCCTCGGTGGTCCGGCCTACTCCACCCTGGAGGTGGAGATCTACCGGCAGACCGCGCAACTGCTCGACCTGCCCACCGCAGCCGTTCTGACGATGGTGCAATTCGGCGCCGTCGGCGCGATCCTGGCGCTACACGCCTGGACCGTACGGAGGCGGGAGACCGCTCTGAAACTGGTCGACCCCGCGCAGACGGTGCGCCGACCGCGCGGAGCGGGTCAGTGGACGCTGCTCGTCGGCGTGCTCGGCACCGTTGTTCTGCTGATTCTGCTGCCCCTCGGGGTGCTGATCGAGCGATCGCTCGACGGTCCCGCCGGTTACGGCTTCGACTACTACCGGGCGCTCCGTTCGGTGGAGGCGAGCGGCGGCACGTTCCTCGTACCGCCGCTGGAAGCGGTCTGGAACTCCCTGCGCTACGCCCTGACGGCGACGGTCATCGCCCTGGTCGTGGGCGGGCTGGCGGCTGCGGCGCTCACCCGCCGGGCGGGGCGCCTCGTACGAGGCTTCGACGCCCTGCTGATGCTCCCGCTGGGCGTCTCGGCGGTGACCGTCGGCTTCGGGTTCCTGATCACGTTGGACGAGCCGCCGCTGGACCTGCGGGCGTCATGGATCCTGGTGCCGCTCGCCCAGGCGTTGGTGGGGGTTCCGTTCGTCGTACGGATCATGCTTCCCGTACTGCGCGCCGTCGACGGGCGGCTGCGTGAGGCAGCCGCTGTTCTCGGGGCCTCGCCGTTGCGTGCGTGGCGGGAGGTGGATCTGCCGATGGTGCGGCGAGCGGTGCTGGTGGCCGCCGGATTCGCCTTCGCCGTCTCGCTCGGCGAGTTCGGTGCCACGGTCTTCATCGCGAGGCCGGACCGGCCGACGCTGCCGGTGGCCGTCGCACGGTTGCTGGGGCGCCCGGGTGACCTCAACTACGGGCAGGCGATGGCACTGAGCACGGTGCTGATGGTGGTGTGCGCCGTATCGCTGCTGGTGCTCGAACGTATCCGTACCGACCGTTCCGGAGAGTTCTGATGGCCCTGCTCACTCTTGAGGACGTGACCGTACGATTCGGGCGGCGGGCGGCGCTCGACGCGGTGGATCTGCGGATCGCCGAGCACGAGATCGTCTGTGTCCTGGGGCCGAGCGGCAGCGGCAAGTCCACCTTGCTGCGCGTCGTCGCCGGCCTGCAACCGCCCGACTCGGGGCGGGTGTTGCTGGAGGACGCCGACCAGGCGGGGATACCGGTGCACCGGCGCGGGGTCGGACTGATGTTCCAGGATCATCAGCTCTTTCCGCAGCGTGACGTCGGTGGCAACGTCGCCTTCGGCCTGCGCATCCGCGGTGAGTCGCGAGGCGAACAGCGGCGACGTGTCACCGAGTTGCTCGACCTCGTCGGCCTGCCAGGTGCCGAACGCCGTGCCGTCGCCGCGCTGTCCGGCGGCGAGCAGCAGCGTGTGGCACTGGCCCGGGCGCTCGCCCCCCGGCCCCGGTTGCTCATGCTCGACGAACCACTCGGCCAGCTGGACCGGAGTCTGCGCGAGCGCCTGGTCGTGGAACTGCGCGGCGTGTTCGCGCAGTTGGGTACGACGGTGCTCGCCGTCACCCACGACCAGGGCGAAGCCTTCGCACTCGCCGACCGGGTCGTGGTGATGCGTGACGGACGCGTCGCCCAGACCGGCACACCGGTGGAGGTCTGGCAGCGCCCGGCCTCCGCGTTCGTGGCGCGCTTCCTGGGCTTCGACAACGTCGTGCCGGCCACCGTGCGCGGCGACGTCGCCGATACGCCCTGGGGCAAGGTTCCGGTGCCCGCCGACTCGCCCCAGGGACCGCGTACGTTGCTGGTGCGTCCTGCGGGGGTACGGCTCGGCGCCCCTGAGGACGGGCTGCGGTGCACCGTCGGGGCGCGCACGTTCCGCGGCAGCCACGTCGCCGTCCTGCTGCGCCCCACCGACGGTCCCGAGGTGGAAGCGGAATGCGCACTCCGCGACGTCCCCGACGAGGGCGCGACGGTCGGGATCTCCTTCGCGGCCGAGGACGTGGTGGTCCTGGCCGAAACCGAAGAGGCCGCGGCTCCAACAGGCGGCAACGGGGCGGACTGACGGGACGTCGCCCGCCCCGCGCCCTACAGGTCAGCCCGAGAGCCGGGCCAGGGCTTCCGGAGCCTCGGCCACCGAGTCGACGAGGGCGATCCGGGATTCCATCGAGCGCTCGCGCGCCAGCGCCGTGAGCAGCGGCCAGGCGGGCAGCTTCCGCGTCCAGTGCTCGCGGTCGACCAGGACCATGGGCGTCGGTTCGCCGCGCGACTCGTAGTAGTTCGGCGTCGCGTTGTCGAAGACTTCCTGGACGGTGCCCGCGGCGCCGGGCAGGAAGACGACGCCGGCGTTGCAGCGGGCGAGCAGGCCGTCCTCGCGGGTGGCGTTGGCGAAGTACTTGGCGATGTGTCCGGCGAACGCGTTCGGCGGTTCGTGGCCGTAGAACCACGTGGGGATTCCGACCGACCTGGCGCCCCCGGGCCAGCGGCCCCGTACCTCGAAGGCGGCGCGCGCCCAGTCGGAGATCGAGGGGCTGAACGACGGTGTCTTGGCGAGGATTTCGAGGGCCTCGTCCAGCATCTCGTCGGGGTGCGGGGCGGCGTACGCGCCGAGGTTGGCGGCCTCCATGGCGCCCGGGCCGCCGCCCGTCGCGACTGTCAGCCCCGTACGGGCCAGATCGCGGCCGAGGCGAGCCGCCCCCGCGTAGGCGTGGGTGCCACGTGCCATGGCGTGGCCGCCCATGACGCCGACGACCTGTGCGCCGACGAGGAGTTCGTCCAGAGCGTCCGAGATCGCGTCGTCGTGGACCGACCTCAGCATCGAGCTGAGTATGTCGCCGTCGGCCTGGGTTCGCTGGAACCAGTCGTAGGCGAGGGCGTCCGGCGTCACCTCGTACCCGCCCTCGTCCAGCCCTTCGAAGAGCTGCTCGGGCGTGTAGAGCAGGCCCCGGTACGGGTCGAAGGGGAGGTGCGGGACGGGAGGGAAGACCAGGGCCCCGTCCGCCCGTATCTTCGCCGCGGCGTCCGGTGCCATCGGGCAGCCGAGGAAGACGGTTTCGGAGGTGTCGGTGGACAGCAGAGCGAGCGTACGGCCCGTCAGGTCGACCGACTGGACCCGGAAGCCGCTGAGCGTCCCGCCCAGGATCACCTGGTCGAACTCGTCGAGGGTCTCGATCTCGCGGTCCAGGCCGTCCGCCCGGTGCTCCCAAGGCCCCTGGGGGCCCCGCGCCGCCGCTTGTTGTGCTTCATGTCCGTCGTGTCCCTCGCCGTACGCCATGCGGACACGATAGGCCCCGCGTACGGGAGGGGAACGGGAGTCCGGGAAGGCGGACGGCTCAGCCGGCGAGCGGTACGGCGGCCAGGGCCGCGATCGCCCACGTCAGCGGTCCGAAAACGGCGAGCAGTGCGCCGGCCCGCAGCGCGGCAGCGGTGCGCAGGAGCCCCGTGGGGGCGCCGACGCGTACGAGCGCCGCCGTTGTGTCGGTACGGGCGTGCTTGGCCTCCAGCACCGCCGTCAGCAGCGTCGCGACGGTGCAGCCCACGACGAGCGTGGCCCCGAGGCCGGTGAGCGGTCCGAACGGACGCGGGTCACCTGGGCCGTACAGCGCGGCGGCGGCGAATCCGCCGGAGATCACCGCGCAGACCACGCCCAGCGGGCGGCCGATCCGCACCGCCTCGTCCATCAGGACGCGCCCCGCGAGCAGCCGGGTGGCGCCGGGGCGCAGCATCTGGAGCAGCCGGCCGCAGAGATGGGCGATACCGGGGCCCGCCAGGGCCAGGCCGAGCGCCGTCAGCGACCAGCCGGCCAGGACACCCGCGGGGCTGCCCTCGAAACGTCCCGGCAGCGGCAGCGGCGCGCCCGAGCCGCCCCGGCTCGCGTAGGTCTCCACGGCGAGCCCGGCCGCGGTGAGCGCCACGCCCCAAGGCAGCCCCGACGGGGCGGGCTTGGGCGTCGCGGGGCGCTCGGGATCGCTCTGCTCGCCGGGCCCCGTCTTGCGCGGACGCAGGGCGAGTCCGGTGGCCACGGTGGCGAGGACCGGCACGACGGCGAGCAGCGTGAGGACGGCGGCCAGCGGCAACGGCTGTCCGGCGCCGAGGAGATCGGACGCGGCGCCGTCGAAGGGCAGCCCCGTGAGGTCACCGCGCAGATGAAAGAAGAACAACAGCGCCACCACACTGCCGAGCGTGCAGGACACAGTGGTCGACGCGGCGGCCAGGGCGGTGAGTTGTGCCGGGCCGAGGCCGACCGCCGAGAGGCCGGGACGGGGCCGGGTGCTCGGGTCCGTACGGGCCACCGCTACCGCGAACTGCACCGTGGCGGCGAGCGGCAGCAGGCACCACAGCAGGCGCAGCAGTGATCCCTCGGGATGGTTCATGGCCCAGCCCAGCGTGCACAGCAGGAGGAAGCCGACGCCCGCCGACGCCGCGGCGACGAGCAGCCTGCGCAGCAGGACCAGGGAATGACTGCCGCGGGCTAGACGGAGAGCGAGCACGCTGCCTGGCCCTCCGCCTCGGACGGCCGCAGGGCGCCCACACGACGGCCGTCGACCAGTACGACGGTGCGGTCGGCGAGCGTCGCGACTTCGTCGTCAAGCGTGGCGAGTACGACGGTGATGCGGTGCGAGCGAGCGGCGGTCGTCATCGTGCGCAGGACCTGGGCGCGGTCCGCGGCGTACAACGGCGCCGTCGGCTCGTCGGCGAAGAGCACGGCCGGCGTGCTGACCAGGGCGCGGGCCACGGCGACACGCTGGCGTTGCGACTGGAGCAGGGCGTGCGGACGCTTGCGGGCGCACATACCGATGTCGAGCCGCTCCAGCCACTCCACGGCCGCGGCCTTCGCCGCACGGCGGGAGGAGCCGCGCAGGAGCAGCGGCAGGGCGGCGTTCTCCCAGGCGTTGAGTTCCGGGACCAGGACCGGATCGGAGTCGATCCACCCGAAACGGTCGCGTCGGAGCCGTTCACGCAGCGCAGGGGGCATCGTGTGCACGGCGGTGCTGTTGAACCAGACCTCGCCCTTTTCCGGGACGAGCTGACCCGCGAGACAGCGCAGCAGGGTCGTCTTGCCGCTGCCCCGCGCGCCGCTGACGGCGAGGATCTCGCCCTCGCGCACACCGAGCGAGACGCCACTGAGGGCGGGCGAGCCGTTGTGGGAGTGGTGCAGGGAACGCGCCCAGAGCACGTCGTTGTCCGGCGGGGCAACCATGGCGTACACCTCGGTTCGGATCGGGCTCGGTTCTGCGCTGACGTACCGCGCCCCGTCCGGGGGGAACAAGAGCGAAGCCGATCGGCCACTGCACCGTAAGGATCTATAACGAGGTGGTCGGACAGCACGCGGCCCGGATGCTCCCTTTGCACTCGAACGGGGGCATCCGGGCCGTCATGCGGATGACGTACGCGGCGGGGCTACGGGGGCGGCGTACGGCCCCGTACGCCGCTGTCCGCCGCCCCGTACGCCGCGGTGGTCAGAGCTTCGTCCAGGCCTCCGTCAGGACGGTGCGCAGGATCTGCTCGATCTCGTCGAACGTCGACTGGTCGGAGATCAGCGGCGGCGCCAGCTGTACGACCGGGTCGCCGCGGTCGTCGGCGCGGCAGTAGAGGCCGTTCTCGTACAGAGCCTTGGAGAGGAAGCCGTACAGGACGCGCTCCGTCTCCTCGTCCGTGAACGACTCCTTGGTGGCCTTGTCCTTGACCAGTTCGATGCCGTAGAAGAAGCCGTTGCCCCGTACGTCGCCCACTATCGGCAGGTCGTGGAGCTTGCGCAGGGTCGAGAAGAAGGCGTCCTCGTTGTCCAGCACGTGCTGGTTGAGGCCCTCGCGCTCGAAGATGTCGAGGTTGGTGAGACCCACGGCGGCCGAGACGGGGTGGCCCCCGAAGGTGTAGCCGTGCAGGAAGGTGTTGTTGCCTTCGTAGAAGGGCGCGGCGAGGCGGTCGGAGATGATGCAGGCGCCGATCGGCGAGTAGCCCGACGTCATGCCCTTGGCGCAGGTGATCATGTCCGGTACGTAGCCGAACTTGTCGCAGCCGAACATCGTGCCCAGCCGGCCGAAGGCGCAGATGACCTCGTCCGAGACGAGCAGCACGTCGTACTGGTCGCAGATCTCACGCACCCGCTGGAAGTAGCCGGGCGGAGGCGGGAAACAGCCGCCCGCGTTCTGTACGGGCTCCAGGAAGACGGCGGCGACCGTGTCCGGGCCCTCGAAGAGGATCTGCTGCTCGATCTGGTCGGCGGCCCAGCGGCCGAAGGCCTCCGGGTCGTCGCCGTGGAGCGGGGCGCGGTAGATGTTCGTGTTCGGCACCTTGTGCGCGCCGGGGACCAGCGGCTCGAACGGGGCCTTCAGCGCCGGCAGTCCGGTGATGGACAGTGCCCCCTGCGGCGTGCCGTGGTAGGCGACGGCGCGTGAGATGACCTTGTACTTGCCGGGCTTGCCCGTCAGCTTGAAGTACTGCTTGGCGAGCTTCCACGCGGTCTCGACGGCCTCGCCGCCGCCGGTGGTGAAGAAGACCTTGTTGAGGTCCCCGGGCGCGTAGTGCGCCAGCCGCTCGGCCAGTTCGACTGCCTTCGGGTGGGCGTAGGACCACACGGGGAAGAAGGCGAGTTCCTGAGCCTGCTTGTAGGCGGTCTCGGCCAACTCGTGGCGCCCGTGGCCCGCGTTGACCACGAACAGGCCGGAGAGGCCGTCCAGGTAACGCTTGCCCTGGTCGTCGTAGATGTAGGTGCCCTCACCACGCACGATGGTGGGCACGGGTGCGTTCTCGTACGACGACATGCGGGTGAAATGCATCCACAGGTGGTCGTAAGCGGTTTTGGAGAGGTCCTTGCTCACGGCTATCGGGTTCCCCACATGTAGGTCTGCTTCTTCAACTTGAGGTAGACGAAGCTCTCGGTGGAGCGCACGCCGGGGAGCGCGCGGATCCGTTTGTTGATGACGTCCAGCAGGTGGTCGTCGTCCTCGCAGACGACCTCCACCATCAGGTCGAAGGAGCCCGCGGTCATCACCACGTACTCGCACTCGGCCATTTCCGTCAGCGCCTCGGCCACGGAGTCGAGGTCGCCCTCGACGTTGATGCCGACCATCGCCTGGCGCCGGAAACCGACGGTCAGCGGGTCGGTCACGGCCACGATCTGCATGACCCCCTGGTCGAGCAGCTTCTGGACGCGCTGGCGCACGGCCGCCTCGGAGAGGCCGACGGCCTTGCCGATCGCGGCGTAGGGGCGCCGGCCATCCTCCTGAAGCTGTTCGATGATCGCGAGGGACACGGCGTCGATCGTCGGTGACGATCCGTTCCCGTGCCCGTTCCTGGGGTCTGCGCTGCGACTGGCCACCGCCTCACTGTGCACCGTGACTCGTCTGTCTCGCAACCCTGAAGCGATGAAATTCGTTGTGAGCGGGTCGGAATTTGACTGAATCCGAAGTTGAGAGAGGGTAGGTCTGTCGAAAGCGTCGGCTGAACGCTTAGGGTGGGTGTCTCACCCATCGGACACATCCGGCATGACTTCTGTAAGGAGGGGTGGCAGTGACCACCGAGCTGCGCCGTCTGCGTAACTACATCAACGGGGAGTTCCAGGACGCCGCCGACGGGCGGACCATCGAGGTGGTCAACCCGGCCACGGGCGAGGCCTACGCCACGTCCCCGCTGTCCGGCCAGGCCGACGTCGACGCCGCCATGGAGGCCGCCGCCGCGGCGTTCCCCGCCTGGCGCGACACCACGCCGGCCGAGCGTCAGAAGGTGATGCTCAAGATCGCGGACGCGTTCGAGGAGCGTGCCGAGGACCTGATCGCCGCCGAGTCGGAGAACACCGGCAAGCCGCTGGAGCTGACCCGCACCGAAGAGATCCCGCCGATGGTGGATCAGATCCGGTTCTTCGCCGGTGCGGCGCGCATGCTCGAAGGCCGGTCGGCCGGCGAGTACATGGACGGATTCACCTCCATCGTGCGGCGTGAACCGGTGGGCGTCTGCGCGCAGGTCGCGCCGTGGAACTACCCGATGATGATGGCCGTGTGGAAGTTCGCCCCGGCGCTCGCGGCGGGCAACACCGTCGTACTGAAGCCGTCGGACACGACCCCCGCCTCCACGGTGCTGATGGCGGAGATCATCGGCGCGATCGCACCCAAGGGCGTCTTCAACGTCATCTGCGGCGACCGCGACAGCGGGCGCGCCATGGTGGAGCACGCGACGCCGGCGATGGTCTCGATCACGGGCTCCGTGCGGGCCGGAATGCAGGTCGCCGAGTCCGCCTCCAAGGACGTCAAGCGCGTCCACCTGGAGCTGGGGGGCAAGGCGCCCGTCGTGGTCTTCGAGGATCTCGACAGCGAGGCGATCGCCAAGGCCGTCGAGGACATCTCGGTGGCGGGTTTCTTCAACGCGGGGCAGGACTGTACGGCGGCGTGCCGCGTCCTGGTGCACGAGTCGATCCACGACGAGTTCGTGGCCGAGCTGGCCAAGGCCGCCGCCGACACCAAGACCGGTGGTCCGGACGACGAGGACGTGCTGTACGGGCCGCTGAACAACGCCAACCAGCTGAAGCACGTCTCGGGCTTCATCGAGCGGCTGCCGGCCCACGCCAAGGTCGAGGCGGGTGGTCACCGGGTCGGCGACAAGGGGTACTTCTACGCGCCGACCGTCGTCTCGGGTCTCAAGCAGGACGACGAGATCATCCAGAACGAGGTGTTCGGGCCCGTCATCACGGTGCAGTCGTTCACGGACGAGGCGCAGGCGCTGGAGTACGCGAACGGGGTCGAGTTCGCGCTCGCCTCCTCGGTGTGGACGAAGGACCACGGGCGTGCGATGCGCATGTCCAAGAACCTGGACTTCGGCTGCGTGTGGATCAACACGCACATCCCGCTGGTGGCCGAGATGCCGCACGGCGGCTTCAAGAAGTCGGGCTACGGCAAGGATCTGTCCGCGTACGGCTTCGACGACTACACGCGTATCAAGCACGTGATGACGTCGCTCGACGCGTGAGGTACGGCGGGCGCGCCGGCCGCTCGGGCGAGTCGCGTCGTTGGCGTCGCGGCTGTGCGATGGGCTCGCCAACTCGCGACTATGCCGCCTGAGTTGCTCTCCCCAGGGCGGGGCACGGACACGCCAGGTGTCCGTGCCCCGCCCCGTCCGTCGTGGTGCGCGTCTGAGAGGGTCGGAGCCATGACGGACATGGGGGTACGTGGCGACCGGGTGGGCCCTGCCGTGACTCTGGGGCTGCTGGTGGCCTGGGCGCTGCACGATGCCGAGGAGCTGGCCACCGGACCCCGCTGGATCAGCGAGAATCTGCCGACCCTGCGTGAGCGGTTCCCCGGTGTACCGGAGCCGGTGTGGGATGCCATGGAAGTCGTCGAGCCGCGAGAGTTCGCCGTGGCCGTCGGGGTGATGGCCACGTTCGTCGGCTGCGCCGCCGTCGCGGGGCACCGTACGGGGGGCCGGTCCGGCTTCTACCAGGGCGCGCTGGACGGGTTCGGACTGCACGGCCTGGTGCATCTCGCCCAGGCCGCCGCCGTACGTGGATACACCCCCGGGTCCGTCACGTCGCCGCTCGTCGTCGTGCCGTTCACGCTGTGGGCGCGGGGGCGGTTGCGGAAGGCGGGGGTGCTGAAGCCGGCGCGGGCGCGCGACGTCGCGATGGGGCTGGCCGTGGCCGCGGGCGCCACCACCGTCTCCCACGCGGTCGCGCGCAGGGTCGTCGGAAGCCGCTGAACTCCGGCACCGTACATGGCAGTTGGGGGGCGGGCCCCCGGGCCTTGCGGCGGCGCCGGAGGGCCGGTCCCGTCGTGGCCGACTCGCCCCGCCCTGTACGGCCCCGCTCCGTATGGCCTTCCCTACGCCTGCGGCTCGCCCGGCCGGTCGTCGCGGAGCAGAGTCGCCAGCACGTCGATGCGGTTGGTGGTGATCGAGTCCACCCCCGCACCGACCAGCCGCCGCATGCTCCGCGCGGTGTCGGCCGTCCAGGCGGAGACCAGCAGACCGTCCCGGTGGACCCGCTCCGTCAGCTCCCGACTCACCAGACCGAAGCGGTAGTTGAGCCAGCGGGGCCGTACCGCTTCGAGCAGCGAGGGGCGCGGCGGGGCCAACGACTGCCACGTCATGGCGATTTCGGCGTTCGGATCGCAGGCGCGTACGGCGAGCATCGCGTCGGCGCCCGCGCAGTAGTACACGCGATCCGCCGCGCCGCATTCGCGCACCGTCGCGACCACCGTGCGCACCGTCTCCGTCGCGGCGTCCGGCAGATCGACCATGAGGCGCGTGTCCGCCACCGGCCCCGGCGCCAGCAGCACCTCCCGGAGGGTCGGCACGCCGCCCCCCGTCAAGGTGTTCAACTCGTCGTGGGTGACCTTCGCGACCTGTCGGTCGTGCCCCCACAGCCGACCCAACGAGGAGTCGTGAAGCAGGACGGGCACCCCGTCACGGGTGACGCGTACGTCGATCTCCACGGCGTCGGCGCCCCGTTCCACGGCGGAGCGCACCGACGGAAGGGTGTTCTCGCGAACGCGGTACGGATCGCCCCGGTGCCCCACGGCCACGACTGCGCCCCGTAGGGCCGTCACTTGGCGAGCCACTGAGCCGTGTACGTGTCGATCTCGTTGTTCAGCCGGTCCTTGCCCGCCTGGTCGAGGAACGAGGCCTCGACGGCGCCCTTGGCGAGCCCCGCCACCCCCCGCTCGTCCAACTCCAGCAGCCGCGCCGCCACCGCGTACTCGTTGTTGAGATCGGTCCCGAACATCGGCGGGTCGTCGCTGTTGACCGTCACGAGCACACCCGCGGACACGAGCGTCCTGATCGGGTGCAGCTCGATGTCGGTGACCGCCCGCGTGGCGATGTTGGAGGTGGGGCAGACCTCCAGGGGGATGCGGTTCTCGGCGAGGTACGCCATCAACTCCGCGTCCTGGGCGGAGCTGATGCCGTGCCCGATCCGTTCGGCGCGCAGCTCCTTCAGCGCGTCCCACACCGTGCCGGGCCCGGTCGTCTCGCCCGCGTGCGGCACCGAATGCAGCCCTTCCGCGACGGCCCGTTCGAAGTGCGGCTTGAACTGCGGCCGCGGTACGCCGATCTCCGGCCCACCGAGACCGAACGACACCAGTCCCTCCGGCCGGAGATCCACGGCGAGCCGCAAGGTCTCGTCCGCGGCCTCCATCCCGGCCTCGCCCGGGATGTCGAAGCACCAGCGCAGTACGACCCCGAACTCGGCCTCGGCCGACTTACGGGCGTCCTCGATCGCCTCCATGAAGGCGTCCTCGGGGATGCCGCGCCGGGTCGAGCTGAAGGGGGTGATCGTCAGCTCGGCGTAGCGGATGTTCTGCCGGGCCATGTCGCGGGCGATCTCGAACGTGAGCAGTCGGACGTCCTCCGGGGTGCGCAGCAGATCCACGACGGAGAGGTAGACGTCGATGAAGTGCGCGAAATCGGTGAAGTCGAAGTAGTCGGCCAGCGCTTCGGGGTCGGTCGGCACCTTGGAGCTGGGGTGCCTGGCGGCCAGCTCGGACACGATACGGGGCGAGGCCGAGCCGACGTGATGGACATGCAGCTCGGCCTTGGGCAGCCCTGCGATGAAGGGATGAAGGTCGGTCATCGGGTCCTCCGCGTGCTGAGCGGCGGCGTAAAGGGTGTCGCCGTCCGCCGGGCAGGACGTCCCCCTGCCCAGGGCTTTATCGGACAGGGGCCATCGTAGGCGGGGCGGAGAACGCGTTCGGCAGAGGCCTTAGCATGACGGAATCACGATGGGGGAGGACCATGTCAGACAGCAGCGCGCAGCCGCCGAGCGCCCACGAGCCGAACGATCCCTGGGCGCCGCCGGAGCGCAGGGTGCCGTTGGACAAGCCGGCGCAGCCGCCGGGGCCCGTCCAGGACCAGCCGCCCGCCTGGCCCGTCCACGACCAGTCGACCGTCACGGCCATGCCCGGCGTGGGGCAGCCGGAGCCGGGCTCCGCCGGTGCCGGGCCGGCCTCCGGAGCCGTACCGCCACCGCCGATAGCCCCCGGGGGACCGGCCTCGACCACTTCCGGTCCGTACGGCTATCCCGGCACGCCGACGGGATCCTCGTATCCCGGCACGCCGGCCGCGTCCTCGTACCCCGGCGCGTCCTATCCCGGATACCCGGGCTACCCCGGCTACCCGGGATACGGGCAGACCGGCTGGCAGCCCGGCCCGGCGAACGGCATGGGCGTCGCCGCGATGACGCTCGGCATTCTCTCGATCTGTCTCTTCTGCCTGTACGGCGTCGTCGGCATCATCCTGGGCATCCTCGCCGTGATCTTCGGCGTCGTCGGCAGGAAGCGTGCCGAGCGGGGTGAGGCCACCAACAGCGGTCAGGCACTCTCCGGGATCATCATGGGCACCATCGGGATCGTCGTCGGCGCGGTCGTCATCGGTCTCCTCATCTGGGGCATCACCGACGCCATCAACAACGACGACAACAACGAATTCGACTACGACAGCGGCACCGACGGCTACTCCGCCATGCTCCTCGTGGAAGCCGACCGCTGAACCCGCGGACAGCCTGCGGAGCGCGCGGCGTCAGGCGCCTGTCGCCTCCGCGCGGAGCCGCTCACGCGCCTCCATGAGGGCGAAGCCCAGCAGATTGAGCCCGCGCCAGCGCGCGGGATCCTGCGCCCGTTCGTCGTCCGCGGCCAGTCCGATGCCCCATATCCGGTCCATCGGGCTGGCCTCGACGAGCACCCGGTCACCCGTGCCCAGCAGGTAGTCGCGCAGCCGGCTGTCCTGCCGGAACTTGTGGACGCTGCCTTCCACGACGATGCCGGAGCGCTCCCGCTCCCAGACGGTCTCGTCGAACCCTCGCACCAGCCGGCCCGCCTTCTTGGCCAATGCCGGACCTGACGCGGTCAGCGCCTTCCGCTCGGCCTCCTCGTCGTCGAAGAGCCGGGCCTTCGCGGCCATCATCCAGTGCTCCGCCGTCGCGTACTCGACACCGTCGACCGTGAACGGCGACTGCCACCACTGGCTGAGACAGCTCGCGCCGATGACACCGTCCGGCCGCGGGGTGTGCCCCCAGAAGTGCAGATACTTGACCTTCACGCCACGACCCGTACGGTCGATCAGCTCGGCAACCGTGATCATCCCCATGCACGGGAGTCTGCCAGTCACCACTGACAGTCCGTATGCCGATCCAGGCGATGCAGCGACACATGGTCAACCGATTCCGTCGCGTAACCAAAAGGCAACAACGGAATCACTTGTTGGACGCCCGGTGCTCTGTCAGTATCGGCACTCAATTCAAGCCAGAACAACACTCCCGGCTTCGGATCAACCGCGGCGACAGCCGGCAACACGGAGGGCGCCATGGGCAACCGCTTCCCCGCACGGGATCGCTTCGCGGACGGTGCGCAGTTCATCGACGGCCGGCTCCGTCCCGGCACCTCGGGCCGTACGCACGCCGTGGTCGACCCGGCGACGGGCGACGAACTGCTCACGTACGAGCTGGCGGGGGCGGCCGACGTCGACGCGGCCGTGGCCGCGGCGCTCGCCGCGTTCCCGGGCTGGGCGGGCGCGACGCCGGGGGAGCGATCCGACGCGCTGCACCGTTTCGCCGCCGTACTCGCCGAGCGGGCCGCGGAATTCGCGGCGGCGGAGTCTCTCCAGTGCGGGAAGCCGATCAAACTGTCCACGGAGTTCGACGTTCCGGGCACCGTCGACAACGCCGCCTTCTTCGCCGGCGCCGCGCGTCATCTGGAAGGCGCGTCGGCGGGTGAGTACAGCGGCGACCACACCTCCTACGTACGCCGCGAACCGATCGGCGTGGTCGGCTCCATCGCCCCCTGGAACTATCCGCTCCAGATGGCCGCATGGAAGATCCTCCCGGCGGTCGCGGCAGGCAACACGATCGTGCTGAAGCCGTCCGAACTGACGCCGTTCACCTCACTGATGTTCGCCCAGGCGGCGCAGGAGGCCGGCATCCCCGACGGCGTGATCAACATCGTCAACGGCGCGGGCGCCGACGCGGGCGAGCGCCTCGTGGGCCACCCCGACGTCGTGATGACCTCGTTCACCGGCTCCACCGCCGTGGGCAAGCGCGTCGCCGAGATCGCCACGGCCACCGTCAAGCGGCTGCACCTGGAACTCGGCGGCAAGGCCCCGTTCCTGGTCTTCGACGACGCCGACCTGGAGGCGGCCGTCCAGGGCGCCGTCGCGGGCGCGCTCATCAACACGGGGCAGGACTGTACGGCCGCCACCCGCGCCTACGTCCAGCGTCCGCTCTACGACGCCTTCGTGAGCGCCGTCGCCGCCCTGATGGAGACGGTGCGCCTCGGCGACCCGTTCGCCCCGTCGACGGACATGGGGCCGCTGATCTCGTACGCCCACCGCGACCGGGTCGCCGGCATCGTCGACCGGGCACGGGGCTACGCCCGCGTCGTCACCGGCGGC
>NZ_MDCR01000139.1 GCF_001723055.1 Streptomyces niveus
CCCGGCCGCGCGGCCGGGACGAGGGGTGCGGCTTCGTTGTCGGAGCCGTATCAGTACCGCAGCCTCGACAGATGGCGGTAGCTGTTGCGCGCCGTGGCGATCGGGTCCTTCGGCGAGTCGTGCTCGACCAGCCATTGCCGTACGCCGCCCCGGTGCGCCGTCTCGAACATCTCCGCGAAGTCCAGCACGCCGGAGCCGACGTCCGCGAAGTCGCCGTTCGGCGCCATGTCCTTGACGTGCAGCGCCGGGAAGCGCGGGCCCTCCTCGACGAACAGCCGGCGCGGATCGGCGCCGCCCTTCGCCGCCCAGTACACATCCAGCTCGAAGCCGACGTACTCGGGGTCGGTCTCGTTCAGCAGGATGTCGTACAGCACCTCGCCCTCGACGACCTTGTGGTCCGCGTCGTGGTTGTGGAAGAGCACCGGGCCCAGGCCCGACTCCCGTGCCACGCGCCCCGCCCGGTTCATCGCCGCCGCCGCCTCGCGGTAGCCCGCGGGGGTGTGCATCTGGGTCGGCAGGCTCGGTACGACGACCCACTCACCGCCCAGCGTGTGGACGTCCTCGACGGCCTTCTGGAGGCCGGTGCCCGCCACCGTGGCGTAACCGACGTGCTCCAGCACCGCCTTGAGGCCGACATCGTCCAGCACCCGGCGGAACTGCGTGGCGTCGCGGCCGAACCGCCCGCTCACGCCGACCGTCGCGTAACCGATGTCCGCCAGCTGCTCCAGCGTCCCCTCGAACGCCGTCTCCAGGACGGACCGCATCGTGTAGAGGTGCATACCGATGCCCCCGCGCGGGATCCGCCGCCGGCATCGCGGGTCGTGGTGCCGGCCGGACTCCGCCGCCTGCGCGGTGCCCGCCGTCGACGCCAGTCCGACCGCGGCCAGCCCCGCCGCCGCCGTACCCAGAAAGGCTCTTCGTGTGCCGTTCACCCTCACGTGACCTCGTCTCTCTCAGTCTCTCGGACTCTCAACCCGCTTGAACGCGGCTGATGTTGATCCGGCTTGAGTGGATTCAGCGCGCGCTGATCTCGACGGCGCCCGTCGTCGTGTCGCCCTTGTCGTCGGTGACCGTCAGATGCGCCGTGTAGGCGCCCGGCCGTGCGTAGGTGTGGGTCGCGCTCGCGCCCTGCTGACCGGCGGGCTTCGTGTTGTCGCCGAAGTCCCAGCGGTACGAGGCGACGCTCCGGCCTTCGGCGAGCGTCACCGTGCCGGTCAGCTCCGCCGCCAGCGGCGCCGCGCCCTCCTCCTTGGAGGTGCTCACCGTGACAGTGGTGCCCGGCTTCTTCTCGACTCCCCGGCCGTTGAAGTGCAGCCAGTCGATCGACAGCACGTCCTGCCCGTCCGGCTTCCAGTCGGGGTTGAGGAAGACCGCGTACATCTTCACCGTGCCGCCCACCGGCCGCAGATGCGTCGTCGGCGAGATGAAGTTGGTCCAGGCGCCGGTGTTCGGCACGGTCACCGAGCCCATCAGCGGGCCGGTCGGCGATCCGTTGCGGAATTCGACGGTGCCGCCCGTGCCGCCCGACGACGCGCCGACGGTGACCGAGTCGATCCCGGTGAGATTCACCGGGTCGTACGCGACCCAGTCGCCGTGCTCGACCTCGATGACGCGCTTGCCGCCGGACGCCTCGGGACGGGCACCCACGGTGACGCCGCCGTTCTCGCCGCCGGTGGCGCTGAAGAACTCGGCCTCGCGGTAGGAGGTCCTGAGGTTCGACGTGGCGGTCCCCGTCAGCGCGGGCACGCTCGTGTCGTCGCCGCCGTCGTCCTTGTAGCTGGCGGTGACCCGGTAGAAGAGATCCTGATTCGCGTGTTCGTCCGTCGTCGGGACGGTGAACTCACCCGCGCAGCCCTTCTTGGACTGCACCGGATGCAGCGTCGTCGAGTGACCGAGCCGCCCCTCGACCGTGACGCGCTCGCAGTCGATCTCGGCACCCTTGCCGTCCTCGCGGTCGGTGACCTTCACCGTGAAGGGAACGGTGTCGCCGAGGCTGAACATGCCGCCGTCCGGGGCCCGTTGGATGGTGACCACCGGCCGGGTGTTGCCCACGGTGATCTCCTTGACCGCCTGCGCCGACAGCTTGTCGCCGCCGGTGACCGTCAGCCGCGCGGTGAAGACACCCTTGTCGGTGTAGATATGACTCGGGTTGGCCTTCGTCGAGTCGACGGTGCCGTCGCCGTCGAAGTCCCAGGCGTACGTCACCGGCTTGCCCCCCGACAAGCCGGAACCTGCGCTGGAGAACTTCACACTGCGCGGCCCCGGCCCGGTGTCGGAGGTGGCGGTGATCCTGGCGGTGGGCAGCTCGCCGTCACCGACGTAGTCGATGCGGTAGATGGCGGTGCCCTGGTTGATCACACCCGTACGTCCCGCGCCCGAGCCGATCCCGAAGTCGATCACGTACAGCGAGCCGTCCGGGCCGAAGTCGGCCTCGAAGAGCTGGTTGAACTTCATGTCCGTGAAGATCTTGTTGATCGACTGGATGTCCCCCGCCTTGGCCGGCGGGAAGCGCGGGTCGCTGAACGACTGGTCCTTCCGCTGGATCGAGAACGTCTTGAACCAGTTCTGGCCCAGCTCGTAGTTGAACCACTTCGAGTCGAAGTACTCGGGGAACTTCGTCGGCGACGGGTTGTCCGGGTCGTAGTCGTAGACGGGACCGCTCATCGGCGCCCCGCCACCGCCGACCTCGGGGAACAGCGGCGAGCCGGAGTACTGGTACGGGACGGTCGCGGCCTTGGCCGGCGGCAGCTCGCGCAGACCCGTGTTGTTCGGCGACTCGTTGACGGGCTTCGCGCAGTCGAACTTCGCCCCCGAGACCTTCGTCGCGAAGTCGTAGTCGTTGAACGGGGAGTTGGCGCCGATGCAGTACGGCCAGCCGAGGTTCGCCGCCTTGGGAACCCGGTTGAACTCGACCGTACCCTCGGGTCCGCGGTTCGGGTCCACCGCCCGTGAGTCGGGACCGTAGTCACCGATCAGCAGCGCGCCGTCCTTCGGGTCGGTGGTGATACGGAAGGGGTTGCGCAGCCCCATCGCGTACACCTCGGGACGGGTCTTGGCCGTGCCGGGTGCGAAGAGGTTGCCCTCCGGGACCGCGTACGTGCCGTCGTCCTTCGGCGTGATCCGCAGGACCTTGCCCCGCAGGTCGTTGGTGTTGGCCGAGCTGCGCTGCGCGTCGAACACCTGCCGGCCCGCACGCTCGTCGATCGGCGTGAAGTTGTCGGACACGAACGGGTCGGTGTTGTCACCGGTCGCGATGTACAGGTCGCCGTTCTTGTCGAAGGTGAGCGAGCCCGCCATGTGCACGTTGGCGCGCTGCTCGTCGCGGTCGGTCGGGATCTCCAGCAGGAGCTTCTCGGACGCCGGGTCGACGGTGTTGCCCGACAGCGTGTAGCGCGACAGGTTCAGCTGTTTCTTCGCCTTGTCGGAGTGCAGGAGATAGAGCCAGTTGTTCGTCGCGAAGTCCGGGTCGAGCGTCAGCCCGATGAGCCCGTCGGACTGCTCCGTCATCTTCAGGCTGTACTCGAAGTCCAGCGCGGTGGTGGTCTCCTGGGTCGTCTGGTCGAGGACCTGGAGCTTGCCCGTGCGCTGGATGTAGAGCACCCGGCGGTCGGGCGTCACGGCCAGCTCGTAAGGGTCGGAGAGGTCGGTCGCCAGCTGCGTCCGCTTGAAGGACCCGGTCTTGGTGGCGGAGCAGTCGCCCGGCTTGTTGCCGGCCGCCCACTGGATGCCGCCGAGCAGGTGCTTGCGGAAGTTCTCCTCCTGGAAGGCAGAGGAGTCATGGCCGCCGGCGGTGAACCAGGAACGGCCGCCGTCGTAGTTCTGGCACCACGACCACGGGTGGTCGACGCCCTCGTCCAGCCCGGTGATGCCGTCGTTCACCTTGATCTGCGCGAGGGTGTGCACCTTGCCCGTCGGGTTGACGCGCCAGTTGTACCACTCCTCCGAGCGCTCCCACAGCTCAGGAAGGTCCTTGGTGGAGGGGTGCGCCTGGTCGAGCACCTTGACGCGGCCGGTCTGGATCGCGGGGTGCTTGTCGAAGATGGCCCCGGTCAGGCCCTCGTACCAGTCCCAGTCACGCTCGCTCGCGGACGCGGCGTGCAGTCCCACCCAGCCGCCGCCCGCGCGGATGAACTTCTGGAGGGCGGCGCGCTGGGGCGCGTCCAGCAGATCGCCCGACTCCGGCGTGGAGTTGGTGTTGTTGAAGACGATCGCCTGGAAGCGTGCGAGGTTCGCGTCGCTGAAGACGCTCGCGTCGTCGGACGCCTCGACCTCGAAGCCGTTCTCCTCGCCGAGCTTCTTGATTCCCGCGATGCCGGCCGGGATCGAATCGTGCTCGAAGTTGGTGACCTTGGAGAAGACCAGGACCCGGTAGGGCGCGGCCTCCGCGGGAGGGGGCGAGGCGACCCCGAGTCCGAGCACGAGAGCGAGCAGGGCCAGGACGACGGTGAAGGGCGTCAGGGCCCTTCGCGGTCGGCCGGTGCGCAGGAGGGATCGGTCTGGTGGACGGCTACTCACGGGCGCTCCCGGTGCAGGTGGCGGCTACGAATGGGAAGAAAGCGCTTTCTTAAGTACGCCGCATAGCGTAGGTTCCCCGCTTCCGGAGGGTCAATGGGTCGGAAGCGTCCACTGTGGTAGGGGAGTTGGCGGTACCGGCGTCATCCCGTCCGATCGGCCAATATCCGCACCGGTGAGCTGTATGTGCCGCCCACTTCTGTGATTGAGCGCCCGTCAGGAAGTGCCCGTCGGAAGTGACCGTCAGGAAGTGTCCGTCACGCGACGCCCGTCAGGAAGCCGGCGACGCGTGCGCGCAGCGACCGGACGTCCAGGCCGTGCGCCGTGAGGTGCTCGTCCATCTCCCCGTACTTGCGCAGTTCGCGCCGCCCCACGCCCAGCCCGAGCACTCGGTGCGGTACGTCCGCCAGCGCCTCGTCGGCCGCCGCCGTTGACGTCCCGGCGAGGTACGGCTCCACGATCACCGCCTCGGCCGCGCCCGTGTCCCCGACCGCCCGGCGCAGCGCGGCACCGTCGAAGGGGCGGACGGTCGGCGCGTACAGCACCGTCGTGTCGAGCCCTTCCGTCGCCGCGAGGACGTTGTCCAGCATCGGCCCGACGGCGACCACCGCGCCGTGGTTCCCCTCGCGCACGGTCAGGAAGCCGGCGCCGGTGACCGGCAGGGCGCGCGCGTTGGTCTGCGCCGAGAGTCGTACGTACACCCGGTCGTCGCCCTTCGCGGCCAGCCGCAGCAGGGCCTCGGCCTCGTCGGGGTGCCCCGGTGCGTGCACGGTCCAGCCGTCGAGCGTGTCGAGGAGCGCCACGTCGCCGGGCGACATATGGGTGAACCCACCGGCCGGCCAGTCGTACGAGCCTCCCGCGCTCACCAGTACGCCACCCACGCCCTGGTGCCCGAAGTCGAGCTTCACCTGTTCGAAGGGGCGCTCCACGAGGAAGCTCGCGAAGGTGTGCACGATCGGCCGCATCCCGGTGAGGGCGATCCCGCCGCCCGCGCCGACGAGCAGCTGTTCACGGATGCCGACGTCGATCACCCGGTGCGGATGACGGCGTTCGGCCTCCTGGAAGCCGTCGTGGCCGATCACGGCGAGTACGACGGCGAGCCGCGGGTCCTCGTCCAGCAGCCGGGACGCGGTCGAGGCGAAGCGCTCACGCATGGTGTCCATCAGAAAACCTCCGGGTCGGTCAGAAGTGAGTGGTGGTCAGGAGCGGGCTTCGACACGGGCGACGACCGCCCTGGCCCGGCCCGGGTGGGGCGCGGTGAACGCCTCGTACAGCGCCTCGTGGTCCCGCCCGTCGACGGTCACGGCCGACCAGCCCGCCGCCGTGAAACGGGACTCGATCCCGCCGGGCCAGCCGTGCGCCGCCGACGAGTTGTCGATCACGAGCGTGTGCAGCTGTTCGAGACCGGCGGGGCCCGCGTACGCGATGGCCTCGTGGTTGCTGCCCTCGTCCAGTTCGCCGTCCCCGATGAGCACCCACACGTCGGAGCCGGTACGGCCCTGTGCCCGCAGCCCGAGCGCGCTCCCGACGGCGAGCGGCAGCCCGTGGCCGAGCGAGCCGCTGCCGATCTCGGCCCCCGGCACGAGCAGCCGGTCCGGGTGATGGCCGAGCGGTGAGTCGTACGAGCCGAAGCCGGGGAGCAGCGACTCGGGGAAGAAGCCCTTGGCGGCGAGGACGGCGTAGTACGCCATCGGGCCGTGCCCCTTCGACAGCAGGAAACGGTCGCGTGCCGGGTCGTCGGCGGTCGCGGGGGAGACGTTCAGCACCCGGTCGTAGAGCACCCAGATCGCGTCCAGGGTGGAGGTCGCGGCCGAACCGTGCTTCTCGTCGCCGGTCATCAGGGACAGCAGCCGGTCGAGCTCGCGGTAGCCGTGGGACGTGGTCGTCGATGTCGTCATACGGACCACCGTGCTACCTCAACCAAACTTGAGGTCAAGCGTGAGGCCGAGCGCGTCGGCGAGTGTGTGGCCGAGCGGGGCGTCTCCCGCTCGCCGAGGTCGCGGAACGGAGAAAGCGGTTCGTGACCACCGGCCGGAGTGCGGTATCGTTCTCATGCGCGTTCGGCCGGGGGAAACTCCAGGTCAGACGGGCAACGGGACGTGGCGCAGCTTGGTAGCGCACTTGACTGGGGGTCAAGGGGTCGCAGGTTCAAATCCTGTCGTCCCGACTCGAAAGAGTCGCAGATCAGGGCCGGTTCGGAGAGATCCGAAACCGGCCCTTGGTCATTATTGGGGACCAGTTGGGGACCGGGTGCCCTCGACCGGCGTCACCGGGTGATGACGATCGGGCTGGGCAGCGAGCGGAGTACGCCGAGGTGGGCGGTGAGCGCCGCGCCTGCGGCAGTGATCTTCGCCCTCGAACTGCTACGTAGCCGCTCAGGCTACGGTCCGTACTCGCCGATCGGCAGGTACGGCTCGATGAACCTCCGTTCCGCGCCCGTCAATCGCACTCGCGTCACGCAAGATGATCTACCAGTCCAGGCCCCGCCCAGAGCACGGGTCCTGAAAGTTGATCACGACTCGATACCCTCCCTGATGCGTGTTGCAGAAGGCTGCGATTGGGGCATTTCACTTGTGGGCGTGGGGTGTTGAGGGGTGAGCCGGCGTGGGTGGAGACATTCGCCAGGCTGAGGATGCGACAGTTCGAGCGGCTGTGGATCGTGGACGGCACCCTCGTCCCGGTCCGTGACCGAACGACCGGAGCATCCTCACGCAACTACCGGTTTTCTGCGAACGTGCAGGTCATCATCGACGCCGACACGAAGCTGGTGATCGCCGCAGCCCGTCCGGTGCCCGGCAACACCGCGGATGCCAAAGCCTGGCGGGAATCCGGCCTGGCCCAGCCGTGCCAGGGCGTGACCGTCCTCGCCGACGGCGCTTACATCATCACCGGCCTCGTCGTCCCGCACCGCAAACGCCCCGGCCGGGCCCTGCTGCCCGGCGAGGAAGAAGACAACGCCGAGCACTAGTGGCCCAGGCCACAGGCCGACTCGTTCGCCATCAGGGCTCCGGACAGGGCACACGCCATGTCCCGTCAGTGTGACCGGTGTGGCTGGCGGGACAGACGGATGTGTATGAGGCGTTCGGGGCGCAGGAAGGCCGGTCCGAGGAGGCCGGAGGGGAGCGTGTCTCCGCGGGCGTTGGCGCCTGTGTTGGTGACGCGGACCCGGATGGTGTTGGTGCCGGTGCGCAGGACGTCGGTGACGTCGAGACGGTAGGGCGGCCAAAGCCGGCTGGGCAGTCGTCCGCCGTTGACGGTGACCTCGGCGACGTCGCGGACCTGGCCGAGGTCGAGCTGCCAGCGGCGTCCGGCGAGGTCCCGCGCCCCGAGGGTGACGTCCCGCTGGTAGACGGCGGAGCCGGAGTGGGAGGCATCCAGGTCGGTCCACGGGCCCAGCGGGCGGCTGATGCTCTCGGTGCCGTCGCGGTCGAAGCGGAAACTCCATTCGCCGTCCAGCGGCATCGCGGTCAGTGGGTCGCTGCTGGTGTGGGTACCCGTGTATCGCCGATTGCCGTCGACGGCGGTGACGCGGACGGTGGTCGCGGAGGAGACCCGCACGGTGGCGGTCACGGTGTCGTGGTCAACGGTCACCTTCTCCACGGGCGCGTTGGCCTCGATGGCGTGCGCGGGTTCGCCACCGGTGGTGCGGAAGACGACCAGGAGTGTCGCCCTGGTCTCCAACCGGAGCGGGACGGCCGTGCCCGACTCCTTCTTGCGCCAGACGCCGGCGGGGGTGGCCTCGCCGGTGTCCGGGTCCCAGATCTGCGGTGCCCCGAGTGCCGGGAAGGTCGCTGTTACCGAGACGGCCTTGTCGCTCTCGTTGGTGACGAGGAAGGCCGGCTCGCCCGCGCGCTTCAGGCGCAGTGCCCGCACGTCGGAGGTGGCGGGGGACAGCGTGGCTGCGGCGCCGCCGGATGCCGCGACCACTTCGGCCGCCTTGGCCGGGTCGGTGGCCCGGTGTGCCCGGGGACTGGTGAAGAGCCTGCCCAGGGCACGAGCGAGCCGGTCGGTGCGGCCGGAGGGCTCACGCTCGGGCAACTCGCCCACCGCCACGAGGATTCCGCCGCCGTCCACGAAGTCGGTGAGCGTCCTGACCGCGCCGAGGGACAGCATCGGGGTGTACGGCAGCACGACGATGGCGTACTGCTGAGCTCCGACAACCAGACGGGAACGGCGCGGGTGTGCGTGTTCGATCAGGGCCGGGTCGCCGTCCAGCGCGCCTTCGTCGAGGAAGTCGAAGTCGACCTGGACGTCTTCGAGGGCGTGGGCCGCGGCGATGAACGCCTCGTTGATGTCGTCCTGCCCTGAGGTGTCCTGGAAACACTCGGCAGCGCGCTGGGGTTGGATGAGCGCGGTGCGGGCGGTGGCGGTGGCCCGGGTCGCCTCCACCACTCGGCCGATCCAGTCATTCAGCGGCGCGGACAGGTCCCACCAGGGATTGGCCGGCTGGAACGGCGGCGGGTAGACGAGGTTGCCGGAGTCGGAGAAGCGGGCGTGCAGCAGGACCTGGTTGATGCCGCGGACGGCGAACGCCCCGATCACCTCGCGGGTGAAGGCCGGTGTGACCTGCCAGCCGGCGCCGCCCATGGCCTCCAGGTATACGCGCTCCAGCCCTCGTTGATGGGCGGTGCTGGCCGGCCAGCGCGGCAGGATCCGATGGTAGCCGCGCTGGTAGTGGTCGAAGATGAGATCGGTACCCGGTATCTGGACCCACTGGTGGGCGGTGTTGAGATCTCCGGTGCTCCTGATCTGCTCGGCCGGGCCGTACTCGTCCCACAGCGGGTTGGAGATGACCTGGAGCCCGTGCTCACCCGTCCACGTGCCCATGCCCCGGTAGTAGGCGTCGGCGAACCGGTTGGATACGGCGCGCCAGAACACCCCGCGCAGTTCGCCGCCGTCGTCCCCGAGGTCGTCGTGGACCGCGGACAGCACCACCCCCACACCGGCCTTCGGGCTCAGTTTCTTGATCTCCCCAGGCAGGCTTGGTGACCACGGTACCCGTGCCCAGGCCGCGTCCGCGGAGGCCACGAACGGTTCGTCGTCGGCGAAGCCGCGCAGCACGTTGCCCACGGCCCAGCCGAACCTTCGCACGTATTCACCCGGCACAATGTCCAGGTACAACTTCACTGCCTCGTCGTCGAGGAGATCGAGGTAGTTGCGCCACGGACCGCTGGCATCGGCCAGCAGCCGGAGGCTGTAGAAGTCCACCTGCCACTTGCCCGCGGGCGCCTGCCACACCCCGGAGCCCTGGACGGCCTCGGTCAGATCGATCATCTTGGCGATCGTCCCGGCACCGGCACCGGCACCGGCGGGCCGGGCCGCGGCGGCGACGGGCGCGTCGAGGTCGTCGGGGGTCTTGAAGGCGTCGACGCTGTCGGGGGTGTCGAAGCCGGAGGCGAACAACTCCGCACCGGTGGAGCCGGCGACGCTCAGGTTGTCCCACGACGAGCGCTGCGTGGCGGTGGCCCGCACCCCGACCGTGCCGGTGGCGAACGTCGTGTCGGTCACCGAGGTGAGCCCTGTGCCATCCAGCGCCGGGGTGATGGTGTCGCCCAGCACGGTTACGGCCAATTCGTGCTCGGCGTCCGCATCGAACGCGGGCTGGGCCTTGCCCTGGTGCAGCAGCGTGAAGGCGCCGCCCTTCTGCCGCCATAGGTCGACCCCACCGTCCGAGCGCAGGTCCGCCAGATAGCCGTTCTTTTGATCCGCACAACGCACCATCAGACCCGCGGTGGCCCGCTCGACCCAGACTCTCGCGGCGACCGTGTAATCGCTCCAGGCGGTGCCCTCCTTGAGCACTCGCACACCGTCGTAGGCGGCGGCATCCACGATCAGCCTCCCGTCGGCCACCGCGAGCCCTTGGCCCGTGAGCTTTACCGCGGTCCCGCCGGTGATCTCCATGGTGCTTCTGACCACGCACTTGGCCCGCAGATCGGGGCGTGGCTGGTAGGTGCGGATGCCGACCGTGCCGCCGTTGACCACCAGCCCGCCGGCCCGGCCGCTGGGAAAGAAGTCGTCGTTGAACAGCCACACCACCATCCGGTGCCGCTTCGCCTCACGCAGCGTGTACCCGATGAGGTCGAACCACGCCTCGGTGAAGAACGACGGCTTGAGCGCCGGGGTGTCGAACGGGAAGACCAGCACTTCGGTCACGCCCTTGTCGCGCAGGTCCGCCAGGCTCTCATCCACCAGCTCGCGCGTCACGGCACCGTTCCAGAACCACAGGACCATCGGCATGCTGCCGGTGCCCGGCCGTGCGAACCGGACTGCGGAATAGCCCCCCGAACCGCCGGGCGTCGCGGCATGGACCGGCTGCCAGAAGCCGGCCGCACCGGTACTCGTCGCGGCCAGCGCGGCCAACTGAAGCATTCGCCTGCGCGAGACCTGTGTGCCATTGTCGTCGCTCATCGAGACCCCTCCGTCTGTCGTCGGGCGATGTGATGAAAGGTTTCAACTGTGCTTCAGGGAAGTTAAGGCCACTTGCACGCGAGGTCAATACCCTTGAAGTGGAGCGAAGGATTGAACGTTTCAATCTCAATTCCGAATCAACGGCGTCCCGTACGGTGTGCGACGGGGGCGCCGGTCGCGTGGGCGCTTCGCTGTCGGCGATGGCCTACCTGCTGACGGGCCCGTACAGCGTAGTTGGTTTTGCATTGATAAACCTCGCCGTTTCGGTTGAGATGAGGCCGGAAGCGGGGAGGAAATACGAAAGTGCCTTCTGAGCTGGAACGATGAACCTTGTCGAGGGGTTCTGTCGGTCCAAGCAGGTTCTGGCACACATTCCGTGATCTGGTTACTGAGTGTTCGGGTGCCGATGAAGTTGAGCTCGAAGAGAGTGGATTATTTGGTCTGCCTGGTCAGCCGTTACTCGCTCCTGCTCGGGTCTCCGAAGCCGCTCGAAGATGCCCGGCCCACGGTGTTCTGGTTGCAGGTCTGCCATGCGCGGAGCTCCCACAAGCCGTCCGGAACAATCCAACTCCATGTACCCCGCCCCATGAGCGGACCAACGAGTGATCACCACATAGGACGCCGTCTAAGTTCGCTTTGTGACATGTGTTCTAGCGCGTACGGCTGGTGGGGTGTTGTGACACATCCCCGAGCGCGCTGCCCCGCGCTGCGGGAGGCGAGGTCTTGCAGAACCGCATTGGTGCGTGAGCCGGTGCTTCAGGCGTCATTCCTGGCCGAGCAGAAGCTTGTGAGATGGGACATTCCCGGGTACGGCGTCGTCATCCCACGGCCGATCGTTTCCGTATTGCCTGCCCGACGTGGCGGAGACTCTCCAGGCCGAGCCTGAGTACCAGGAGTGGCATAAGGAGCACCAGCGCGAGCCCGGACACGGCGAGAATACCGAACATGATGCTGTTGCTTGTCACGGAGTGGGTGCTCGCCGTCTCGGGACGCCCCGGTTCATAGTGGACAGGGATCGTGTCGCCGATGTTCGCATCGCCGGCTTCCCAGAATCGGTAGGACGTTCCGGCGTCCGTGGTGAATCGCACTTCGATCCTCGTGCTGCTACTTCCCTGGGGCTCGCTCACTCTGTCTTTCGCCAGGACGACTCCGTCGACCGATCGTTCACGCGCGGCGCCTTGGGAGGGATTGCTCAGCCCGTCAAGTCCTGTACGGGCGAACCCATACCCGAGAACGACGAGGAACGCCACCGCGGTCATCACAGCCACCCCGCCCGCGACCTTCCCGGCGACGCGCGCCCACGCACCGAACCGGCGCGGCGCCCACCGCGCGCTCACCGTTTCCCACCTGTCCCATGGGCCACGGCCCCTCCTGTCAGATCTCGCAGCGGGCGGCTTCTGCACGTCTTCATCCGAGGTGTCCTGCCCGTCGTATCGAGCTCTATCCGGGAAACCTTGCACTCCACAGCGACCGGTTGCCCCACGTGACCTTGGCTCTCGCCTATCGGGGAGCGCCAGGCGTGAGGGGGCGCGCGTTGAGGAGCCGGCTGGCGATAGTGCTGCGGGCCCGGTGGCCTGTGAGGGCGCCGCGGCGCCCTGACCGACTACGTCAAGCAGCGCCGGGGCCACGAGTACAGCCACCACGGCCGGACCGGGAACCCGTCGGGAACTTCGTACCAGACGAGGTCATCGACCGCTTTCGCGGCCGAGGCGCACATCCAGAAGCTGAAGGCGCTGCGGGCCTCGGCGTCGACCAGTTCGCCCTCTATGACATGCAACGACGCCAAGGCGACCGACGCCTACGGAGCCGACGTCATCCCAGCGCTTCGGGACTGATGGGCACCACGGTCGACCGCCCCCTGGTGTCCGGCCTTGAGCGCCTCAACGCCCGTATCTGCACTTAGTACTCCAGTACGACTTCGCGATCTTGCGGCAGGGTGACGGCTCCCGGACCGCGTGTTCAGGCTGACAACGAGGCCGGGCGGCTCAATCGTTTGCCTGCTGACAAGATGATTCGGTGAACATGGCACACCACGAAAACGTCCCTGTCGTACGTCCCATCACCGACACCGACATCCCCACCTCGGTCGACACACTCGCCCGAGCCTTCGCCGACTACCCCTTCACCCGGCACGTGATCGCCGAAGAAAGCCATGAGGAACGGGTCCGGCGCTTCCAGGAAGTCTGTCTCACTCGCATCGGCCTGGTGTACGGCCGCGTGTGGGTCGCCGACGAAGGGCGCGCTGTCGCCGTGTGGGCCACTCCCGACGAGGATCCCTCGCCTGCTTTCGCCGAGGTCGCCCCGGTGCTCGGCGAACTGACCGGCGATCGGCAGGCCGCCTACGAATCCGCAGAGCAGGCTATTGCTCCATACCGGCCGCAGGAGCCGGCGTGGTTCCTCAGCACGGTGGCCGTCTCCCCCGAAGCGCAGGGGAGGGGCCTTGGCAGTGCGGTGCTGGTTCCCGGCATCGAGGAGGCAGGGCACGCCGGGTATCCGGCGTTCGTGGAGACCTCCAGCGAAAGGAACGTGCGGTTCTACGAGCGGCTCGGCTTCCGGGCCACGGCTGCTGTCACCCTCCCCGACGGCGGCCCCCACACATGGTGCATGCGCAAGGACCCGCGCTGAGGTCTGGATTCCCTGCTGGCGACGGGGCGCACGCGGGCGGGCCCGCCGGGAATCGCAGTGCGGATAGTTGCAACCCTGACACGGACCGGACCGGACCGGGCTGGGAACGGGTCAAGCAACTGCGTGATCATCAGGGGTTGTGTGGACTCCTGAAGATCACGAAGCGGCCGCAGGCCAGCGCATAGACCCTGCCCGGCGGCCAACCATGTTCGACCAAGTCATGGCTCGGATCGCGGGACGCTTCGGCCGAGTTGAGGCGCGGGCCACCCCACTCTCCTACCTGCTCGGGCTGCTGTCGAACGTCGGCAGAGCATTCAGGTCCTCTTCCGCCACTACGCGAAGTTCTTGGCGGAGGCGCGAGATCACGCCAACCATCTGATCGAGAGCGCCATGCGGCGGTGGGAGGAGCCTACGGACGACGAGGAGGGTGCCTTAAGCGGCAAGCTGAGTGGGCGACCACCACCCGTCCCGACCGGAGAGGTCGGGCGGCGGCTTGTGGTTGCGATCCTCGGCCACCCCTCGTGGCGACCGAGGATCGCAGCCGCTACGCCGTGGGCCGCGATCCGCAGCGGGCCAAGGTGGCGGTCTCCCTTCGGGACGACCGAGGATGGCAAGCCACTCGGAGACGCGGAACGGCTACCCGTCGTACGGTGGCGGTCACCCTCGTCAGTGGAACCGCCGTCGGCGTGTCTCTGGAGCGAGCGCTTAGAAGGCGCTTGTTGTATTCGCTGCACAGTGCCTCTGAACCGCACATCTACGCCTGCCCGACGAGCGACGTCGTGACCATGTACCCGCACTGATCCGCAGAGGGAGAAATGGGACTCGGTATCTACGTGGAGGACCTGTGGCACGGCAGGTTGAGCGCCTTCACGGATGACAAGGAAGCTTCCTTCATGGGCGTCTGTGAGTCGGCGCCCGAAGAGAGTCTGCTCAATGGCGTGAACAAGTACGGGGACACCCTCTTCAACTGCATCCAGTTGCGCCGACTGGTGAGAGAGCTGGAATCCCTTCCCGAGAACGAACAGAATCCCGTCGTACAGCAGGTGATCGACGGCGCGAAACAGGCCATCCACCGGGCCGGCTATCTGCACTTCATCGGTGACTGATCTGCTCGACCGCCGCGGACATCGGTTCTGAGAGACGGCGCGGAGCTGGACGTCGCCGTCCGCCCGGAGTAGGACGCCGTGCAACGGTGTGGCCCCGCTGGTCGACGACCAGCGGGGCCACACCGTTTCGCCCGGTGGTTACGCGGCGGGTTCGTACTCCGCCGTCTGGTGTCAGCAGCCTGCGGCGATGCCGCAGCGCGTTGATCTCGCGGGTGTCGGCCGTGAGGTCCCAGCGGAGCTTGGTGGCGATCCAGTCGGCGGCGTACCGGCAGTGAGTGTCGGCGAGCGAGGGCAGCCAGTGGGCCGGGTCCTGGTCGCTCTTGGACCGGTTGGTCTTCGCGGTGACCGCCACGAGCGACCGTTCGACGTTGATGTCGTTGACGTACGCCTCGCGCCGCTTCGGTGCCGAGTCTTTGGCGCCTTCGTCCCAGGCTTCGGCGAGCGGCACCATGTGGTCGACGTCCAGCTTGCCCGGGACGGTGACGATGACGCCGTCGTAGTACGAGTATCACTGGCCCGCCACGCCTTGCAGCCGGCCTCGACGGTCGGCTCGACGCGGGATTCGGCGAGCAGCACCTCGGCGCGGTGTTGCACGAGTCCTTGTCCGCTCGCCGCACCGCGCCGATTCGCGAGCCTGAGCACCGCGGTCGTCCCGCCGGGGCTCGCCGAGCGGAGACTCGGCGACGAAGACGACCCCAAGGCGGCCAGGGCGCTCGGTATCGACCACACATCGGGTGTGCGACCGAGCCAGCGGGGCTCTGGCCCGGAAGCGACCCGGGTTTGCCCCGCACGGGGTGCTCGCAAGGTGGTGGGCTCTGCCGCCGACAGCGCCGGTCGCTTCAGCTGTCGACGCTCTCAGTTGATTAGCTGCGGACAACCGTGCTCGCCGAATCACCCAAGGCGGGGAGCCGGAGTCTCCCGACGTCGGGTGGGGATGTGCGTCAGGGTTGGCTGTGAGGTGCTTGGGCGCGGGGTGACGTCATTGCGTCGGCGGCGAGTCAGCGCATCCCGGCGTCGTACCCCTCACGCCACTTGTCGATGAGGGCGGCCATCTCCCGCTGCATGAATCCGTAGAAGTCCTGCATCTCGTCAAGACGACGGCCCGCGACGCTCTCCTTGCCCGCGGCTTTGATGCCCTCGGCAGCGGCGTTCCACATACTGTCGAGCAAGGTGTTCTGGTTGCCCATCAGCGTCGCCCACGCGTGGTCGCGAAAGCGGTAGTGGTCGCGGCGACTGCCGGGCGCGGGCACCCGTTCGATCATGCCGGTGGGGATCAACTGCTTGACCGCGCCGGACACCGCGCCGCTGCTGATCTTGAGTTCCTCGCAGAGGTCGGCCGCCGTCATGGTCTCCTGCTGGCTGAACAGCAGTGCCGTCATCACGCGCGCCGTGGTCCGTTGCATGCCGCTTTCCGTGAGCGTCAGCGCCAGCCGTTCGGCGCCTTCGCGCAGTTGTGCGTCTCTGTCGTCCATCGCTGCCTCCTCTTGACGAGTTCTTATCATACGCGGGGGTTGAAAGCTCCGAATGTTTACAGATCTCTGAAAGTTCGATACGTTGTGTCAATGGCAAACGTGATTGAGCTACACGAGCTCACGAAGACCTACGGCACCCGCCGTGGCCTGACCGGTCTGACCCTCGACGTGCGCAGAGGCGAGGTCTTTGGGTATCTGGGGCCCAACGGGGCGGGCAAGTCCACCACGATCCGGCTGCTGCTGGACCTGATCCGGCCGACCGCCGGCCATGTGTCCGTCCTCGGGCTGCATCCCCGGACGGACGGCCTCGCGTTGCGGGCCCGAGTCGGCTATCTGGCGGGCGACTTCGTCTGTGACGGCCGCCAGAACGTCCGCGGATATCTCCAATTCCTCGGGCGGCTGCGTGGCGGTGTCCCGCAGGCGCGAATCGACGAACTGGCGGAGCGGCTGGGGCTGGACCAGAGCACCAGCATCAAGAAGCTGTCCAAGGGAAACCGGCAGAAGGTCGGTCTCGTGCAAGCGTTCATGCACACCCCCGAGCTTCTGATCCTCGACGAGCCCAGCGCCGGACTCGACCCACTCGTCCAGCAGACCTTCCTCGACATGGTCGCCGAGGCGAGGGAGGGCGGTCAGAGCGTCTTCATGTCCAGCCACATCATGAGCGAGGTGGAGGCGGTCGCGGACCGCGTCGGGATCATCCGCGACGGTCGCCTCGCCGCCGTCGACACGGTCGAGAACCTCCGTACCGGAGCGGTCCGTGACGTCGAGGTCACCTTCGAAAGCCCCGTCTCGGTGGCGCAGTTCAGCGAAGTGCCCGGTCTTGACCGCCTGGCGTTGGACGAGGCGGGCACCACCCTGACGGGTCAGATCTCCGGCAGTCCGGATGCCTTCGTCAAGGCCCTGGCGCTGCACACGGTCACCGGTCTGCGGGCCACCGAGCCGGCCCTTGAGGAGTTGTTCCACAGCTACTACGCGGGCGCCGAGGACGCGCCCCGTACCGAGACCGCCCCCGCCGCCTGACGGCAGCGCCGTCACCGTTCGAGAACCGAACTCCGAGAGGATTACTGATGAGCGCCGCCATCTTCGCCAAGTACCTGTCCGACGGACGCCGCAGTCTCACCGGCTGGGCGGTCGGGATCGCGTTGGTAGGGATGGTCTACGGGAGCACCTACCCCTCGCAGCGTGAGAACACCGCGAGTCTTCCCGAGGCCCTGCGTGAAGGGCTGAACATCGATGCCAGCGCGGCCGGCTATCTGCACGCCAGCGTCTTCGGCATCGTCCTCCCGCTGCTCGCCATGATCTACGGGGTGACGGCGGGTACCCGGGCCGTCGCGGCCGAGGAGGAGTCCGGCCAGCTCGACCTGCTGCTGGCCCACCCCGTCACGCGCACCCAGGTCGCCGCCGAACGGTTCGGCGCCCTGTCCGCCGGCGCGGTGGGGGTCGGCCTCCTCGTGTGGGTGGCGCTTCTGGCGATCCGTGACAGCGCCGAACTGACCAGCGTCACACCGGTCGAATTCCTCGCCCAGTGCCTCAGCCTCTCCCTGCTGGCGATCCTGTTCGGCGCGCTCGCCATCGGACTCGGTGCCGCTGTCGGCCGGAAGGCGGCCGTCCTGGTCGGCAGTGCCGTGATCGGTGTGGTGTCGTACACCCTGCACGCCTTCGCGGGGCAGATCGGCGCGGACTGGCTCGCCTATGTCTCGCCGTTCCACTACTACATCGGCGGGCAGCCACTGCGGCACGGCTTCCAGTGGGTCGACATGTTCGTGCTCGCGGCCGCCGCTCTGGTGCTCTTCGGGCTGGGCGTCAGCCGGTTCAACCGCCGCGACATCAACAGCTGAACACAGGCCCACCCCGGCATCACTGCTGGGGTGGGTGCTGGGGGAGACCTGGGTGCGTTCGGGGCGGCCGTACCGCGAGGCTGCATCGACCGACCCGCCGATCCGTGTCGTCTGGTGAAAAGGTGATGGGGTGTCCGTAACAGGGCTTGAGATTCCGCCGCAACCGAATGTGAACGACCCGGCGGTCTACGACTGGTACCGCATGATGCGCGACGAGCACCCGGTCCACCGGGACCCCACCACGGGCTGGTGGGTGGTCTACCGGTACGCCGAAGCCCGTCATGTGCTCACCAATCCCGGTACTTTCTCCTCCGAGATGCACCGTATGGGATTTCCCGAGTCGGGTCTGGAGAGCCTGCCGCAGATGGACCCGCCGCGTCACACCCGGGTACGGCAGATTCTCGGCACGGCCTTCACTCCCGCCTCCATCGGTGCCTACGAGCCGGAGATTGTGCGGCTGACGAATGAGATTGTGGACGAGATCGGGGACCGGGACCAGGTCGACCTGGTCGCCGACCTCGCGTACACCGTCCCGATAGCCGTCATTCTCGCGATACTCGGCTTGCCTGCGGAGGATCGCGTCCTTTTCTATGACTGGGCGCGAAAGGTTATGAATGTCACCCCTGAGGAAATGGCGCAGGAGGGATTCCTCGAAGCGCTGGGGGAGCTTCAACAGGAGGCGATCTCCTACCTTCGCGAGCGTGTACGCGAGAGGAGGGACAAGCCCGGTGACGACATGCTCACCCGGCTTGCCAACGCCGAACTGAACGGGGACCGGCTGACCGAGGACGAGACGGTCAACTTCGCCAACGTGATGTTCGCCGGCGGCCACATCAGTACGACGATGACCATCGCGAACTCGATCGACCTGCTGGACCTCAACCCGGCCGCGCAGGCCGAACTCCGCCAGAACCGCGGACTGATCGGTCAGGCGGTCGAGGAAGTCCTGCGCCATCGGCCACCGATCACCACCGGGCTGCGGGCGTCCACGAAGGACGTCGAGGTCGGGGGCGTGATGATCCCGGCCAACCAGCACGTGGCAGCCAGTTTCTGCTCGGCCAACCGGGACGAGCGGCAGTTCCCCGAACCTGAGAGCTTCGATATCCATCGCCGCAGCGAGGGGCGCCATTTCGGGTTCGGATTCGGCACGCACCACTGCATCGGCAACGCGCTCGGGCGTCTGGAGACCCGGCTCGTGCTGAACGTACTCTTCGACCGGTTCAAGGAGATATCGGTCGACCGGGACGGCGATCTGGCCTGGGCCGTTCCGCCCCAGATGGTGGGTTTCGACAAGCTTCCGGTCTCGCTGCGAGTCGCCTGACGCGTTCCGCCCGGCGGTACCACCGAGAGACGGACCCCACTCCTTGCTGATCACGAGCGGCAAGGGGTGGTTCGTCCTTTTCGGAAACATTTCCCGGTTCGGTTTTATTGACGCGCCCTTGATGCCGGTGTGCTGGAGATGGCCGTGACGTCGATGCTAGGTTGCGGATGATTCTTGCGTAAACAGGTGGAAATTTCTGGGGCGGAAAAGCGCGTCGTTATTTCCATTGTCTGAGTTTTGGTGCCGTGTTTTGCCGAACTGTGGCCGGCTTGACTAGCGGTTTCCCTTCCGAGGAGAACGTGCCGGTCATTTCAGGTTTCCGTTAGAGGGGGTTGGCGGATGCGGCAGGAATTTCTGCTGGTGGAACGCGATCATGAAATGGGCCTGGTACGTGCGGGGATGCGCCGGGCTCAAGCCGGTGAGGGCGCGCTCGTGATGTTCGAGGGCGTCCGCGGTGCGGGGAAGACTCACCTTCTGGCGGCCGCGCGACGGCAGGCGGAGAAGGACGGCTTCCAGATCCTGCACGCCCGGGGGAACGAGTTCGAGCAGGGCTTTCCCTGGGCCGTCGTCCGCCAGCTGTTCGACCACTGCCTGAACGCGGAGCGGTACGGTGACCAGGGCGATCCGCTCGCCGGTCCCGCGTCTCTCGCCGGCACCATCTTCGACTACGCGGACCCGGAGGGACTCGGAGGCGGCCCGCAGGACGACGACCGGCTGTATCGAAGACTGCACGGACTGCACTGGCTGTGCAGGAATCTCTGCTCGACCGATCCCCTCCTGCTCCTCCTGGACGACGCGCACCACGCGGACATCCCGTCACTGCGCTTCGTCAACTACCTCGTGAACCGGCTCGAAGGCAGTGGTGTGCTGTTGGTGCTGGCCAGCACCCCTGGTACGACCCGCGCCGGTGGCACTCCAGCCGCCCCCGGGCAGGCGCAGGAGTTACTGCTCTCCGTCGGCGGCTCGCCGGTGGCGCGGCACGCGGCGCTCGCCCCGCTCGGACCGGACGCGGTCCGGCAGACCATCACCGCACGTCTCGGCAGGCCCCCGCACGACGAGGCGGCGGCGGCCTGCCTGACCGCGAGCGCCGGCAATCCCCTGCACTTGAAGGAAATCCTCGACGAGATGGACCACCAGGGGATCGAACCCGAGCAGGCGGCGGTCCCGGCGATCGCCCAACTCGCCCCCGCCCGCCTCACCAAGGAGGTACTGCGTCAACTCCACCGACTTCCCACCGAGACCGTCGCCCTCGCCGGGGCCGTCGCCGTCCTGGAGCAGGACGCCGAGCCCCGCCACTGCGCGGACGTGGCCGAACTGGACGAGTCGGCGACCTTGCGGGCCGCGAGCGCGTTGCGTGACGCCGACATCTTCGGCGCGGGCAGCCCGTACGCTTTCCAGCGCTCTGTGGTGAGACAGGTCCTCTACGCCCACATGTCGTCCGAAGCCCGCAGCAACACCCACCACCGGGCCGCGCGCTGCCTGCATGCCACCGGCAGCGAACTTCCCACCGTCGCGGCGCACTTGTGCCGTACCGAACCCGGCGGCGACCCGTGGACCGTGCGCACGCTGCGCGCGGCGGCGCTGGACGCTGTACGCAGGTCCGAGCCGCAGGAGGCCGCTCGTTACTTGCGCAGAGCCCTGGCCGACCCCGCCGCCGAGGACGACCCGTGGATTCTGGGGCAGCTCGGCGCGGCGGAACTGCGGGCCCGGCAGCCATCGGCCGTCGAGCACCTGAAAGAGGCGCTGCACCGCACCCGGGACTCGCTCGCCCGGGAACGGCTGAGGCTCGAACTCGCCCTGGCACTGGCCGCTTCGGCCCGCCACGAAGATGCCCTCACCCTCCTTCGGCTGTCGGACGCGTCCGGTACGTCCGAGACCGCCCGCAGGGTCGCAGCGGTGCTGGGCCGTGTAGCTCCCGGCCATCGTGTGCCGGGCCGCTCCGGGCCGTTCGTCGTCCGTGCCCACGCCGCGGTCGAGGCGCTCGCACGGGGGTTCCCCCGGAGCCGAGTGCTCCGACTGGCCACCGGAGCGCTCGCACAGGGCGACCCCGGCGGCGGCCGGGAGGACGCCGAACTGAACGGCACGATGCTCACCGCGTGGGTGCTCGCCCAGTGCGACGCCGCCGAACCGGCCGAGGTGGCACTCCGCGACGCTGTACGCGGCGCCCGGGACGCCGGGCAGGTACTCACCGCCGAGGCGGCTGAAAGCCTGCTGGCCCAGGTTCTGCTGGACACCGGACGGCTGGGAGAGGCCGAGGGAACGGTCCGGCGCCTGCTGAACCGGCAGGAGAAGGGATCGCTGATGACAGCGTGCGTACCGCTGTCGGCCGCGGTACTCGTCCACTGTCTTGTCGAGCGCGGCCGGACCCGCGAGGCGGAGGAGGCTCTGCGCCACCACGGCCTCGACGGCCCGGTGCCCGCGTCGGCCCTGTTCGTACCGCTGCGTCTGGCCCGCGCGCGGCTGCTCATAAGACAGGACCAATTCGAGGCGGGGCTGCGGGAGTTGAGCGAGTGCCGTGACCGGGCCAGGAAGGAGGGCTGGCGATACCCCTCGGCCGATATCGACTGCCTGCCGGACGCGGTGAGGGCGCTCGCCGTCACGACCGGGCCGCGGGCCGCGGGCAAACTGGCTGCCGACACCGTCGAGGGAGCGAAGACGTTCGGCGCGGCCCGGCCGCTGGCCGTCGCGCTCGGGGCGCAGGGTGAGATCGTCGGCGGGGAGGCGGGAGTGGCGATGCTGGAACGCGCGGACTGCCTGCTCGCCCCCACCCCCTACCTGCTTGAGCACGCGCGGGTACTGGTCGCGCTCGGCGCCACCCTGCGGCGGATCGGCCGTCGCGCCGTCGCCCGGGAGCGGCTGACGGCAGGTATGGAACTGGCCCATCGCATCGGTGCCCACGCGCTGGAGTCGACGGCCGGCTCCGAACTGCGTCTCGCCGGCGTGCGACTGGCCAGAGCCAGCCAGGACAGGGCGTCCCTCACCCCCGCCGAGGAGCGGGTGGTGTACAAGGCGGCGGCCGGTCTGAGCAACCGCGAGATCTCACAGGCGCTGTTCGTCACGGTCAAGACCGTCGAATGGCACCTGAGCCAGGCATACGCCAAGTTGGGAATCGCCAAACGGGCCGAGCTCTCACGCGTCCTGAGCTCCGAGGCAGCCGCGGACACTCCAGCCGTTCGCTGCTCCGCGTAGGCGGCGCGCCACCGGCGGGCCGCGAGTGATCCCCGCCGTTCGACCGCCCACGCCGGACGGCTGCGAGCCGTGCCGCCAGGCGCGCGACGCCACGTCGTGAACCGCCCGGCCCCGGCCAAGGTCCCGTTCGCCCGAGCCGTCCCCCGCGCCGGCTCGGGCGGACCCATGTCCATGTCCACCTGGCTCCGGACGGCCGTACGGATACGGTGCCGCTCCCGACGCCCGTGCCGTACCGGCGTGGTCGCGAGGGGCGCCGACCGGGCGGTGAACAGGACTGGGGTCGCTGCTGGGGGCGCTCCGGGGGTGTGCGCCGCTCCCGTCGGCCAGGCTGGGCCGCCGGTCCGGAGGGCGAGCGCCCCCGAGTTCGGCCTCTGTGACCGCCGACTTGCCGATCCGAAGGGCGGGACACGTGACCAGCACCACGTACAAGCAGTACGACACCCTGACCGAGGCGGAGCGGTCCTTCGTGGACGGGGTTGCCCGGCACTACCACGAGGCCCATGGCGTCACCTGGGAGAAGGGCCGGGTGATGGCGTGGATGATCATCAGTGATCCCGTCGAGCAGACCCTCCCACAGATCTGCGCCGCGGTGGACACCACCCCCGACGAGATCGAACAGCTCATTGAGCAGCTGACGCTCGCCGGCCTCTACCGGCGTATCGACGCACCGGGCGGCGAGACCCGATACCGGCTCGTCGACGACGGATATCCGAAGGCGGTCTCCGACACCTTCGCCAGCTGGCCCGAGTACCACCGCATCTTCCGCTTCGGGCTCGACGTGCTCGACGAAGCCGGCGCGGACGACGCGCGGCGCAGGCGGATCGCGGAGATCGAGGAACTCTTCGGACACATCGTCGGCGACCTCGCCGACATGTCCAAGCGGTGGGAGGAGCACCGCCTCACCGCAGCCTGACCGGCTGAGCCGCCGACAGACAGACCGTCCGGACATATCGCGAGGAGACCGCTCCATGACCGAGCAATCGCCACCGACCACCCTGACCGACGGCGAGCAGGCGTTCGTCGAGAAGGTCGCACAGTACTACTTCGAGAACGACGGCATGCCCCACGACCGCGGCCGGGTCGTCGGCTGGATGATGATCTGCGAGCCGCCGGAGCAGACCGCCGCCGACATCGAGAAGGCACTGGGTGCGCCCCGCGCGGCCATCGACCGCATCGTCGACCAGCTCACTCCGGAGAACGACCCGGTCAGCGTCTTCGAGCGCTCCGGCACCCTCCAGGAGAACTACACGGTCCGGCTGCGGGAGAACAGCTGGGGCCCCAAGGTCCGCGGCATCTTCTCGGAGTTCCCCGACTTCCATCGCGTCGCCGCGGACGGGCTGGCCGGGCTCAGGGCCGAGAACGCCCCCGAGGATCGGCTGCGCCGACTGGCCAACATGGAGCGCTTCCTGGGCTTCGTCAGTGCGGAGATGCCGGCCATCCTCGACCGCTACGAGAAGCGCGGCACCCGGTCCGCGGACTGACCCGAACCGGCCGACCGCGTCCGCGCGGACGACCGGGCCGGTCGCGTACGTGATCCGAGCGGTATGGAAGCAGGAGGGGGCAGCCATGACCACCACACTGGCTCAGGCCGGCCGGACGCCCCGGCCCGGCAGTGCCATCGACGCCGGGGCGCTCGGCAGCGCGGCCTTCCGCGCCGATCACGGGGTGCGCTACGCCTACGCGGCCGGCTCGATGTACAAGGCGGTGGCATCCGAGGACATGGTCGTAACGATGGGCCGGGCCGGGCTGCTCGCGTACTTCGGCACCGGCGGTCTGCGGGCGGACCGGGTGGCGGACGCGGTCGGGCGCTTCGAGCGCGAGATCGGGAACGGGCCCTGGGGGCTCAACCTCCTTGCCTCGCACGAGAACCCCGCCAAGGAGAACGAGCAGGTACGGGTTCTGCTGGCACACCGCGTCCGGCGGGTCGAGGCGGCGTCGTTCATCGTCCCCACCCGGCCACTCGTGCGATACCGGATCAGCGGCCTGCGTACGGCGCGGGACGGCACCGTCCACATACCCAACCGGGTGATGGCGAAGGTGTCCCGACCCGAGGTCGCCCGCTACTTCCTCGAACCCCCGCCCCGCGAGATCGTCCAGGAACTGCTGGCCGAGGGGGTCGTCACCGCCGAAGAAGCCACTCTCGCCGAACGTGTCCCCCTCGCCGACGACCTGTGCGCCGAGGCGGATTCGGGCGGCCACACCGACCAGCGCCAACTGGTGGTACTCCTGCCCGACCTGGTCCACCGGCGGAACGTGGCCGCGGCCCGCCTCCCGGCCGCGGCGCCGGTCCGCGTCGGTGCCGCGGGCGGGCTCGGCGTGCCGGAGTCGGTGGCCGCGGCCTTCGTGCTCGGTGCCGACTTCGTCCTCACCGGCAGTATCAACCAGTGCACCTTCGAGTGCGGCACCAGCGACCGTGTGAAGGACATGCTCCAGCAGGCCGAGGTCCACGACATGGCCGTCGTCCCGGCCGGCGACATGCTGGAGACCGGAGCACGGGCCCAGGTGCTGCGCCGAGGACTGTTCTACCCGGCCCGCGCCAACCGGCTCTACGAGCTGTACCGCCGCCACGACTCCCTCGAAGATCTCGACGAACGCACGGCCCACCAGCTCCAGCGACGCTACTTCCGCCGGAGTTTCGAGCAGGTGTGGGAGGAGACACGCGCCCATTACGAGCAGGCCGACCCCCGCTCGCTGGCCCGCGCCGAGCAGGACCCGAAACACAAGATGCTGCTGGTCTTCAAGGCGTACTTCGTGCAGTCGATCCGCCTCGCCATGAGCGGGTCCGAGGAACACCAGGTGGACTACCAGATCAACTGCGGCCCCGCGCTCGGCGCCCTCAACTCCCGTCTGCGCGGCACCTCCCGGGAGCACTGGCGGGCTCGGCACGTGGACGATCTGGCCGACTGGCTGATGCGCGGCGCGGCCGACGTCCTGACCCGGCAACTGGCCGGCCTGACCGGGAACGCACCCCACAGGAGCCGAACGTGACCGTCGCCCATCTCTTCGCCGGACAGGGTTCCCAGCGGATCGGCATGGGAGCCGAACTGTTCGCCTCCTACCCCAACCTGGTACGCCAGGCCGAGTCGGCGCTCGGCTACTCGATCGCCGACCTCTGTCTGGAGGGTCCCGCGGAGCGGCTGGCCGACACCCGCTTCACCCAGCCCGCCATTTATGTGGTGGACGCCCTCTCGTACATCGACGCGGTCCGCGGCGTCGGCGTGATCCCCGACGCGGTGGCCGGCCACAGCCTGGGGGAGTACGCCGCTCTCTTCGCCGCGGGTGCCTTCGACTTCCGCACCGGACTGGAGATCGTGGCCCGGCGGGCCGAGCTGATGGCCGACGCCGGTCCGGGTGCGATGGCCGCGGTGATCGGGCTGGATGAATCCGCCGTACGCGACGTACTGGCCGCCGAGGCGCCGGAAGTCGACCTCGCCAACCTCAACGCACCTGACCAGATCGTTGTCTCGGGCGGCGCGGAGGAAGTGCGCCAGGTGTCGAAAGCCCTGGCCGCGCGGGCGAGCACCGTCGTTCCGCTTCCGGTGAGCGGTGCCTTCCACTCCAGGCGTATGCGGCCCGTGGCCGAGCGGTTCGACCGCTACCTGCGCGGGTTCGTGTTCGGCCGGCTCAAGATCCCGGTCATCGCCAACGCGACGGCGCTGCCTTACGGCGACGACGTACGCGACCTGCTCTGCCGCCAGTTGTGGTCACCGGTGCGCTGGACCGACACCGTGCACCACCTGCTGAGGCTGCCCGATCCCGACCTCCGCGAGATCGGTCCGGGCACCGTCCTCACCGGGCTCACCCAGCGCATCAGCGCCGCTCGGAACGCCGTCACGACGGGCGGCTGACGGCGGACAGACCACGGATCACGGCGTACGGATCACGGCGTACGTCGAGGCTCGGCCGCGCTCCGTGGCCGACGCCCGCACCGCGAGAAGGCCACACCGGACGAATCGGCCACACCGGACCTGGAGGATCGACCGGGCATGAAACCCACCGCCGTGACGGGTGACTTCCGTGTCACCCGGTCTGACGTCCGTGCCTTCGCCGCAGCGGGGGGAGACGCCAGCCCCCTGCACGTCGACGACGGGCACGCCCGCCGTACCCCTTTCGGGCAGCCCGTGGCGCATGGAGCGCTCTGCGTACTGCGGGCGCTGGCCCTGGTCCCCGTCGCCGCAGACGTGTGCCTGGTCTCGCTGCGGGCCCGGTTTCTGGGGCCGGTCTTCCCCGACCAGCGCTATACCTGGGAGACGCCGGCCACGGGGGAGACCGGGGGGCCGGACACGCCGGTGACCACTCTCAGGGTCGCGGACGGCGGAAGCGTCCTGCTGGAGATCGAGGCCCGCTACGCCCCCGGAGCCGTGTCCGGTCCACCGCCGGCGCCGACGCGCAGACGGTTCGTCCGGCGAGCGGCCGACAGCGTACTCCAGGACCTTGTGCCCGGCACGGAGTTCGGCACCCGCTACCGGCCCGACTGGCCTGCCCTCGCCCGTCTTGTGGACGAGGCGGGACTGGCGCGGCACGGGGTCGGGGTCGAGCACGCCGCCGTCCTCGCCTGGGCGAGCCAGCTCGCCGGTATGGAGGTGCCCGGCCGCTCGGCACTGGTCGGCGGGATCGACGCGGACTTCGAACAAGCCCCGGCCCGCGGCGTGTTCGCGGCGCGCGCGGTCCTCGCCGATGTCGACACCCGCTTCCGCGCGGTGCGGCTGACCGGCGAAGTGACCGCCGGACACACCACCGCCACGGTGGAGGTACGGTCCTTCTCCCGGCGTGAGTTCGGCGCACCGGACACCGGACTGCTGCGCGATCTGCTCGGCCCGGACACCCTCCGGACCCGGCCGCTCGCCGGCCGTACCGCCGTGGTGTGCGGCGGCAGCCGTGGCCTGGGTGCCGCGCTCGTGCAGGCATTCGCCCTGGCCGGCGCCACCGTTCACCTGATCCACCGGGACAGTGCGGCCGAGGCCGCGGCGCTGGTCGACGCACTGGACCACGACGGCGCCCGTGTCCATGTCCACCAGGCCGACGTGGGCGACACTCCGGGCTGCCGCGAGGTAAGGGAAGAGGTACTCCGGTCGACCGGGGCACCGGACATCCTCGTACTCAACGCCGCACCACCGGTGAGGCCGCTGGATCCGCACCCGGACACGGTGACCAGGTCCGGGGAACACCTTGCCGCCGCCGTGCGGCTGGTCCAGGCGCCGCTCGCCGCTTTCCTCGCCGATCTTCCCGCAGGGGGGCTGGTCGTGGCCGTGTCCTCCGCCTACGCCGAGCGGCCCCGGCGCGGCCTGTCCCACTACACGGCGGCCAAGCGGGCCGTGGAGGGCCTGGTCGAGGCGGTGACCGTCGACCGGCCCGATCTCGCCGCGCTCGTCGTCCGCCCTCCGCGCCTGGCCACCGCGTTCGGGGACAGTGTCACCGACGACGACGCGCTCGCTGTCGAGCGGGCCGCCGCGACCGTCGCGGTTCGTGTCGCCGAGGGCGTACCCCTCGGCACCGTCGGCCTGCTGACCCGGTTCGAAAGTGCCGACAACAGCCCCGGCCCCGCCCGGATATCCAGCCGTCACGCCGACACGACCACGGAAGGACCGAGGCCGGAGACAAGCGCGGCGTACGACACCGAAGCCCCCGCTCCGGACGGGCCCGCGGACGAACCGGCCCCGGTCGACCGGGAGCCGGACAGTCCCGCGCTCGCGGTGGCCGCCACCTTCACCACCGATCCGCTCCACGCCCCACTGGCCCACTGGTGCGGGCGGCTCGGGCTCGGGCTCACCGTCCGCCCCGCCCCCTACGGCCAGGTCTTTCAGCAACTCCTCGACCCCGGCGGGATCTTCGCGTCCAACACCCGTGGGTGCAACGCCGTACTGCTGCGCGTCGAGGACTGGCCGGAGGGACCCGACGGTGAGCGCACCGCCGACGAGTTCGAGGAGGCCGTCCGTGCCGGGGCGGCTCGCTTCACGGTCCCCCTGCTCGTCCTGCTCCTCCCCGGGTCGCCGCCCGCCGTTCAGCGCCGGGGCCAGGCTCTGAGGGCCATGGAAGAACGCCTGACCCATGCGCTCGACGGTGTGCCGGGCGTGCGTGCGGTGCGCGTCGGCGACCGTGCGGACGGACACTGGGTGGCCGACCACCACGATCCGGCGCGCGAGGAACTGGCGCACATCCCCTACACCCCCGAGGCGTGCACGGTACTGGCCACCGCCGTGGCCAGGCAGGTCCACGCGCTGCTCGGCCGGCCGTACAAGGTTCTCGTGCTGGACTGCGACAACACCCTGTGGCGCGGTGTCTGCGGTGAGGACGGTCCCGGCGGGGTGGAGATCGCCGACGCCCACCTCGCGCTCCAGCGGTGGGCCGTCGAGCGACACGACGAGGGAGTACTGGTCTGCCTCGCCAGCAAGAACACCGCCGAGGACATAGACGACGTGTTCCTTCACCACCCCGGCATGCCCCTGCGCCCGGAGCATATCGCCGCACGACGGGTGGACTGGAACCCCAAGGCCGACAACCTTCGCGCGCTCGCCGACGAACTCCGCGTGGGAATCGACTCGTTCGTCTTCCTCGACGACAACCCGGTGGAGGTGGCGGCGGTCCAGGCGGCCCAGCCGGACGTGCTCGCCCTGACTCTGCCCGCCGACGAGTCGCGGTGGCCCGCCTTCCTCGCCCGGCTGTGGAGCTTCGACCGGGCCGAGGTCACCGACGAGGACCGGCGGCGCACCGCCATGTACCGGGCATCGCGCCGTCGGGAGGAGGCACGGGGCTCCGCCACATCGCTCGCCGCCTTCATCGACGGACTCGACCTGGAGGTCGACGTCCACGAGGCCACCGGTGAACAGCTGGCCCGCGCGGCCCAACTCACCCAACGCACAAACCAGTTCAACCTCGCGCCTCATCCTCGTACGCTCGCCGAACTGCGCGCCCTGCTGGCCGGGGGCGCCCGCTGCCGCGTGGCCGAGGTCCGCGACCGCTTCGGTGACTACGGACTGGTGGGCGTGGCCGTCACCCGCGAATCGGCGGGCGCCGTGGTGCTCGACACCTTCCTGCTGAGCTGTCGTGTTCTGGGCCGCGGCGTGGAGCACGCCTTTCTCGCGTCGGTGGCTCGCGCCCTCATGGCAGGCACCGGACCGGCGGAACTGACCGCCGGACACCGGCCGACCGGCCGGAACACACCCGCGGCGGACTTCTTCCGCGATGCCATGGGCCAGGGTGACGACGCGCAGGACGGCACCCGCAGGCACCGAGCGCCGCTCGACCGGCTCGCCGCGCTGCGCTTTCGACCCGACGCACGGGGCGCCTTGCCGGACGGCCCGGCCCGTGCCGTAACTCCCACGGCCACCGCACCGGCGTACGAAGCGTCCCGGCGCACGGCGCTCGCCGAACTCGCCTGCGAGCTGACCGACGGCGCCGCCCTGCACCGTGCTGTCACCGACGGGTCCACCGACCCGGATTCCTCACCGCCGTCCGAACGGGAGCAGTCGTCCGCCGAAGCACTCCCGCACCCGTTCGAGGCCGTGCGCGAGGTCGTGTCACGGCTCGTACGCGTCCCTGTCACCGATCTGACCCCGGAGACCACCCTGGAATCGCTCCGGCTCCAGTCGCTGGAGATCGTCGACGCGACCGTGGCGCTGGAGAAGGTCTTCGGCCGGCAGCCCAAGACGCTGTTCTTCGAACATGCCACTCTCGGCGCGCTGTCCCGCGCGCTGGTACCCGCACCGAACTCGGGGCCAGCCGCGCCGAAGGAGCCCCACGCCGCCCGTCCGGCCGAGGCGAGATCCGCGCTACCCACGCCGGGGCGGGCCAACTCCGTACACCGGCACGACAACAACAACGACATCGCCGTGGTCGGCATCGCCGGCCGCTATCCGGGTGCGGAGGACATCACCCGGCTGTGGGACAACCTGAAGGCGGGTGCTGAATCGCTGGACGACGTGGCCGGACGCTGGGGCGGCCTGGACGCGGTCGACCCCCGAGGCGGCCCCGACCGGACCTACAGTTCCTCCGGCGGACTGCTCGACGGAATCGACGAGTTCGACGCCCTTTTCTTCCACCTCGCCCCCAGCGAGGCCCGGACGATGGACCCTCAGCAGCGCCTGTTTCTCCAGGCCGCCCACCACGCCCTGGAGGACGCCGGTCACACGATGGCCTCAATCGGCCGTGACGTGGGCGTCTACGTCGCCTCGATGGGGCCCGACTACGCCGTCCTCAGCGCGAACGCCGCCCTCGAAGGCAACAGCCGCTATCCGAACAGCGACCTGTATCAACTCGCCAACCGTGTTTCGCACTTCATGGATTTCACCGGCCCCAGCATCGCCGTGGACACCGCATGTTCCGGTTCCGGGGTCGCCATCCAGCTCGCCTGCGACGCCATCCGGTCGGGGACCGTGTCCGCCGCCCTCGCCGGCGGGGTCAACCTGATCCTGCACCCGGCCCGCCGTATCCAGTACGCACAGCTCGGCATGATCTCGCCCACCGGCCGGTGCAGGCCCTTCGGGGACGGGGCGGACGGCATGGTCACCAGTGAGGGCGTGGGGGTGGTCCTGCTGCGTCCGCTGCGGGACGCGCTCGCCGACGGCGACCACGTGTACGGCGTCGTCAAAGCGGCGTCCGCCAACAGCGACGGGCGTACCAACGGCTTCACCGTCCCGAACCCCCGGGCGCAGGCCGACCTGATCGCACGGACCTTGCGGCGGGCCGACGCCGACCCGTCCACCATCGGCTATGTCGAGGCACACGGCACCGGAACCCCACTCGGAGACCCTGTAGAGATCCGTGGGCTCGGCAGTGCCTTCGCCGCAGTGCCGCCGTCGTCGGACATACCGATCGGCAGCATCAAGGGGAACATCGGGCACACCGAGGCCGCCGCCGCGGTCGCCGGACTCACCAAGGTCCTGCTCCAACTGCGTCACCGCACACTGGTGCCCTCGCTGCACTCCGAACGCCTCAACCCCGACATCGACTTCGCGGCCACGCCGTTCCGGGTCCAGCAGCACAAAGCTCCCTGGCCGACGCCGCCGGACGGGGCACGCCGGCGGGCCGGTCTCAGCTCGTTCGGCGCCGGCGGGGTCAACGTCCATCTGGTGATCGAGGAGGCACCGGACCCGCCGCCGCGGACGCGGCGCATCACGGGACCCGAACTCGTCCTGCTTTCCGCGCGGGACGACGAGGCGCTGCGCCGTATTTGCGCACGGCTGGCCGGCCGACTGCGCTCCGCCGACTCCGAACCGCCGCTCGCCGACACGGCGTTCACCCTGCGCGAAGGACGCGAGCATCTCGCGGTCCGGGTCGCGCTGGTGGTCTCCGGCACCGCTGAACTGGTGGACCGGCTGGAGAGCCTGGCGGCGCCGGACCGGACGGTGGAAGAAGCCGCCAGGCACACACCCGGAGCGGTCTGGGGCCGCGCCGACGACGGGCGTCTCGGCGACGTCTTCGACGGGGGCGAGCCGGCCGACGACATGCTGCGCACTCTCGTGGCGGACGGAGACCGAAGCGGACTGGAGAAACTCGGCCGGCTGTGGAGCCAGGGCGCCCGGGTGAACCCCGGCCGGATCCTGCCGTCCACGGGACGGCGGCGGGTCTCGCTGCCCGGCTACCCGTTCGCGCGACAGCGTCACTGGCTTCCCGTCACCGATACGGCACCGGCCGCCGCCCCGTCGCGGGACGAGTCTTCCGTCACGCTGTACACGCCGGTCTGGGAACCGGCTCCCGCCCCCACCGCCGTACCCGCCGACGGCGCCGTCGTGCTCGTCGTCGGCGGCCCGCCCGAGTGGGCGGACGGAGCCCCCCACCAGGTGGCGCATCCCCGGGAGTTGGCCGCCGCCGTCGGCGGCGGCCCGTACGACATCGTGGTGGTGGACCGCCGTGGCCTGGAACACGACGGCGGCGCGCTGACCGCCTCGCTGGATCGTGCCTCGGAGACCCTGGACGCACTGGCCGCTCTCGCGGACGGCCGGTCGTGCACCTACGTCACCGTCACCCGTCCCGACCGGGCCGATCCGGCCGCCGCCCTGTTCACCGGCTTCGGCCGGGCACTGGAGCACGAGGCGCCGGGCTTCCGCCAGATACGCGTCGAGGTCGATCCCGGCGCCCCGGAACCCGCGCTCGCCGAGATCCTGGACCAGGTCGCCGCCGGTGACCGGGAAGTCCGTGTCGCCGACGGCGCCCGTCTCGTGCGAACGTGGTCCGCGGCCGGTCCGGGAAGCGGCGGCACATCGCTGCGGCGTGGCGCGCACTATGTGATCACCGGTGGCGCGGGCGGACTCGGCCGGCTGCTGACGGCCCACCTGGTGAAGCACTGGGCGGCGAAGGTGACATGGCTGGGCCGCTCCGGTGGGCAGGAGGACGGCACCGGCGAAGCGTGCCACACCGAGGCGACTTCCGGCGGTGCCGTGCACACTCTGCGGGCGGACGTGACCGACGCGGACGCGCTCGCCGCCGCCCTCGCCTCCGCACGGCGGCGCTTCGGGCCCGTACACGGCGTCGTCCACGCGGCCGGACTCCTGCACGACGCTCCGGCCCGGGAACAGACCCGCGAGCAGCTTCGGAGCGTGCTGGCGCCCAAGACTTTCGGGTCCGTCGCCGTCGACAGCGCCACGGCGGACGACCCTCTCGACTTCTTCGTGATGATGTCGTCGTTCGTCGGCACTCTCGGCAACGGCGGACAGACCGCGTACTGCGCCGCCAACCGCTACCTTGACGCCTTCGCCGAGCACCGCCGCTCGCTCGTGGAGCGGGGAGAGCGCTCAGGCAGGTCCGTCTCGGTCGCCTGGCCGCTCTGGCGCGAGGGGGGCATGCGGATGCCCGACTCGGTGCGCCGGCTCATCGGATCCACTTCCGGGTTCGGGCAACTGGAAACGCCCGCCGGGCTGCTCGCCCTGGAGAACGCGCTGCGCCAGGACAGCTCGCGCGTCCTGGTCGCTGTCGGCGACCAGGACCGGATCGCGGCGGCACTGGCCCGCCCATCTGTTCCCCCGCCGACCGGCGCCGCGACCCGTGTCGGTGACCACGAGTCCCGACTGCGGGAACTGCTGCGCCAGGAGGCCGCCGACCTCGTCAAGGTCGACGTACGGCAGCTCACCGACACGACCGCCTTCGGCGACTACGGCTTCAACTCCCTGCTCTTCACCGACTTCGCCAACCGGCTGAACGATCTGCTGGATGTGGCGGTGACGCCGGTGGTCTTCTACCAGCACCCCACCGTCGACGCCCTGACCACGGCGCTCCTGGAGACCGTCACTCGCGTTCCGGAGCTGTCCGGCACCGGGCCGTCGGACGGGGCGGGGGCCGATGCCGGACCGCGTACGTCGGGGCAGCCGGTCGTCGTACCGCCGGGCGCCGAACAGACACGGCCCGCAACGCTCCCGGCCGCCCCGCTCGCGGTGCCGCCGTCCGGGACCCCGTCGGGGACTCCGTCGGCCATGGAACCCGTCGCCGTCATCGGGATGGCGGGACGGCTGCCCGGCTCGCCCGATCTCGACACCTACTGGCGGCACCTGCTGGAGCGCCGCGACCTCGTCGGCCCCGCTCCTGCGGATCGCTTCGGTCTCTCGGACGTCCGGGGCGGCTTCCTGGAGGATGTGCTGGCCTTCGACGCGGAGTTCTTCGCCCTCTCACCGCGCGAGGCCGCTCTGATGGACCCCCAGCAGCGACTGTTCCTCGAAACCGCGTGGCAGGCCGTGGAGGACGCGGCGATCCGGCCCTCCTCCCTGGCGGGCAGCCGCACCGGTGTGTTCGTGGGCGCCACACTGTCCGACTACGCCGATCTGCTCCGCAGGGCAGACGAGAGGATCGCCGCCCAAAGCATCACCGGGCATGTCCAGAGCGTCATCGCCAACCGCGTCTCCTACCTCCTGGACCTGCGAGGCCCCAGCGAGGTGGTCGACACCGCGTGCTCCAGCTCCCTCACCGCGCTGCACCGTGCCCTCGGCGCGCTGGCGGCCGGGGAGTGCGACCTGGCGATAGCGGGGGGAGTCAACACCCTCTTCGACCCCGACTGGTTCGACTCGCTGGGGCAGGCCGGGCTTCTGTCGGAGACCGGCCGCTGCTGGACCTTCGACGGGCGGGCCGACGGATTCGTCCGAGGCGAAGGCGTCGGCGCCGTCGTCCTCAAGCCGCTGTCCCGGGCGATCGCCGACGGCGATCCGGTCCGGGCCGTCCTGCGCGGCAGCGCCGTGGCTCACGGTGGACGCGCGCACTCACTGACCGCACCGCGCCCCGAGGCGCAGGCCGAGGTCGTCACCACCGCCCTCGCCCGTGCCGGCGTCGATCCGCGCACCATCAGCTACGTCGAGACGCACGGGACCGGAACCCGGCTCGGTGACCCCATCGAGATCGCCGGCCTGACCGCGGCCTTCGGCCGGCCGGCCGAAGGCGAGGCCCCCTGGTGCCAGTTGGGCGCGGTCAAACCCAACATCGGCCATCTGGAGTCGGCGGCCGGAATCGCCGGGCTGCTCAAGGTGCTGCTCGCCATCGAGCACCGCACACTGCCGCCCAACGCCGTCGGGGACACCTCCAACCCGCATCTTCGCCTGGACGGTACCGCGTTCGCGCTGCCGGACCGGACGCGCGAATGGCGGCCCGTGGACACCGATGGCGCGCCCCTGCCGCTCCGCGCGGGACTCAGCGCGTTCGGGTTCGGCGGCGCGAACGCCCATCTCGTGGTGGAGGAGCCGCCGGCCGCCGTCGCACCGGGGCCGTCCCGGACGACGCCGGGGGAGCCCCACGTGCTGCTGCTGTCAGCGCCGGACCAGGACCGGCTGCGCGCCCACGCCCGCGCCTTGCGGGACGAACTGCTGTGCGCGCGAAGGGACTTCGCCGACCTCGCGTACACCTCCCGGGTGACACGCGACCCGATGCCGGCACGACTCGCTCTGGTCGTTCCCGGCCCGGGGGAGGCCGTGGCCGCTCTTGACGCCTTCCTGGCGGGCGGCGCGGTGCCCCTGCCGCACACCGCGACCGGCAGCGGGTCCGGAGCCATCGGCACGGACCCGGCGAGGGCCGCTCGCTGGGCGGCGGGCGAGGACATGGAGTGGCCCCGGGAACCGGGTCGGCGACGCGTGCCGCTGTGTGTCCGTCCCTTCGACCACTCGACCCGCTACGGGCCGTCCGGTCTCCCGACCGGAACCGCACCCTTCTGGCCGGAACGCTCCGAGCACGTCGTCGTCCGCGACGACCCGGCACTGCGACTGCTCGCCCAGGTCCGGCGCGCGGAGCCGCCCGTTCCCGGCCCCGTCGCCCACAGCCACGGCACACTTCTGGTTCTCGCGCCGGAGGAGGCCGATGCCACCCTCCTTGAGGAGGTCGCCGGCGCGGACCGCGACGTGGTTGTCCTCCGTGGCCCGTCCAGGCTTCCGCTGCCCTGCGCCCGTACGGTCGAGACGGATCTCGGCGGCCGGGAGAGCACCCTCACCGCCCTCGCGGAGGCGCGGTCCGCCCACGGTCCTTTCACCATGGTGGTGGATCTGGTCGACGCTCTCGCCGGCCCCGGCCGGCCACCGCGGACCGCGGGCCGCGTCGCCCTCCTCCAGGAGCTGGCGGCCAAGGCCGCCGACCACCCCCTGACCCTGGTCCACGTCCGGCGCACACCCGGCTCCCGTACGAGCTCGCCGGACGGTGAACTGGTGCTGACGGCGGGCCGGATGGCCGGATTCGTACGGGCGGCCGGTGCCGAGTACGGGTCCGTCACCGCCGTCACCGTCGCGTACGACACGCCCCCGCCGGGGACGTCGGGCACCCTCGGTCTGGCTGTCTCCGAGGGCTCCGGCGCCACCCCGGGAACCGAGGTCCGCTGGACGGCCGGCACCCGGGAGATCCTGGTCGCCGAAGAGGTCGCACCGCCCCGCGTGGCCGGCGAGGGACGGCTCGGAGCCTTCCCGGTGGCGGCCGACCGCCCCTACGTCATCACCGGCGGCACCGGCGGCCTGGGGCTCGCCGCCGCCGAACTGCTGGTCGCGCGTGGTGCCCGGCGAATCGCCCTCACCGGGCGCCGCGAACTGCCGCCGAGAGAGCGATGGCAGGACACCGGCCCCGACGTGTGGTGGGGCGCCCGTACGGCCGCGATCACCCGTATGGAGCGCGCAGGCGCCCAGGTGCTGCTCCACCACGGCGGCCCCGACCGGCTCCAGGGCTTCCTGGACGATGTCCGCACCCGCTTCGGCCGGCCCGCCGGAATCCTGCACTGTGCCGGAGCCCTGTCGTCCACACCCGCCTTCGTGCACAAGAAGGCGGAGGAGTTCGACCTCACGTGGGAACCGAAGGGCCCCGTACTGGCGGCCTTGGTACGTGCCCTGGGGGACGACGAACCCGACTTCGTGGTGCTCTACTCCTCCGTGTCGGCGCGGCTGCCCGCCCTCGCCGTCGGCCTCGCCGACTACGCCGCCGCCAACGCGGCCCTGGACGACTACGCCGACTTCGCGTCGGCCGCCGCCCGAGCACGCGGGAGCGCCACCCGCTGGCTCTCCATCGGCTGGGGAAGCTGGTCCGGCGTGGGCATGGGGGCGGTGACCACCCCACGCTACGACGAACTGGGCCTGGTGCCGATGGGCGCCGAGGACGGTCTCGCCCTGCTCGACGCCGCTCTCGCCGTGCCGGACCACGGGATCCTCACCGCCGTCGCGGTCCGGCCGGACGAGCGGCCGGCTCCGGTGAGTGCCCCGACGGCGGGCCGCCCTTCGCTGCAGGACTCACCACCGCAGACGGCGGGCGACGGGGCCCACGCCGCGCTCGTCGAGCGTCTTTCCGGTCATGTCACCGGCATCCTGGCGGAGACCCTCGGGATGGCACCTGAACGGATCGGCGCCGACCGGCCGTTCGCCGATCTGGGCGTCGACTCGATCCTCATCGCGAGCATCGTTGTCCGGCTCGAAGCCGTCACCGGTACCGCGGTCGAACCGTCGGCCGTCCTTGAACATCCGACCGTACGGCGTCTCGCCCGGCATCTGGCGAGCACCCGCCCCGAGGCCGTGGCCCGCTGGGCCGGCGGCCCCGGAACAGCGAACGGCGGCCACGGGGAAGCCCCGCCTGTACCCGACCCGGTGCCGGCGCCGGGTGCCGGTGTGCCTAGAGGAGCCCGGGCCGAGACACCACTGGCGGTCATCGGCATGGCAGGCAGGTTCCCCGGAGCACCCGACACCCACGCCTACTGGGACCTGCTGGCACACGGCCGGTCCGGCATCCGCGAAGTGCCGCGCAGCCGCTGGGACGTGGCCTCGCTCTACTCGCCCGAGTACACCCCCGGAATGAGCGTCGGCAAGTGGGGCGGCTATCTGGACGGCATCGAGGACTTCGACCCCGAGTACTTCGGCATTCCCGAGGCGGACGCCGCACACATCGACCCGCTGACCCGGCTCGTCCTGGAGACGACCGAATCGGCACTGGCCGACGCCGGGTACCGGGGCGAGGAGCTGGCGGGCCGCCGGATCGGCGTCTACGTGGGCTCGGGGAGCAGCGGGTACGCCTCCCGCGTCACCGTCCCCGGCCGGGCCACCGCGACCGGGCTCAACCAGAACTTCATCGCGGCCCACCTGGCCCATCTGCACGACCTGCGCGGCCCCAACCTCGTGGTGGACACGGCCTGTTCGTCCTCCCTGTCCAGCCTCCACCTCGCGCGCCAGGCACTGCGGCTCGGTGAGTGCGAGATGGCCCTCGTCGGCGGTGCCGATCTGCTGCTCGACGAGACCCGGTTCCTCTCGCTCAGCGCCGCCCGCGCGCTCTCGCCCGACGGTACGTGCCATGTCTTCGACGCCGCCGCCAACGGATTCGTCCCCGGTGAGGGCGTCGGAGTCGTCCTGGTGAAACCGCTCGACGCGGCCCTCGCCGACGGGGACCGGGTTCTCGCGGTCATCGAGTCCACCGCGATGAACAACGACGGCCGCACCATGGGACTGACCACCCCCAACCCCGAAGCCCAACAGGACGTGGTGCGCGAGGCGCTGCGCGCCGCCGAAGTGAGCGCTTCCTCCGTCTCGTACGTCGAGGCACACGGCACCGGCACCATGATCGGTGATCCGATGGAACTGCGGGCGCTGACTGCCGTGTTCGCCGAAAGCACCGACGAACGCGGATTCTGCGCGGTCGGCAGCGTCAAGTCCAACGTGGGGCATCTGCTGATGGCGGCCGGCATGGCCGGACTCCAGAAGATCGTCCTCTCCCTGGGGCACCGGCAGCTCCCACCCACCCTGCACTGTGAGCGCCCCAACCCCCGCTTCGCCTTCGAGACCTCCCCGTTCCGCGTGCAGGACCGGCTCGAACCCTGGCAACGCCGGGAGGGTGTGCGCCGGGCCGGGCTGAGCGCCTTCGGTTTCGGCGGCACCAACTGTCACGTCGTCCTGCGCGAGCCCACCGACACGGAGCTGAGCACCACCCGGTCCGTGCGGTCGCCCCTCGCACCGCCCGTCTTCCGGCGGCGCCGGCACTGGGTCGAGCGCACCGCCCGGCTCGACCCCTCGTACCCGCGCCCCCGTCCCATGTTCGAGCTGGAGGAACTGATCTAGCCATGCCGGAGAATCGATCCCCCCAGCGCCCCGACGACCTCCTGCGACCGCTCACCGGCCGACGGGCCGCCACCACCGTCGGACCCGACGACCCGGCCGTCCGCGATCACCTGGTCCACCAAGTGCCCGTGCTTCCGGGTGTGTTCCTCCTCGACCTGGTGCTTCGAACCGTCCGCAGGGGCGGGATCGACCCCGGCCTCGTCGAGCTGCGCCGCATCGTCTTCCGCGCCCCCGTCATGGGCACCGGCGGACGGAGCACGGTCGAGGTCGGCCTTGGCGAGGCGGCGGAGGGGCAGCCGCTGCCGGTGACCGTACGCAGCCGTCCGGCCGACGACCCACAGGCACCGTGGGAGACCAACTGCACGGCCGAACTCCACCGTGCCGACGGCCGGCCCACCCGCCACGTCGACTTCGCGGCACTGGTGGACACGGCCCCGCGCACGGTCGCCGTGGACGACCTGTACGGACTGGTGCGCGGGCTCGACATCGAACACCGCGGATTCATGCGGGCGTCCGGCACGGTCCACGTCGGCTCCCTGCACGCCGTCGCACGGATGCGGCTGGCCGACGAGGCGGTGGCCCACCTCGGTGACTTCCACGCCCACCCGGCGGTGCTCGACTTCGCGACCCTGGTGCCGATGCTCCTGCTCGACGGGCACGACGCGGACGGGCCGCGCCCCGCGTACATCCCCCTGTACATCGAGTCGTTCCGCGCCCGCACCGGGGTGGCGGCGCAGAACGTGGTCCATGTCCCGGGACCGGTCGGCGGAGGACTGGACAGCGAACTCTTCGACGCCGATCTGGAGATCTGCTCGCCGACCGGCGAAGTGGTCGCCGAACTGATCGGCTTCCGCGCCAAACGTGTCCGCTCCGCCGACCTCATCACCGACCGCGCCCAGCGCCCGGCCGACCGCCCGGATGGTGCGGCGGACCCGACTCCCGCCGCGGCCGCGGTCGGTGAGGGGGACTTCGAGGACCAGGTCGGCGCTCTCGTGGCAGGGCGACTGGGAGTCGGGGCCGACGACGTCGACAGGGACCTCGGTTTCTACGAGTGCGGTCTCAGCTCCGTCGACCTGCTCGGCATCGCCGCGGACCTGGAGGAGATCCTGCGCGTCGAGCTGTATCCCACCCTGCTCTTCGAGCACCCCACGGTCCGGCGGCTGGCCGCCCATGTGCGGAAGGAGCACCCCGCCGCCACCGCCCCGGCGCAGCCCGCGTCGGGGCCTCCGGCGGCACAGCCCGCACCGAGACCCCCTGTCACCCCGGCCGCCGCGCTCGTTCCCCGTGACCGGTCCTCCCACGACGACAGCGCCCGCGTGGAGCCGCTGGCCGTGGTCGGTCTGGCCGGGCGCTACCCCGGGGCCCGGACCCCACAGCAACTGTGGGAGGTGCTGGCCGAGGGCGAGGACCGCGCCACCGCCGTTCCGGCGGACCGCTGGGACCACACGGCGTACTTCGACGCGCGCCGGGGCACACCGGGGCGCACCTACTCCCGGTGGGGCGCCTTCTGCGAAGGAGTGGCCGAGTTCGACGCCGGGTTCTTCCACTTCGACGACCGCCAGGCCGAGCTGACCGACCCTCACGAACGGCTGCTGCTCCAGACCGCGTGGGAGGCCGTCGAGGACGCCGGGCACACCCCCGAAGGGCTCGCCGAACAGACCGGCCGTGCGGTGGGCGTGTTCGCCGGCGCCATGTGGAACGACTACCAGCTGCACGGACTGGACCGGCTGCGCGCGGGGACCGCCGACATCGCCGGATCCTGGTCCTCGGCGCTGTCCAACCGGCTGTCCTACGCCTTCGACTTCGCGGGCCCCAGCCTCACCGTGGACACCGCGTGCTCCGCCGGAACGGCCGCCCTCCATCTCGCCGCCGACGCGATCCGGCGCGGCGAGTGCCGCGCCGCGCTCGTCGGCGGGGTGAATCTGTCCCTGCACCCCTACAAGTACCTGAGGCTGGCGGAACTCGGACTGCTCTCCCCGACCGGGCGGTGCCGCCCCTTCGGCAGAGACGCGGACGGCTATGTACCCGGCGACCACGTCTACGGGCTGGTACGGGGCTCGGCGCTGCTGCACAGCGGGCGCACCAGCGGCTACTCCGTGCCCAGCCCGGAGGCACAGGCACGTGTGGTCAGCGCGGCGCTCGCCGACGCGGGAGTCTCACCGCGCACCATCGGATATCTGGAGGCGCACGCGTCCGGGACTCCGCTCGGCGACCAGATCGAAGTCGAGGCGCTCACCTCCGTCTACTCGGCGGCCTCCGACGACCGTGGCTACTGCGCCATCGGATCCGCCAAACCGGTCATCGGACACCTGGAGGCGGCGGCCGGCATCGCCGGTATCACCAAGGTGCTGATGGCCCTGCGGCACCGGACCCTGCCTGCGGCCGCGGATGTCGGCGACCCCCATCCGTCGATCCACTGGGAGACGACCCCCTTCCGGCTGCCCGCGCGCGCCGAACCCTGGGCGGCCCCGGTGGACCCGGCCGACGGCAGCCCGCTGCCCAGGCGCGCCGCGGTCAGCGCGTTCGGCGCGGGGGGCGCCAACGCCCATGTGATCGTTGAGGAGTTCACGGCCCCGGACCTGCCCCGGCCCGCCGGTGGCCGTCCCCTCGCCGTCCCCGTGTCCGCACGCTCCGCGAGCGCGCTGCGCGAGCAGGCGGGACGGCTGGCCGCGCACCTGAGTTCGGGGCCGGACCTGGAACTCGCCGACGTGGCCCACACCCTGCGCGCAGGCCGCCGCGCCATGGCGCACCGACTCGCCGTGGTGGCCTCCACGACCGCCGAACTCGCCGACGGTCTGCGGGCGTTCGCGGAAGGCCGGCCTCCCGGCTGTCCGGTTCATACGGGCACCGTGGCCGACGGATCCGACGCGGGACCCGCCCGGCGCGGCGACGAGGACGAGACGGCGCGCCGGTGGGTGACCGGAAGCCGTACGGAGTGGACCGTTCCCGAGGGAGCCTGCCGCGTCCCGCTGCCGACGTACCCCTTCGAGCGGAGCCGTCACTGGCTGGGCGACATCGCGCAGCCCGGACCGGCCGCTGTGGAGGTCCCGCCCGCGACCTCCGCCGGTACGCCCGACGGTGTCCGCACGCTGCTGTACGTGCCGTCCACCACGCCTCTTCCGCTGCCGGGCCGCGGCACCGCTCCGGACGGCCCCCTGCTCGTCTTCGACACCGATCCGGACCGGACGCACGAGCTGCGCGCGCTGCACCCCGAGGTCGTCACCGTCAGGCCGGGCATGTCTTACCAGCGCACCGCGCCCGACACGTTCGAGATCGAGCCGGGTGACGCCGAGCAGTACCACCGGCTGGTCGCGACCCTCCGCGCGGAGGGCCGCGACCCCGCCGCCGTCCTCCATCTCTGGGCGCTCTCCGCGGGCGATACGACGGGCTCCACCGCTTCGGGAGGCGTACTCTCCGCACTGTTCCTGTGCCGGGCGCTGATGACCGGTCGGCGACACCCCCTGCCCGTGCTGTACTCCTACGCCTCGCGGGGCACGAGTCCCGGCCACGCCGCTGTCGGCGGGCTCGCCCGCAGCGTCCGGCTCGAACAGCCGAACCTGCTGCTGCGGGCCGTACGGTTCACGTCCGGGGGAGCTGACGCCGCGACCCTGTGGGCCGAGGTGTGCGCGCCGGCCGATGCACGAGGGACCGAGATCCGCCACACGGACGACGGCCGCTTCGCCGAAGTGTTCCTGCCCGCCGGGCCGTTCACCGGTCACGGAGAGCCGGGACCGGTCCTCAGCCGGCCCGGCGGCGTCTACCTGATCACCGGCGGGGCCGGCGGGATCGGCCTGCACACGGCCCGGCGGATCGCGGCCACGGACGGCGTTCGCCTGGCACTGCTCGGCCGCTCACCCGAGAACCACCGAACGGCACAGGCGGTCGCCGAACTCCGGGCGCTCGGGGCGGATGCCCTCTACCTCACCGCCGACGTGACCGACAGGCCCGCGCTGCTGACCGCGGTGGAGAGGGTACGGGAGCGGTTCGGCCCCCTCACCGGAGTCGTGCACGCGGCCGGGGTGCTCGACGACGCCCTCCTCGTCAACAAGACCCGCGCCTCCGCCGAGCGGGTCCTCGCGCCCAAGACGGAAGGTATCGCCGGCCTGGACGCGGTCACCGGCGACGACCCCCTGGACTATCTTCTGATCCACTCGTCGCTCGCCTCGGCCGTCGGCAGCATCGGCGGCGCCGACTACAGCGCGGCCAACCGGGCCCTCGACGCCTTCGCGGCCTGGCGGGAGGAGCGGCGTACGGCCGGTGCCCGGCACGGCAGGACGCTCGCCGTGGACTGGCCGCTGTGGCGGGACGGCGGGATGCGGATCGACGCCGGACTCCAGGACCGGGTACTGGCCCGGACCGGATCGGTCCCGCTCGACTCGCGCACCGCCCTCGACACTCTCGACGCCGCACTCGCCCTCGGAGCGGAACGGGTGGTCGTGCTGCACGGCGACCCCGTCAGGCTGACCGCCGCACTCGACACCGCGCCGGAGGCAGGTGGCCGGATGCCGGAGGACCGGTCGGTGACACCGGCGCGAGCCTCGGCGCCGCCCGCCCGGCCGGACGGACGGGCCCGTGTCGAAGCCGCGGTGGAGGCCATGGTCACCGGGGCGCTGCGCCGGGCCGGCACCGAACCGCCGGCCGACTGGACACGTGCCGGCTTCATGGCACTCGGACTGACCTCGGTAGAGCTGGCCGGGCTGACGACGGAACTCGGTACCTGGCTGGGTGCCGAGCTGCCGGCCACCACTCTCCTGCGCTACCCGGACACCGACCGGCTCGTCGGCCATCTCCTCGACCAGCACGGGCCCGCCGCGTCCGCCGCGTCCGCCGCGTCCGCCGCGTCAGACATGTCCGTGCCTGACGGGCCGCCAGCGGACGAGGACCCCGAAACGCTCGACCCGACGGACCCGGCAAGGATGCCCGTCGGCCCGCCCGCGGCGGTCGCCGGTCCCCGGTCCGCCCGTGATCCACACCCCGGCGCCGGGGCCGGGCACGGGGAACAGCCGATCGCGGTCATCGGTATGGCCGGACGCTTCCCCGGCTCCCGCGACACCGCCGGACTCTGGGCCGACCTGCTGGCCGCTCGCGACCTGGTGAGCCCCGTGCCGCCCGAACGCTGGGACCACAGCCTCTTCCACGACCCCGAGGGCCGTCGCGTGGACGCCACCGACTGCGGGCACGGAGGCTTCCTGGACGACGTCACCCGCTTCGACGCCGCCTTCTTCGGCCTCACACCTGCCGAGGCCGAGGGCCTGGACCCCCAGACCAGACAGCTGATGGAGGTGCTGCACGAGACCGCGGAGGACGCCGCCGTCGCTCCACGCCTGCGCGGCTCGGCCACGGGCACCTTCGTCGGACGCTGCTTCGGCGACTACGACCAGGCCATGACGTCCGCCGGACGGCGTATGGGCGCGCACGACGTCACCGGCACGTCCGTCACGATGACGGCCAACCGCGCCGCGTACCACTTCGACCTCACCGGGCCTTCGCTCGTGGTCGACACCGCGTGCTCGTCGTCCCTGTACGCCCTGCACTTGGCGGTCGAGGCGGTACGCCGCGGCGAGTGCGACATGGCGTTCGCCGCCGGCACCAACCTGATCCTGGACCCCCAGCACTATGTGCGCAGTTCGGCGCTCGGGGCGCTGTCCCCGTCCGGGCGCTGCCACACCTTCGACGCCCGCGCCGACGGCTACGTACCCGCCGAGGCCGTGGTCGCCGTCCTGATCAAACCGCTCGACCGGGCCCTCGCCGACGGCGACCCCGTCCACGCCGTCATCCGGGCCGTGGGCGTCAACCACGGCGGACGCGCCGGTTCCGTCACCGCGCCCAACCCCGCCCGGCAGACACAACTGCTCCTGGACACCTGGGCGCGGGCCGGTGTCGACCCGGCGCACATCGGCTACCTGGAGGCCCACGGCACCGGTACGGCGCTGGGCGACCCCGTCGAGATCGAGGGTGCGGTCGCGGCCTTCCGCCGCCACACCACCGCGTCCGCGTTCTGCGCCGTCGGGTCCGCGAAGGCGCATATGGGGCACGCCGAGGGAGCGGCCGGGCTGGTCGGCCTCGTCAAGGCCGTCCTGCAGACGCGTCACGGGGTGATCCCCGCCATGCCCGGCTACAGCCGTCCCAGTCCGCACATTTCGCTCGACGGGTCCCCGCTGCACATCCCCGCACGGCCGCTCGACTGGCGCGCCCCCGCCGGACGGCGGCGTCTCGCCGGGGTGAGTTCGTTCGGCTTCGGAGGGTCCTACGCCCACGCCGTCATCGAGCAGGCTCCCGGCCGTCCCGTGCCGGCCGCCGCCGACGAACCACGGCTGTTCCCCTTCTCTGCGCGCGATCACCGGTACCTGCGTCAACTGGTGCGGCGCCACCGTGACTTCCTGGCCGAGGCGCCGCGTACGCCTCTCGCAGGGCTGGCCGCGACGCTCCACCACGGCCGCGAGCCGATGCCTCACCGGGTCGCCCTGGTCGCCGCCTCCGCCGATGGGCTGCTGTCCGCGATGGACGAGTACCTGGCCGGCCAGGACAGCGTGAACGCCGTGTACGTCGCCGCCCCGGACCATGCGGTGGGTCCCCGGCTGCGGGAGGCGGCGCGGATCTGGGCCGACGGCGGCGCGGTCCCGGACGATGTGTCACCCGCTCCGGGAACCGCGCGCGTTCATCTGCCCGTGCACCCCTTCGCCGGGACCCGGTACTGGTTCGGCGGCACCGATGTCCTCTCCGCCGAGGCGTTGCCCGAGGCCGAGGCCGAGGCCGGGGCCGGGGCCGCGCCGGAGGTCCCGGAGGTCGCCGAGGTGCGACGGCATGTCCTGGCGAGCGGATTCTCCGGCCGGCACGCGGGGCTGGGCCTGGACCGGCTCGACGACCTGCTCAGGCGCTGGTGCGCGCGATTGCTCGGTGAGGGCGGCTCCCCGCTCACCGCCGAGCGCCTGCGCGGCCTGCTGCACGACGAGGAACGCTACGGCCGCCTGGCGGACGCGCTCGTCGCGATGAGCGCACGACTGCCCGGCCCCGTCGGCCCGGCGGACTTCCCCGCCGAGATGGCCGCGCTGCGCACCGAGCACCCCGAACTCGCGCCCTGGCTGGACCTGGTGACCGTGTGTCTGCCCCGGCTGCCGGACATTCTGGCCGGCCGGGCGGACGCCCTGGAGGTGTTCTTCTCCTCCGACCATCCCGATCTGCTGCTGCGCGTCTACGACGGCAACACCGTCGCCGACCACCACAACGAGATCGTCGCCCGGCTCGTGGCCGCCCGCGCGCGCAATCTCCGGGCGTCCCGGCCCGACCGGCCCGTGCGGGTCCTGGAGATCGGCGGTGGCACCGGCGGAACCACCCGGCGACTGCTGGAGGCCCTCGCGGAGCACGGCACCGGCGTGCGCTACCAGTTCACCGACGTCTCGCCCGCCTTCCTGCCGGCCGCCCGCACCCGGTTCGACGGCACACCGGTGGAGTTCTCTTGCGCGGTGCTCGACCTCGACCGGGATCCGGTGGAGCAAGGCTTCGCACCGGGCGGCGTGGACATCGTCGTCGCGGCCAACTCCGTCCACGCGAGCCGCCACCTCGGTGAGAGCCTCGCCCGCGTCCGCGGGCTGCTCGCCCCCGGTGGTGTACTCGTCCTGGAGGAACTGGTCCGTAACCACGACTGCATGGCCGCCATGATCGGACCGCTGCCCGGCTACTGGTCCGCCATCGACGCGCAGGCGCGACTGCCGCACTCACCGTTCTTCGACGTGCCACGGTGGCGGGCGGCTCTCGCCGAGCAGGGTTTCGAGGGCACCTGGGCGCTCGGTGCGCCGGATCTGTCCGAGACCGAGTTCGACAACGCGGTGCTCTACAGCCAGGTGCCGTCCACGGTCCCGGCACACCTGTCCGTACGCACACCCCACGTGAGCGATCCCGCCCCCGTCCCCGCACCGCCCGTCCTGGCCGTCCCGGCGCCCGCCGCATCGCCCAACGCGGCCGCCGACGCGGACGAGATTCGTGAACGCCTGCGCCCCGTCTTCGCGGGCTTCTTCGGGCTGGAGCCCGGTGAGGTGGACACCGCCGCGCCGTTCGACCGCTACGGAATGGACTCTCTGAGCGCCATTCAGCTGGTCCGAGGTCTGGAGCCGGAGTTCGGCAGGCTGCCGAAGGTGCTTCTGTACGAGCACACGTCGATCGACTCGCTCGCGGCACATCTGGCCGTACACGCACCGGTTCCGTCGAACATCGAGCCGGCTCCCGCCGCCCCGGTGCCGTCGGCCGTCGCGCGGTACGCGGCCTCCCGCAGGACATGGACCAAGGACGAGGCGCCCGACGACCCGGTCGCCATCGTCGGTATGGCCGGGCGCTTCGCGCGCTCACCGGACCTGCGCACATGGTGGCGCCGGCTGCGCGACGGCGAGCACCTGGTCGACGAGATCCCCGCCGACCGGTTCGACTGGCGCGAGGTGTTCGGCGACCCGCACCGTACGCCAGGCACCGTCAACAGCCGCTGGGGCTCGTTCATCGACGGCGTGGACGAGTTCGACGCCGACTTCTTCGGTATGACACCGCTGGAGGCCGAGTTGATGGACCCCCAGCAGCGACTGATGCTCCAGACCGCCTGGCACGCGGTGGAGGACGCCGGCCACCGCCCGGCGGACCTGCGGGGCAGCCGGACGGGTGTATTCGTCGGCGCCACCTCCCACGACTACGACTGGCAGCTCCAGCGTGCCGGTCGCCACCGGGAGGGGCATGTCGTCAGCGGCAACGGCCACTGTCTGATAGCCAACCGGGTGTCGTACCAGATGGACCTGCGGGGGCCCAGCGAAGCCGTGGACACCGCGTGCTCCAGCTCGCTGACCGCGCTGCACCGGGCGGTGCGCGCGGTCCGCTCCGGGGAGTGCGAGGCCGCGCTGGTCGGCGGTGTGCATCTGTTCCTGACCGCCGATCTGTTCGTCGCGCTCGGTCAGTTGGGCATCGTGTCGCCCGACGGGCGTTGCGCCGCCTTCGACCGCGGGGCCAACGGCATGGTCCGCGGCGAGGGATCTGTCGCGGTCCTGGTCAAACCGCTCTCCCAGGCTCTCGCCGACGGCGACACGGTCTACGCCCTCGTACGCGGCAGCGGCGTCTCGCACGGCGGGGGAGGCCACATGGACTCCCTGATGATGCCCAACCCGACCGCCCAGGCGGAGCTGATCGCCTCCGTCTACCGCGACGCCGGAGTCGCCCCCCGTACGGTCACCTATGTCGAGGCGCACGGCACCGGCACCGAGGTCGGCGACCCCATCGAAGTCCGGGGGCTGCGCAAGGCGTTCGCCACCCTGGACGGCAGGACCGACGCCGAAGAGGTCGAGCCCTGGTGCCTGCTCGGTACGGTCAAGTCCAACGTGGGTCACACCGAGGCGGCGGCCGGACTGACCGGAGTCGTCAAGACGGTTCTCGCCATGCGGCACGCGCTGGTTCCGCCCACGCTTCACTTCACCGAGCCCAACCCCCTGCTCGACCTGGACGGGGGCCCCTTCCGGGTGGCTGACCGGCTCACCCCGTGGCCCGCGCACGACGGACCCCGACGTGCTGGTGTCAGCGCTTTCGGACTGGGCGGCACCAACGCGCACGTCCTCCTGGAGGACTTCCCCGAGACCCGTCCCGCCGCCGTTCCGGCGGCGGCGGGGAGCGTGTTCGTCGTGCCGCTGTCCGCCCGTACCCCGGAGCGGCTGCGCGCGCAGATCGAGACGCTGTACGCCGCCCTCACCGGGCCCGAGGACCTGCCCGAAGTGGCCGACATCGCCCACACCCTCACCGTGGGCCGGGACGAGATGGCGAGCCGCGCCGCGTTCACCGTCGCCTCGACCGAGGAACTGGTCGAGGTCCTGCGACGCACCATCGACGGCGAAACGGACCCGCGCGCGTTCACCGGCGATGCCGCCGACGCGTCGGCGACCGTCCGTTCCGTGCACCCGCCGGCCGACGCGGCACGGGCCGCGCGGCGATGGGCGGCGGGCACCGCGCCGCTGCGCTCCGCCCCCGGCCGGCGCGTGTCGCTGCCCGGGTACGCCTTCGAGGCTCAGCGCCACTGGGCCGAACCCCTGGAGCCGGACGGGCCGAGCCCGGCAGCGGTGCCGCCCGCGGGCGACTCCCTGCCCGGACTGCTCCAGGCCCTCAACGAAGGCCGCCTCACGGTGGACCAGGCGGAACAGCTGATGGAAGGTGTGCGGTGATCTCAGGAATGAACCGGCGGGACATTCTGGAGCGCGTCCGGACCGGAGAGCTGTCCGTGACGGACGCGGTCACGCTCATGCGCGCGGACGGAGACGACGGCACCGAGGTGGTCGCCTACCGGGCCGGGTGGCAGAGAGCCGAACCTGCCGGGGCTCCCCCCTCGTCCCCCGGAACCCGCCCATTGGTCGTGCTGGACCCCGCCGCTGCCGAACTCCCTGGTCTCCTCGCGACGAAGGGCGCGCGGGTCCTGCGCGCCGTGACCGGGCGGACCGGCTCCCCGGACGGCTCGGCGCTCCCCGTCGGCGACGACACCGAGTGGGAGCGGTTGTGGGACCGGCTGGACGCGGAAGGCGAGACTCCCCGGCAGGTGGTGGTCGTCACGGCGGACGGCCCCGAACGGTGCCTGGACGCCGTGTATCCCGTCGTGCGTACGCTGATCCGCCGACCGGGCGGCGGCCCCGTCGCGATCGCGTGTGTCGCTGTCGGTGAGCGCGGCGCCGAGTCGGCCGACGCTCTCGGTGGTTTCTGCTCGATCGCCGCCCTGGAGGACGGCCGCCTCCGCCCGGTGGCCCTCTCCGCCGTCGGCCTCGCCGATCCCGTGGAGGCCGCCCTGCGTGAACTCGCGCTCCCCGCCGCGCCGTTGCGTCAGGTCCGGGTGGACGCGGACGGCCGGTGGGTGCGGACGCTGACCGCGACCGAGCTTGCCGTCCACGCCGGGCCGGACGCCCTGGGCGGTGTCCATCTGGTGTCGGGCGGCGGTGGAGGGATCGCCCTGCGCCTGGCGGAGGAACTGGCCTTCGGGGCCGGAGCCCGGCTGGTCCTGCTCGGCCGCTCCGCGCCGGGCGCCGGCGTCGACGACCTGGTGCGGCGAGTCCGGGACGCGGGCAGCGGGGGAGTCCGTTACGTACAGGGCGACGTGACCCGCCCCGACGACGTACGCCGGGCGGTGGCTCAGGCGCACAGGGCTTTCGGACCGGTCACTGATGTGCTGCACCTGGCGGGTGTCAATGAGGACGCCTACATCGTCAACAAGGCTCCCGGCGCCCACGCGCGTGTGCTGGCGCCGAAACTGGCGGGAGCGCGCGCCCTGGACGAGGCCACCCGTGACGAACCGCTGCGGCACTTCACGTTGTTCTCCTCCCTCGCCGGGTACGCCGGCCACCCGGGGCAGGCCGACTACGCCGCCGCGGGCCGGGCATTGGGCGGGTTCGCCGTCCGGCGCGCGGAGCTGGTGGCGGCGGGCAGCCGCCGGGGGCGTACCGTCTCCGTCGGCTGGCCCCTGTGGGCCGACGGCGGGATGACGCTGAGCGACACCGACCGGCGGGCCGTCGAAGCCCTCCAGGGAATGGTCGCGATGCCGCCACGCACCGGGCTGTCGGTGCTGGCCGCGGCACGGCGGGTGGACGCGCCCGAGATCGTCGTCGTCCACGGACACCGGGCCCGGATCGAGAAGTTCGTACGGGACCGGCTCGCCTCCCCGGCCCCGGCCCCGAGTGCGGCGCGGGCCGACGCCACGGTGGGCCATCCGTCCGGGCCGGGGGGCGGCGCGCTGACCGGAACCGCCCGGGACCTCCTCCTCGGCGAGGTCTCCCGGCTCACTCGGATGAAGCCCGGCCGGCTCCGGCCCGACCAGGAGTTCTCCGCGCTCGGCATCGACTCCGTCATGGTCAAACGCCTCGGAACCGCGTTGGAGGACCGCCTCGGCCCCATGCCGGCGACGCTGCTTTTCGACCACCGGACCGTGGACGACCTCGCGGCCTATCTTGTCTCGCACCACGGCCCGGCGCTGGCCGCCTCCGCGCGCGCGTCCGAGCCTTCCGCCGATGCCGATGCCGATGCCGATGCCGATGCCGATCCCGATCCTGACGCGTCGCGCACGTGGCCGAGCAGCACCGCCCGGTCCGCACCGGCGGGCGAGGGCATCCGGAGCGGAGCGGGCGCCCCCGACGACGCGATCGCCGTCATCGGCATCGCCGGCCGCTACCCCGGCGCGCGCGACATCGACGAACTGTGGCAGATGCTGGTGGAGGGCCGCGACGCGATCACCGAGATACCGGCGGATCGGTGGGACAAGGCCCGCTGGACGGACCGGGGCGAGCGGCTGCCCGGCACCAGCTACGGCCGCTGGGGCGGCTTCCTCGACGACATGGCCCGCTTCGACTCCCTGTTCTTCTCCGTCGCGCCGCGCGAGGCACGGCGGATGGACCCCGCCGAACGCCTCTTTCTGGAGGTGGCCTGGACCGCGCTGGAGGACGCCGGCTACACCCGGGACCGGCTCCACCACGCCACCCGTACCGACGACGGCCACGCGGTCGGCGTGTTCGCCGGCACCACCGGTCTCGCCTACGGACTGGTCGGCGCCGAGCAGTGGGGCAGGGGCAACCCTGTTCCCGCCTACTCCATGGAGTTCTCGCTCGCCAACCGCCTCTCCTGGTTCCTCGATGTCCACGGGCCGAGCCTCGCCGTCGACACCGCCTGCTCCGCCTCCCTGACGGCCCTTCACCTCGCTTGCGAGAGCCTTCGGCACGGCGAGTGCCGGATGGCGATCGCCGGAGGCGCGTATCTCAATCTGCACCCCATGAAGTTCGGCATGCTCGCCGAGCAGCGCATGATGTCCCCCGACGGCGTCTGCCGCGCGTTCGGCGAGGGCGGCAACGGCCTCGTACCCGGCGAGGGCGTCGGAGCCGTGGTGCTCAAGCCACTGGCCGCGGCCCGCGCAGACGGAGACCGCGTCGACGCCGTCATCCGTGCCACCGCCATCAGCCACGGCGGGCGCACCAACGGCTACACCGTGCCCTCCCCGAAGGCCCACGCCGCCGTGATCGGCTCCGCGCTGCGCCGGTCGGGAGTCGACCCCGACACCATCAGCTGCGTCGAGGCGCACGGCACCGGTACAGAACTCGGCGATCCCATCGAGATCGAGGGCCTGGCACGGGTATTCGGCCGGTCCGCCGAGCGGCGGGCCCCGGTGGCGCTGGGGTCACTGAAGCCCAACATCGGCCACGCCGAGGCCGCCGCGGGTATCGCCGGGCTCACCAAGCTCGTCCTCCAGATCAGACACCGCACCCTCGCGCCCACCCTGCACAGCGATCCGCCGAACTCACGGATCGACTTCGAGGCCACGCCGTTCCGGCTCCAGCGCACGGCCGAGCCCTGGCTCGTTCCGGGGGGAGGGCTCCGGCGCGCGGCGCTCAGCTCGTTCGGCGCCGGCGGAGCCAACGCGCACGCCGTCATCGAGGAGTGTCCGGCCGCGCGGCCGGACACCGGCAAGGGTCAACCTCCCGACGGGGAGCGGCTGATCCCGCTGTCCGCGCGGACCCCCGACCGGCTGACCGCCGCCGCCGGCCGGCTCGCCGCCTTTCTGACGGCACCACGCGGCGCCGACGTGACCCTCACCGACATCGCCCACACCCTGCGCACCGGACGGGAGGACTTCGAATACCGAGCGGCGTTCGTCGTGCGCACCCGCGAGGACCTGCGCACCGCGCTGCTCTCCTATGTCGCGACGGGCGCGGCGACCGCCACCGGACGAGTCACGGCCGAGACGCGGCCACGTCCGGCAGCGGGCCCCCACGACCCGACGGACCCCCGTGACAGTGCCGCCCGCTGGGTACGGGGCGAAGAGACAGCCCACACCGCGGCCGATCGCCTGCCGACGGCTCACGGCACCCCGCGCGTCGTCTCGCTCCCCG
>NZ_MDCR01000014.1 GCF_001723055.1 Streptomyces niveus
GCCGCCGCGAGCGCGATCAGCACGCCGAGTGCCGGGGCGCAGATCATCGCCACCCGCGACTCGATCACCGACTCGAAGAGCGGCTGGTGCGCCAGCGCACGCCACGGCCCCGGCAGCACCACGTCCGTGAACGGGATCCGGATCTTCTGCCCCAGCGACAGCAGCGCGGCCACGAGCACCGTGCCCGTCACCGCCTTGACCAGTGCCGAACGCCCCAGCCACACCACGATCCCGAAGGTGAGCGCGGTCAACGGCCAGCCGTAGAAGGCGTTCTGCTCGGTGCGGTTCATCGCGAGCGTGTCGGCGCGCTCCTCGTCGCCGAGCAGCGCGCGGCCCGAGAACTCCAGGAAGGAGAGCGGGCTGTTGCCGGCGTTGTCGCCGTGCAGGACGCTGTGGTAGCTCTGCGGGCCGAAGAACTGCCAGTACAGCGGGAACGCCACCAGCGGCAGACACACCGCCAGCGCGACGCCCAGCCCGCGCAGCAGCGGGCGCCAGGTGGCGCGCGCGACATCGGGGCGCGCCAGCGCGTACGCCAGCGCGAAGATCAGCATGCCCATCGCCGCGAGCAGCAACGGTTCTTCGCCGAGGAAGATCTGGTACGTCGCGAAGAGGCCGAGCAGGACCCCGTCCCGGACGAGGCGACGGCCCCCCGCGCCCGGCTCGCAGAGCCGCAGCGCCCGGTCGATGATCACCGGGATCATGAAGAGCACAAGGAAGTTGGGATGCGCGGTGCCGTGCGACATCATCGGCGGCGCGAACGCGGCCAGCGCCGCGCCGACGGCAGCCGCCGGCCGGACGCGGGTCACCCGCCGTACGAACAGCCAGTACCAGGCGACCGCCGTCGCCGTCAGCCCGAGCGTCAGGACCAGCGCCCAGGTCACCGTCGGGCCGAGGAGGAGCGTGACGGGTGTCAGCGGGACGGACAGGCCGAGCATGACCGTGTTCGCCATCAGGTTCACGCCGTCGGGATGGCCCTGATAGGTGGTGAAGAGCGGATTGCGCAGATGCGCGACGTTGTCGGCGGTGACGCCGAAGAACCACTCCCACTGGTTCTGGTCCTGCATCGAGTCGGCGAGGTAGGCGCGGTCCAGGTCCGCCCACAGCCCCTTGTAGAGGAGGACGGATGAGAGGAGGAAGAGCACGCCGACGGCGAGGTCCGCGGGGCGCAAACGGGTGCGCAGGCGCAGGAGTTCCAGCAGTACGCGGCCGTAGTCCGCCGGGCGCACCTTCGAACCGCTCTGGTGCGACCAGCGCACCGGCACCTCGGCGACGGGCCAGCCCGCGCGGCGGAAGTGGCGCAGTATCTCGACGTCTATGCCCCAGCCGTCGAGGCGGGAGGCGGCGAAGGCGGCCCGCGCCTTGTCGCCGTCGAAGAGTTTGAAGCCGCACTGGGTGTCGTGTATGCCGCGGACGGCGACGAGCCGTATGAGGCGGTTGCCGAGCCGGCCGAGCCATTCACGTACGGGGCGCTGGCGGACCTCGACGCGGGAGTCGGGGAGTGCGCGGGAGCCGATGACGGCCGCGGTCGCCTCGTACTCGTACTCGTAGTCGCAGTCCTCTTCGTCTTCGTCTTCGTCTTCGTCGTCGTGCAGCAGGTCGTCCAGCGCGTCCAGTTCCTCTATCGGCGTCGCCAGGTCCGCGTCCGTGACCAGCACGCGCCTGCCGTACGACGCCAGGACTCCGAGCCGCAGCGCGTGCCCCTTGCCCCGGTTCTCCTCGCTCGTCAGCACCTGGACACGGGGCTCGTCCGCCGCCGCCTGTGCCGCGACCTCCGCGGTGCCGTCGGTCGAGCCGTCGTCCACGACGATCAGCTCCCAGTCGCCCCAGCGCTCCGGGTCGGCGCGCAGATGCGCGCAGATCGCGTCGAGGGTCGGGCGCAGCCGGTGTTCCTCGTTGTAGGCGGGGACGACCACGGTCAGGTCCGACCCCGTACCCGTGCGAGGCGTCGTGTCCGTGCTTCCACTCATCGCGTACCCGCTCACCGCCGCGGACGTCCCAGTTCCGGATCCACCCGGTCCGCCCACGCCAGCGAGTGCGTGTGGCAGTCGTCCATGACCGCCCGCGCCGCGTCCGCGTCGCCGAGCGTGATCGCGTCGACCAGCTGCTCGTGCCCGCTCCACAGCCAGTCGCGGCAGGCGCGGTCACCGCGCAGCAACGGCACGGAGAACACCCATGCCTGCACCCGCAGCCGGTGCAGGAAGTCGCAGATGTACTGATTGGTGATGAGCGCGGTCAGCTCCCGCCAGAACCGCAGGTCGTACCCGATCAGGATGTCCAGATCCCCGCCCTTGGCCGCCCGCGCGGCCTCCTCGGCCCGGCGCCGTACCGACACCAGCGCCTCGGAGCGCACCCGTCTGGTGCCGTGCGCCACGGCACGGCGGAACACGCCCTCGGTGATCAGCGAGCGCGCCTCGATCATGGCCCGGAAGTCGGCGACCGTGAACTGGTGGACGTGGAACCCACGGTGCTGGTCGGAGTCGAGCAGCCCCTGCGCGCTCAGATCGACCAGCGCCTCCCGGACGGGCGTCGCCGAGACCCCGTACTGCTCGGCGATGTGCTTGACGGTGAACTCCTCGCCCGGGAGCAAACGCCCCGCCAACACCTCGTCACGCAGTGCGTCCGCGATCTGTTGCCGCAGGGTGTTGCGGGTCACGGCTCCGCTGGCGGGCATTGATGTTCGTCCCCTCGTCCGGCTGCGCTCACCTTAAGCCAGGGAGAGGGAGGGCTCCGGGACACCGGAGCCCTCCGGTCGTCACACCGTGTGCTCGTCGGCCACCGTCAGCGCCGTGTCCAGGATTGCCAGCCCCTCCTTCGCCTCCGCCTCAGTGACGTTGCAGGGTGGTACGGCGTGCGTACGGTTCATGTTCACGAACGGCCACAGCCCGCCCTTCTTGCACGCGGCGGCGAAGGCGGCCATCGGCGCGTTCGCCTCGCCCGTCGCGTTGTACGGCACCAGCGGCTCGCGCGTCTGCCTGTCCCGTACGAGGTCGAGCGCCCAGAACACGCCCTGCCCGCGCACCTCCCCCACCGACGGGTGCCGCTCGGCCAGTTCGCGCAGGCCGGGGCCGAGCACCGTCTCGCCGATGTGGGCGGCGTTCTCGACGATCTTCTCCTCGGCCATCACGCGCAGCGTCGCGACGGCCGCCGCGCAGGCGAGCGGGTGGCCGGAGTAGGTGAGGCCGCCGGGGTAGGGGCGGGTCGCGAAGGTGTCCGCGATGGCGGCGGAGATCGCGACGCCGCCGAGCGGTACGTAACCGGAGTTGACGCCCTTCGCGAAGGTCAGCAGGTCGGGCACGACGTCGAAGTGGTCGGCGGCGAACCACGCGCCGGTACGGCCGAAGCCCGCCATCACCTCGTCCAGGACGAAGACGATGCCGTGCCGGTCGCACAACTCCCGTACGCCCGCGAGATAGCCGGGCGGTGGCGTCATGATGCCCGCCGTGCCGGGGATCGTCTCCAGGATGATCGCGGCGATCGTCGCCGGTCCCTCGAAGGCGATGGTCGACTCCAGGTGCTCCAGCGCGCGGGCGCACTCCTCGGCCTCGGTGGTGGCGTAGAAGGGCGAGCGGTACAGGAACGGCGCCCAGAAGCGCACCACTCCCGCGTTGCCGGTGTCGGAGGCCCAGCGGCGCGGGTCGCCGGTGAGGTTGATCGCGGTGGAGGTGGAGCCGTGATACGAGCGGTAGGCCGAGAGCACCTTGGGGCGGCCGGTGTGCAGCCGGGCCATCCGTACGGCGTTCTCGGTGGCCTCGGCGCCGCCGTTGGTGAAGAAGATCTTGTCGAGGTCGCCGGGGGTGCGCTCCGCGATGAGGCGGGCGGCCTCGGAGCGTACGTCGACGGCGAAGGCGGGCGCGAAGGTGGTGAGCTTCGCGGCCTGCTCCTGGATCGCGGCGACGACGGCGGGGTGCTGGTAGCCGATGTTGGCGAAGACGAGGCCGCTGGTGAAGTCCAGGTAGCGGTTGCCGTCGTGGTCCCAGAAGTACGAGCCGTCGGCACCGGCGACGGCGAGCGGGTCTATGAGTTCCTGGGCGGACCAGGAGTGGAACACGTGCGCGCGGTCGGCGGCCTTGACGGCAGCGCCCGCCTCCGGGTCGTGAGGCACGGGGTGAGGGGTCATGCGGCCAGAGTAGAGAGGGTCGGGTGGGGACCGAAACGGCCACCCTGTCTGGCGTGAGGGGTGGGACTGGGCAGGGTGTCGCCCCGCCCTTCGCGAACATTGACAGCAAACTGTCGACATGACAGGCTGCTGTCATAGAACTGAGGAGGCCATCATGACCGGCAAGACCGTGTACCTCGCCGTGTACGACACCCTCGCCGACTGGGAGACCGGTTACGCGACCGCGCACCTCGCCAAGAACGGCTACACCGTGCGCACCGTCGGCCCGACCGCCGACCCGGTCACCACCATGGGCGGCCTGCGCGTCCGGCCCGACATCGCGCTCGACCGGCTGGGCGAGCCCGAGGACGCGGCGGTGCTGATCCTCCCGGGCGCGGACCTCTGGGACACCGGGGACGACCTGGCGCCGTTCGCCCGCGCCGCCCGCCGGTTCATCGACCGGGGCCTGCCCGTCGCCGCGATCTGCGGCGCGACGGCGGGGCTGGCCCGCGAGGGCCTGCTGGACGACCGGGCGCACACCAGCGCCGTCACCTACTACCTGGACGCCACCGGGTACCGGGGCGGCAAGCACTACCGCGAGGCGGACGCGGTCACGGACGGCACCCTGATCACGGCCGGCCCGACCGAGCCGGTCGCGTTCGCCCGCGAGATCTTCGCGCTGCTCGGTGTGTACGAGGGCGAGAAGCTGGACGCCTGGTACCGGCTGTTCAAGAACTCCGACGCGAGCGCGTTCGAGGTCCTCAACTCATGAGCGAGCCCGTCGGCACCCCCGAAGTCCCGGAACTGCTCAGCAGGAGCGCGCTCGGCGTCTTCCGGCTGAACGGCCAGTTCCTCTCCGTGGCGGAGGAGTTGGCGGCCCCGGCGGGTCTGACGGCCGCCTGGTGGCAGGTCCTCGGAGCCGTACTGCCGCAGCCGCTGCCGGTCTCCGGGATCGCCCGCGCGATGGGCATCACGCGCCAGAGCGTGCAGCGGATCGCGGACCTGCTGGTCGAGCGCGACCTCGCGGCGTACGAGCCGAACCCCGCCCACCGCCGCGCGAAACTGCTCACCCCGACGGAGAAGGGCCGCGCGGCGATCCACGAGATCAGGCCGGCCCACGCGGCTCTCGCGCGGCGCCTGGCCGAGGAACTGGGCGAGTCGGACTTCGCGGAGACGGTACGGGTGCTGGAACGGCTGTCGCGGGCGATGGACACGATCGGCCCCGGGCCGGGGTGAGCGGCCGGGTGGATCGGCGGGGCCGAGCGGCTGGGCCGAACGCCCAGGCTGACCGCCGGGCTGACCGGCCGGGCTGACCGGCCGGGGTCAGTGGCCGGGCTGACCGGCCGGGGTCAGTGGCCGGGCCAAGCGACTCGGCCGAGCGGCCGGGCTGAGCGGCCGGCCGACGGCCGGGCTCAGCGGCTCGGCTGAACCGCCCGGCCGCGCCCCGGTTCTGCCGTGGGCGCGCCGGACGATCGTGGCGGCACTATCCTCGGCGCGTCGGGCTTGGGCATCTGGGGGAGGGCCGTACGGCCATGGAGAAGCTGACCGCAGGAGATCCACAACGCATCGGCGCCTACCGGCTGCTGGCACGCCTCGGCGCCGGTGGCATGGGGCAGGTGTATCTCGCGCGCTCGGACCGGGGCCGTACGGTCGCGGTGAAGCTCGTACGCAAGGAACTCGCCGAACAGGACGAGTTCCGCAACCGCTTCCGGCTGGAGGTCGCCGCCGCCCGGCGCGTCGGCGGGGCGTGGACGGCGCCCGTGCTCGACGCGAACACCGAGGCCGCGGTGCCCTGGGTCGCGACGGGGTACGTGGCCGGGCCCTCGCTCCAGGACATCGTCTCGGGCCCGCACGGGCCGCTTCCCGCGCGCTCGGTGCGGATACTCGGCTCGGGTCTCGCCCACGCCCTTCAGGACATCCACGGCGCGGGCCTGATCCACCGCGACCTCAAACCGTCCAACGTCCTGGTCACCATCGAGGGCCCGAAGGTCATCGACTTCGGCATAGCCCGCGCGCTGGAGACGGTCACCGGCGCCGGGCTGACCGGGACCGGCGGGCTGGTGGGCTCGCCCGGTTTCATGGCCCCGGAGCAGGTACGCGGCACCCCGATCACGCCCGCGTGCGACGTGTTCTGCCTGGGCTCGGTCCTCGCGTACGCGGCGACGGGGCACCTCCCGTTCGGTACGGCCGACACCGCCGTGCACGTGCTGATGTTCCGCATCGCGCAGGAGGAGCCGAACCTGACCGAACTCCCCGAGGGCTTGCGGGAGTTGGTGGCCGACTGCCTGAAGAAGGACCCGTCGCTGCGCCCGACCCCGGCGCAGATCCTCGCGCGGGTCGGGCGCAGCGACGGGT